>JBEKPC010000032.1:0-38646 GCA_049521155.1 Bryobacteraceae bacterium
ACTCCACCTAAGCCTATGCAGCCTCCTGAATGGAAGGGCAGGCGTAGCAAGCATCTAGCTGGAGTGAATTTCAGCTAATAACATCTGAATCAATCGCATCACCTACAATGGTCTCAAACACTTCTCCCAGCGATCCGTTCTCCGCCTCGACAAGCACCGCGGCCTCAGGGAAAGATACCTCTTTGACACCAGAAGATGAGCTCGGGACTCCTGGTCGGCAAGCAGAGAGTGAAGAGCGGTGCGGCGAACGCCGATGCCGTCCTGCTGCGAGAAGCGCGCCTCGGCCACCGTCGCGCCGTCCAGAAATCGAATCCCCTGGATGGGCATTCCCGCCGCCGGGGGAAGAACGATTCCCAGCTTGCGCAGAGCGTCGAGCGCATCGGGAATCAAACCTTCGCCGCAACACTTGTCAATGGGCGCGGTGGAAGAAATCCCCTCAAAAACCGCGACGTCGAAGCCTTTGCGGCGCGCGGCAATGGCCGCCACCAGACCCGCTGGTCCCGCGCCGGCGACGACGACGTCCCAGATTTTACTCACCACCTTAGTAATATCAGTTCCGAGCAAAAGCCTGGGCCCATGGCGGCAAGAAGGCCATACGTTCCCGGCGCCGGCTTGCGGCGTTCGAGAAATTCTTCGAGCACGAACAGGACCGAAGAGGAAGAAAGATTCCCGACGCGGCGCAGGCAGTCCCACGACGCGTCGAGCGCGCCATCGGGCAGAGCGAGCGCATTTTCAGTGGCCGTGAGAATGGCCGGGCCGCCGGTGTGCATCACCCACGCGCCAATATCGCCGCGGCCCAGATCGTGATCGGCGAGGAAGGCATCGATATCGCCCGCCAGGTGGCGATATACCATGTTCGGAACTTCTTTCGACAGGACGATACGGAAGCCTCGCTCGCCAATATCCCAACCCATCACGTCCTCGGAATCGGGATAGAAAACGGAGCGCGTGGCCAGGATCTCGGGACCCGCGCAGGGGTGTTGGTCGCCGACCACAATGACGGCCGCGGCGCCGTCGCCGAACAATCCTGAGGAGATGAGATTGGCGATCGACAGGTCGTCGCGCTGAATGGTGAGCGAACACAATTCGACCGAGAGAAGCAGCGCCGCCTGATCCGGAAAGGCGCGCACGTAGTCGGCGGCGCGGGCGATCCCCGCCGCTCCGGCAACGCATCCGAGCCCGAAAATCGGCATGCGCTTGATGTTGCGATGGAGGCCCATCAAGTTGACCAGCTTGGCGTCAATCGACGGGCTGGCGACGCCGCTGATCGAGACGAAGAAGATCGCAGCGGGGTCCTTGACGGAAAGGCCGGCGCGGGTGAGAGCCTGGCAAATGGCGCTCTGGCCAAGCTCGCACGCGGTATCGATCCAGATCTGATTCGCTTCGCCCCAGCTTTTCAATGCGGGGTAGGCTTCAATCGGCAGCGCGAGCGATCGCGTCTCGACGCCGGTGCGCGCGTGCAGCCGATCCAGCAGGTCCGGCACTTCGAGCTGATCCGCCCAATGAAATTTGAGCGCCTGCAAAATCGTCTGCTGATCGTACTGATGCTTCGGTAGCGCCGTTGCCGCGCTGGCAATTCTCATAAATTTATTTTGCGCCTTTTACTCGCGCCAGTTCGGCGGCATAAAGCCGGTTGTGGGGAAATTCGCTGACCAGCCCCTCGAGGATCCGCGCAGTTGCGCCGCGGTCGTTATCGCGTAGCGCGGCCACGGCCAGCAGCATGCGCGCATAGGGCTGCAACAGATTTCCTTTTTCAGCGGTGAGGCGCAGCTTGGCGATTCCCACTTCTTTATTCGTTTGCGCGCCGCCCCAGTTGAGCATCCATCGGACTGGCGCGGGCTTCAAGCTGAGCAGATAATTCTCGACGCCGATGGCCAGATACGCGTCGTAACAATCGGGATGGGTGTTGAGCAGATGCACGGCCAGCGCGCGGCCTTCCTTCACCACGCTGAGAGCGGCCAGGTCGCGATGCTCGATCAACGATAAATAATCGGCCTCCAAGCCATGCGACAGCACCTCCGCCAGCAGCGCATTTTGATCGTCCGGAGAGTGCGCGAGCACGCGCTGCGCAGCTTGGCGACCGGCTGAAAGCTCGTCTTCAAAGGCGCGTTTCACGGCGGGATCGGCGGCCAGATGCTGGCGCAGACGGAACTTATCGTCGTCGACGAACAGCTCCGAATCAAGCACGTGCAATCGCTCCAGCTCAGAAAAAAGATAGGCCGCGGCATTCGATACAGGACCCATCGGATCGTCCCCGTGCGAGAGCTTCCATGACTCGAAATCCTGATGGGCGGAGGAGAAATCGAGATCGTACATAGAGCGATAGCCCGCGTCGAGATCCGCGGCCGACAGGGGAAGCCAGAGAGCCAATATCAGAATTGCAAAGGTCAAGGCGTGTTCAATTCCATCGTTGCATGATCCCTGTTGTTTGGATGGTGCGCAGACGCTCTATGTTTGTAAAATTATTGTGTTTCGAGGATTCAGGGATCGCGCGGCTATATTATGAATGCATGGATGCCGAGCTGTCAGAAGACCTACAAGCCCGCGTGATCAAGGTCATTGCCAAGACCCAGCGGATCCCGCCCGAAACAGTGACCATCGACAGCACCTTTGAAGAGTTAAAGATCGATTCGCTGGACGGTATCAACCTGATTTTCGCGCTGGAGAGTGAATTCAACGTCGACATCGACGATGAAGAAGCGCGTACGATCAAGTCCGTCCGCCAAATGGCGCAGGGCATTGCCCAATTGCTGGCGCAAAAACCTTCTTCGCAAGGAGCCGCTTGAGGCGCGTTGCCGTAACCGGCATCGGCGTCATCTCCGCGGTGGGCGCGAATCGGGAATCGTTCTGGCGGGCGCTGGCTGCGGGAGAGAGCGGCATTCGTCCAATGGAGATCGTCGCGCCTGGAACAGTTCGTTTCCCAAATGCGGCGGAGGCGCGCGACTATCGAACCGCCGATCATTTTGACGAAAAGGAATTGGCATTGCTGGATCGTTTCGCGCAATTCGCCGCGGTCGCCGCGCGCGAAGCGGTGACCGATGCGGGGATCGAATGGACTCAGGAATTGCGCGGACGCTCCTCTGTCGTGACCGGCTCCTCGACCGGCGGGCAGACCAGCGAGGACGAATCCTTCCGCGATTATTATGAGCGCAAGCAGACTCGCTTTTCTCCTTTCGCGATTCCAAAGGCGATGTCGAACGCCGGCGCCAGCCGCATCTCCTTCGAGCAGGGAGTTACCGGGCCAGTCTATACTGTCTCGACCGCCTGCTCCTCCGCGAATCACGCCATCGGGCAGGCGTTTTGGATGATTCGGAATGGCGCGGTGGAGCTGGCGATCGCCGGTGGCAGTGAGGCTCCGTTTTCACCAGGCATGCTGAAGGCATGGGAAGGAATGCGGGTGGTGTCGCCTGACACATGCCGTCCATTTTCACGCGATCGCAAGGGGCTGATTCTGGGCGAAGGCGCGGGCATGCTGGTGATGGAGCCGCTTGAGAGCGCCAAGGCTCGTGGCGCGCATATTTATGGAGAGATCGCCGGTTTCGGCATGTCGAGCGACGCGCATCATCTGACGCAGCCTCTGGCAGACGGCGCAGCCCAGGCGATACGCGCTGCGCTTTTTGACGCGAGCGCGGTACCGGAAGCGATCGGCTATATTAACGCTCACGGTACCGGAACGATGGCCAACGATCCGACCGAGACCGAGGCGATCCGCACTGTGTTCGGCGCGCATACGGCCACGCTGCTAGTGAGCTCCACCAAATCGATGCATGGACACGCGCTGGGCGCGGCGGGAGCGATTGAGGCAGCGGCAACTTTACTGGCGCTTTCGCGGGGAGTGATTCCGCCCACTGCGAATTTCCTCGGCGCCGACCCGGCTTGCGATTTGGATGTGGTGCCTAATGTCGCGCGCGACGTGCAGGTTGAATGGGCGCTCTCAAACTCGTTTGCATTCGGCGGGCTCAATGCGGTGTTGGCAATGCGGCGCTAATGTTAGGCTGAATCCCCGCACTGAAGACTGGGTCGAGAGAAATTCTGAAACAGCTTTAGTGCTTATAACTGGAGTTGATCCAATCGTCGACATCCTTGTGCAGTTTGTCGTTGGCCTTCTTATCGATGTACATCATGTGGCCGCCTTCATAGTAGGTGAAGCTCACATTCTTGCGGACCGACGGCTCCAGGCCCATGTGATTGACGGTTTGCTCAATGCCGTTGAAGGGAGTCGCATGGTCGTAATAGCCGCAGATGACCAGCAGTTTTAAATGGGTCTGTTCCGTCATCGCGGAGCGCAACGCCTCGGCGGGACCGCCGGCCGGGCCTTGATCCCACGGCCGGACGTTCGCCGTGACCGTGTAAAACATATCGGTATTCCACTTGAGATCGCGGCGCACGTAGTCCTGGAAGGTGGCCACATAGGCGCCTTCATAAGAAGCCTCGCTCGAATCGTATTCGACACGCTCGCCGGCGGCATCGACATCGTAACCAGTGAAGCGGGCGTCGAGACGGCCGACGGTTTCACGTTTGTCACGCAACAGCTCCTTAAACCAGCGCTGCGGGCTGATGCGGAGATTCGTTTCCTCGATGTACTTGGGCGAGAGGCCGGTGAAACGGGCCAGTTCCTTCACGATTTGAGCTTTCTCCGCAGCGGAAATGGTATCGCCTTTTTCGAGCGCGAGCGCGTAGGGTCCGTGGGCGAAATCACGCGCCTTTTGGGCGATTTGTTCAATCGTCAACTTCTGCAAGTCGGGCGCGAGCAGCTTGTGAAACCAGCCGGAGCAGACAATGGTCGGCAGCCAGTATTTGGTGCGATCGTCGGCGCCCCAATTCCCGAATCCGACCGAAGACAGCAGGGCGACACCGTTCAAATACATCTGATGGCGCTGTTCGAGAACTTTCGAAAGCTGGGCCGAGCGCGTGGTGCCGTAACTTTCACCGATCAGAAATTTCGGCGAGAGCCAGCGCTCCGCGCGCGTCGTGTATTGATAGATGAAGTCGGAGAACCAGGTTGCGTCCTGCACCACTCCATAAAACTGCGCCGCGTTTTCGCCGGGAACAGGCCGGCTGTAGCCTGTGGAGACGGCATCGATAAAAACCATGTCGGTCGCGTCCAGGAACGAATCCTCGTTATCCTCGATCGCGTAGGGCGCGGGTCCGAGGCCGTGTCCATCGGGCGAAAGGACGACGTGCCTGGGTCCAAGACCCATGTGCGTGAACGACGAGGCGGAGCCGGGACCGCCGTTATAGACGAAAGATAGAGGACGCTTGCTGGTATCGGCAACGTCGTCTTTGGTGTAGGCGACGTAGAAGAACGAAGCCTTGGGATTGCCTGCATCGTCCTTAATCACGTAGTTGCCGGCGGTCGCGGTATAGGCGATCTCCTGGCCGCCGACGACCGCTTTGTGATGCGTCACGGAAGTCTTTTCTTCGGGCGGAGGCAGGTGCGGCGTGGTCGTTGGTGCGGGCGTGGCCGCGGGCGGAGTTTGTGGTTGGGCGTTGGCTCCGCCGCGTCCACCGCGGCCTTGCGCGGAGGCGACACAGGCGGCAGCGATAAGAACTGAGATTAACGCCTCGACTCGATACCTTCTCATTTTCATGTTCACAAAGGGACGAGAAAATTTCCGCGTTAGTTACTGGCTTGCAGTTGTTTCTCGATGTCGGCGAGCATTCTTGCGACCCGCTCCCGATCGCTGATGGCGTCCGAGTTCAGATACGCCCGCAAGCATTCCACCGCGCCTTTGAAGTCCTGCTTTTTCGCCAGAATCACCGCCAGAACGTAATTGGCTTTTGGACTTCCGTGCATTGCCGCGGCTTGGCGGGCGCTCTTTTCGGCAGCGTCGAGCCGCTCCAACTGGCAATTCGCCACGGCGTTGTGTAGCGCGGCGTTGGGGAAATCGTAAGGATTGAGGCGCATAATGCGCTCCGTGGTCGCAGCAACCTCTTCCCAGTTCTGTTCCTTGAGGGAGAGCAGGTAAAGCCGCACATAAGGACTGACGAATTTCGAATCGGCGGCAATGGCCTTGGCATAAGCGCCGCGGGCTTCGGCCGGGTGTTCACGCTGTTCCAAAACACGCCCCAGTTCGAACCACGCGGCGGCATAGCGCGGATACAGGGCGGTGGCCTTCTCAAAGCCGGCCTGGGCCTGATCGAACTTCGATCTCTTTACCGCTTCGAGCCCTTTTTCAAAGGCTTTTCGGGCATCTTTGGGAGCCAGAGCGGAGGTGGCGCTGACTGTCAAGCCTTCCGTGTTCGGGAGGCGGTGCAGGAAAATCGTTCCGAGATTCGAATCGCCCATGTTGCGCCGGCTGCCGAGCGAAACAACATCGGAGCGATAGCCGGTGAGGGAAGCACGCAAATCGCAGGCGTAGCCGGAGACGGAACTCGACTGCGGCGAGCCGGCCGACATGCGGTTGATCGTGGCGTCGGGAACCATATCCGGCGTCTGCCCCACTTGAAAACTGAAGTTCCCACTGGAGTCGGTAAATGCCTGCGGGCGCGCCGCGCCGCTGCAAACCCGTTCAATGACGACCTGCGAAGGAGGGGAAGTGCCATCGGGCATCACCACTTTGCCGAAAAACAAGGTGCCGGGCACAATGGCATCGTGACTGGCCGACGGACTCGTGGTGCCGCCGGCGGGCGCAAGGCCAATGGCCGATGAGCCTCCGACAGGTCCATTGCCGCCGTTGGTGGCCGGATGCGGAATGAATTGCCCAGGCATCAGCATCGCCGCAAAAGCAGCGCTCGCGAGGATCGCCGGAACACGCGAGGTTCGCATGATTTCACCCCGTCCTTGCATCGATTATACGCCCGATGTTGACAGGCTGCGGTTCGGCAGCCGACATTAGGAGTGATGAAGATTTGGTTTCCCGTCGCGGCGGTCCTGTTGCTGAGTGCGTGCTCCGAGACGCCGGTGGCGAAGACTCCCGAGAAACCGCCGGAGCCATTGACGGGCCGGCAGGCGTTCTATCAAACGTACGGACCCGCGCGCGCCTGGGCGATCGATGCCGAACCTCTGCTGGTTCGCAGCCTCGACCTGGAAGAGCTACCGGGCGACCACGGAAAGGCCGCGGCATGGGAGGCGACTTACGTATCCCAAACGAAGGGCAGGCTGCGCATCTTCACCTGGTCCGCGATCGAGGCGGCCGGCAATCTTCACAAAGGCGTGTTTGCCAGCCAGGACGAAGCCTGGCGTGCCGGAGGAGCGGACAAACCATTCCTGATCCAAGCCTTAAAAACCGACACGCCGGATGTGCTGCAAACCGCCATCGCCCACAGTGACACTTATTTCAAGAACGTTGGACCGAAGCCGCATCCGAAATTCGTTCTGGAGTGTACCGCGCGCTATCCGGACCCGGTATGGCGGGTTTATTGGGGTGATTCCGTGGCGGCGGCGCAGTGGAGCGTGTTCGTCGATGCGGCTACCGGGCTTTATCAAGGACGATAGCCGCACAGCTTGCAAAGAAAGCGGTAAAACCGTTACTCGAAAACCAACTTCGTGGTGGTTCCGGCCAGAGTGATGTCCTTAATCTGGTGGCCGTCGCCTTCCTTGTAACCGATGGTGGTGTACAAGTACTTGGAATTCGACGTCTCCACCTTCACGGCGGCTTCGACGCTGGTCTTTCCCTGTTTGACGATGGCTTTGTTGTCTCTAATCTCAAGCTTCGCTTCGCCGATCTTGAGAGTTGTCCCGTTGACAACGGTAGGCTGATAGAAGTTCAAATTGAAGTTACTGGCGGCGCTGGCGACGGCCAAAGAAACCACGGACACGAGTAGCAGAAAACGCTTAATCATCATAATCTCCTTATCGATCAAATTTCACTTAACGCTGTACACTCATTTAACGATGTGGATGAGGCAAAAGTTCAATAGGATGCAAGAAACTTCATTTACGAGGGAAAAATCTTCAAGGAAGGGAATTGCAGACGGGGCAAAAATCAAAACCGCGCCCGCCCCCCTTATAAGAGGGCTGCGGGCGCGGCAGTTGAAAACCTGAATCCCGGCTTAAAGCCGGGCGCCAACTACATCTTGCTGGTGGCGGTGGTCTTCTTGGCCTTCGCCTTTTTGGGCGCCTTGGTGGCCGTGGTCTTGGTATCCTGCGCGAAAGCAAAGCTAGCAGCGCCGAGGATGAGGGAAAGGCCGAGCATCGTGGTCATGATCTTTTTCATGGTGTATTTTCTCCTTGATTATGTCGACGACTCAAGGCCGTCTTGCAAACCTATCATGTCAATTGGACATGAAGACACCCTTAAAGGCCGATTAAAATGACTTCATTGGACCGGAGTGACGATTCGCAATTATTTTATAAGTTATTTATTTACAATTAGATACGTATTGCATATGCCAAACGGCCTAAAAATATTAAGTTAAGTTGAGATCACATGAAACGGGAAGAATTGGCTAAAACGCTGGCCCGGAAGACCGGGTTGTCCAAGTCGGAGGCTCGAAACGAGGTGGACGAACTGGTTCACAATATTCTCAATAAGCTACGCCAGAGGCGTCCGGTGAAACTGCCGGGATTGGGAAAATTACTCCCCCGATGAAAAAAAGCACGGCGATTTTTGAGATCGTGCGCAGATCGCTCGAAGCGGGGCAAGCGGTGGAAATAGAGGGGTTAGGAAGATTTCACGCGTCGGCGCGGGGCTACCGGTTCGATCCGGAGACGGAGCCCACGGTTTTCGTGGCGTATGCGATGGAGGACTTGAGCGTGGTGCGCCGGTTATGCGATTCGCTGCGAGCCGCGGGATGTTCGCCCTGGTTGGATAAGGACCGGCTGATGCCGGGACAGAATTGGACGCAATCCATCGAGAGGGCGATTGCCGATGCGGATGCATTTGTGGCGTGCTTTTCGTCGCAATCGGTATCTAAACGAGGGCAGTTCCAAAGCGAGTTGCGGCACGCCATGGAGTGCGCCGGGCAGCGGCCGCTCGATGAGGTGTTTTTCCTGCCGGTCAGGCTGGAGCGCTGCACGGTACCGGCGCAGATCGCGGAGCAGATGCAGTATGTCGACCTGTTTCCGGATTGGGAACGCGGAGTGAAACGGTTGGTACGGTCGATACGGCGGGCGGCGCGGGGGCGGATGGGGACTCGGTTTAGTCCAGTTTGAGGATTTGGATGATATTGCTGTAGTCGTCGGTCCAGGCGCGGAAGGATGGTTTGGCTTGGGCAGGCTCCATATACGCTTTGTCGAAGGCATCGTCCTCAAAAATCGCGGCGTCGGATGTGACGAGCACCCAGGTGGAGGCGGAATAATAAGTTTCTTCCTGTCCGTCGTCGGAAACGGTCATGGCCTGTTTGTTGAAGAACTCCGCGCCGCGGGCACAGACTGGCTCCAAATCGAGGTAGCGATTGGAAATGTGCAAGGCCAGAATGCCATCCGGTTTCAGATGCCGGAAGTAGACGGCCAGCGCCTCGCGGGTGAGCAGATGGATGGGGATGGCGTCGCTCGAAAAGGCGTCGATGGCGAGAAGATCCAGTTGCAGACTGTCCATGCGCTCCATGGTGAGGCGGGCGTCCCCCATCAGAATGCGTTTATCGGCGGGAGAATGCGGATAGAAGGTGAACTGGGTTTGAGCGATTTTTTCAACCAGCGGATTGATCTCGAAAATACGATAAAAGTCGCCTTCACGGCCGTAATTCGAAAGAACGCCGGCGCCGAGTCCCACCACGCCTACGCGAACCGGGCCGCGCTTCTGAAGGGCGAGAATCGCACGGCCGATCCCGGAGTAGGTGCCGTAATAAGACGTGGTTTTGAACTCCAGCGCTTCGTCCAGGATCTGGCTGCCGTGGTTAATGGTGCCGTGGAGCAAGGTGCGCTCACTGTACTCATCGGCGGTGGCCGCGAGGTCGTCCTTGACATGCAGGACACCGTAGAAATTGCGTACTTCCAAACGCAGCCCTTTCCGGTTATCGACCTCCTTTCGAGCGAGGTAGGCAAGAAGAAATCCGACAGCGAGCACCATGGGAACGCGCAAGATCCATCGTCCGATCTTGTTCTCGATACCATCCCACATCACCATCGCGGCGAGGACCGCGCAGGCGCCGATGGCCAAGGGGAGTTCGAGATTCGACGGAAATACGCGGGGGGCAATGAGGGCGACGAAGATTCCGCCAAGCGCGCCTCCGAGCGAGACCATCAGGTAGAAGAGCGTCAGGTGTTGCGGCGCGGGGCGGCGGCGGGCAAGTTCGCCGTGACACAACATGCAACAGAGGAAGAGGCCGCCGGAAAAAACGGGAATCAGGATCCTGATATGGAGGTTGCCGTCTTCCCTGTAAAGGTCGCGGGACAGGTAATAAAACATGGGCACCAGCAGGACGAACATGACTCCGCGGTGATAGAGCTTGTCGCTTTCAAACGCGATCATGAACGTGGCCAGGTAAAGAGCGAGAGGGAGCACCCAGAGAAGAGGAATCGGGGCGACGTTCTGGCTGAGATGGGTGGTGATGGAGACTAAGAGAACCGAAGCCACGCCGGCCAGACTGACCCAGAGGGCGAGATCGGTCAGCGTGGGACGAGGGGCTGGCTCGTGGAACTGCTCGCTGTAGGCGCGGTTGGTGGCATTGCGGCTGGACCAGGCTGTCAGAGCGCAGAGCAAGGCGAAAGCTACATATCCGAGACTCCAGCAATAGGCTTGGTATTTCGATGTGAGGCGAGGCTCGACTAGAAAAGGGAAGCTGACCAGCGCCAGCAGCGATCCGAAATTCGACAACGCGAACAGGCGGTAAGGCATCCCGCTGCCGGAGCGGCGGACATACCAGGCTTGGAGCAGAGGGCTGGTCGAGGAAAGCAAAAAGTAGGGCAGGCCGATGGTGGCGAACAGCAGCAGGAGGATGCGCAGGGTGGGGTCGCCCGATTCGGTGGGTTTCCATGTCTCGGACGGCAGAATCGGGAGCAGCGCACAACTGGCCAACAACAGCAGGACGTGCAGGATCATCTGATTTTTCGCTTTCAGGAACCGAATGGAGCAATGCGCGTAGGCGTATCCAGCCAGCAACACGAGCTGAAAAAACAGCAGGGCCGCGCTCCAGACGGCGGCGGATCCGCCAAACCAGGGCAGAATAATCTTGGCGATAAGGGGTTGCACCTGAAAGAGGAGAAAGGCGCTTAGGAAAATCGTCGCGGCGTAGATCGGCACTGAACCGCTTAGGATAGCGTAAAGCAGCCCAGTATGCGGGCTACATCTCGCGTTCGAGGAGAATGTCGCCGGTATCGGTCCTCAGACGGAGGGTCCGGCGCGAATGGCCAACGTGTCCAATGGCCAGAATTCCGTGGGCGGAATTACCGCGCATGGAAAGAGGAAATTCGGAGCTGACGCGGCCTTTCGCCGTTTCGGCATGAACTTCGGCGCCCTGCCTGACGCTGAGATCGACGCGCACGTCGCCGAGCACGCTGTGGGCATCGATATCCTGTGTCAGCATATGAGCTGAAATATCGCCATCCACCGTGCGGCCGATGAAGCGCAAGCGCTTCGGGAGGCGGATCACGAAATCGACACGCAGGTCGTTCAACATGACGTCGCCGCCGCCGCCATTCTCCCAGCGAATGCGCGCCATCGAATCGGAAGTGGAGGCGACGCTAAATCCGCCGCCATGGCTGGGCCGGCAATCGAACGGATGGGTGGAATCAGCATCCGGATAGACGGCGCAGATGGTGACTCCGCCTTTGTGCTCCACCACATTGATGGCCACCTGGGCGGGATCGCTAAAACCTCTTTTGGTCGCGATGACCTCGATTTCGTCGCCGCTGGCAGGCTCGGCGCGCACATTCCCGTGGATATTGTTGACTTCGACCACTTGTCCGGCGGGCAACCAACCATGCCACCGGGTTTCTTCCTGGATTGCCGGCTGGGTCACCAGGTTGGTGTGGTTGGATGGACTGGCGACGGCAGCCAGTGAGGCGGTAGCGAGAATTGCCAGCAGCATAGTCGGGTAAAAGGAGGCACGTCGAGGGCCTCTTTATTTAGTTGTATTTGAGCGGGTAAAAAGCGCTGGAGTGTCCGGGTTTGGGACGGCCGGGGTGAAATCGAACATGCTTAGTCGTTGGTGATCCAGCCATCGACGATTTTGATGATGCGATGACCGCGAGCCGCGTTGACCTCGGAGTGAGTCACCTGGATGATGGTGGTGCCACTCTCGTTGAGCTTCTGGAACACGTCCATAATCTCCTTGGCCTGGTTCGAATGCAGGTTGCCGGTGGGTTCGTCGGCGAGGATGACTTTGGGATTGGCGATGATGGCGCGGGCGATTGCCACCAGTTGCTGCTGACCGCCTGAAAGCTGGTTCGGGAACAGATCCTTCTTGCCGACCATCTGGAAACGGTCGAGCACATCGCAGACGATGCCATCGCGGTCCGACTTCTTGACGTTGCGGTAGGAGAGCGGAATATCGAGGTTCTCATAGACCGTCAGCGAGTCGAGCAGATGATAGCTCT
This sequence comes from Bryobacteraceae bacterium, assembly GCA_049521155.1. Taxonomy (GTDB): domain Bacteria; phylum Acidobacteriota; class Terriglobia; order Bryobacterales; family Bryobacteraceae; genus Palsa-187. Next base: position 12,422 of record JBEKPC010000032.1, read on the forward strand.
GGAAAACAAAGCCGAAATATTTCTTGTAAATCTCGTCGCGATCCTTCTTCTTGAGCTTGTGGATAGGATGGTCGAGAAAATTGTATTCGCCAGTCCAACTGGAATCGTGCATGCCGATCAAATGGAGCAGTGTGGATTTGCCGGCGCCGGAGGGTCCCATAATGGAGACAAACTCGCCCTCCTTGATCTCCACGTTGATGCGGCGGAGCACGAACGTCTTCGTCGGCCCGTGTTCGAAGTACTTTTCAATGTTGCGGAGGGTAATCATAGTCAGACGATGCCAGCATAGCTCACATTGCACGTGTGCGCCCAATCCAAGTGACTGACGATACGTGTTATGTTTTCAAGACCATGTTCGTTCCTGGGAAACGCTGTACTGTCTTACTGCTCTTTTTTATCCTGACGGGGTGCGCGAAACGGGAGAAGCTTGCGGCTTCGATTCCGCCCGCGCCGGGAAAGATTCACGCGCAGTACACGATGCGTTTTATCGACGTCGCGATAGGAACGGGGAAGCTGGCCGAAGCGGGCAAGGTTTTCTCGGTCCACTATACCGGCTGGCTGCTGGACGGCACGAAATTCGATTCGTCGCGCGATAAGGGCAAGCCGCTCTCCTTCGAACAGGGGAAGCGCAAAGTGATTCCCGGCTGGGATGCCGGATTTGAAGGAATGCGCGTCGGCGGGAAACGGCGGCTGTTCATCCCTTATCAACTGGCGTATGGCGAGAAAGGGCGCGGCTCGATACCGCCTAAGGCGGAGCTGATCTTCGACGTCGAGCTGATGGATGTCGAGGATCCTCCGGCTACACCAGCTCGCTGATTTGAAACTGCGGCTGGATGTCGGTGAAGTTGGGAATATCGGCTTGCAGCTCCGCGCCGTGCGCGATCATCCCTTGCTGGAATTCGCCGACGGTATTGAAATAGAGTCTGCCGATACAGGCGAACATCGGCTCAGAACCGGGTCCCAGTCCGGACAAACCCTGATCGATTTCGTAACGCGTGATGCCTTCGTTCGCCAGGCGGTCCATCACCAGCGGACGATGCGTTTGCTCATAGTAGGCATGGTCGAAACGTTTGCCGGCCGAGTGTGGATAAAAGACGGAGACGCAGATCATAATTTCCCTTTCAGCAGAGCATTTACGGCAGCGGGATCCGCTTGTCCCCGGCTGGCCTTCATGACTTGCCCGACTAAGAAGCCTATCACTGTTTGCTTGCCGCCCCGATATTGCTCGACCTGCTTGGGATTCGCGGCGATCACTTCATCGACGATTTTTTCGAGCGCGCCGGTGTCGCTGATCTGATGCAAACCTTCGCGCTCCACGATGGCCTCCGCCGGCTCCGACGAAGCGAACATTTTGGGAAGAATTTCTTTCGCGATTTTTCCGCTGATTTTCGCCTGCGCGATCAGCTTGATCAATTGGCCGAGGTTTTCGGCACTTATCGGCGATTCGGCAATTTCCTTGCCATGCTCTTTTAATAGCGCCGCGAGATCGCCCATCACCCAGTTTGCCGCCGTCCGCGCATCGCCTGAAACGGCCGCGACTTTTTCGAAATAATCGCCCGCCGCGCGGGTTGCGGTCAGCACGCCCGCGTTGTATTCGGTCAGCCCGTAGGCTTCGATAAACCGCAGGCGGCGTTCATTCGGGAGTTCCGCCATCTGGTCCTTGAGACGAAGCAGCCAGGTATCGCTGACGCGCAGCGGAACCAGGTCCGGCTCAGGGAAATAACGATAATCATGAGCGTTTTCCTTGCTGCGCATGGAAACGGTCTCGCCGGTCTCGACGTTGAACAGACGCGTTTCCTGAGTGACACGACCGCCGCTTTCGAGGAGGTCCACCTGGCGTTCAATTTCATGATCGAGCGCCATTTTGAGAAACCGGAAGGAGTTGAGATTTTTCACTTCCGCCTTGGTGCCGAATTTTTCCGCGCCACGGAGCCGCACGCTCACATTGGCATCGCAGCGAAGATGGCCTTTTTCCATGTCGCAGCTCGATACTTCGAGAAACTGTAGAATTTGCTTCAGTTCGGTGAGGAACGCGAAAGCTTCGTCGGAGCTGCGGATATCGGGCTCGGTAACGATTTCAATCAAAGGCGTACCGCTGCGATTCAAATCCACATATGTGTACTTGCTGGAATCTTTGAAACCATCGTGGATGCTCTTGCCTGCGTCGTCTTCCATGTGGATTCGCGTAATGAAAATGGGCCTTTTGAGACCATTGACTTCGATCTCAACGAAGCCGTGCTCGGCCAGAGGCTGATCGTATTGCGAGATCTGATAGCCCTTGGGAAGGTCGGGGTAAAAATAGTTTTTTCGAGCGAAAATCGACTTTGGATTCACTTCGCAGTGCAACGCAAGAGACGCCTTGAGGGCCAGTTCCACCGCCTGCCGGCTGAGCACCGGAAGAGCGCCGGGAAGGCCGAGACAAACGGGACAGACGTTGGTATTGGGAGGCGCCCCGAAGCTGGTGGGGCAGCCACAGAAAATTTTCGTGCGGGTGGCGAGTTGGACGTGCACTTCGAGTCCAATAACAGGCTCGTATTTGGCGATAGGATCGGCGGCAATGCTGGACGGCATGAATTTTCTTATTATAGCGGCGCTCTTCAGTTATTCTATGGGCATGGAGCTAATCTTCGAAGTTCGCGACGCGGACGAAGGTGGCTATTTTGCCCGCGCCCTGGGCCACAGCATCTTCACGGAAGCGGAGACGTGGGACGAGCTTCGTGCCAATGTGCTGGAGGCGGTTTCGCTTCATTTTGAAGATGAAGAGATACATCCGCGCGGAATTGTCCTGTCACACGTGTGAGATAATTTCGGGAATTGATTTCCGATATTAAGTTCGCTTTTCGGATGCTATTCCGAACCCCCGCGTTTAGTTTCACCGCAGCCCTGGTCCTGGCATTGGGCCTGGGTGCAACGACAGCGATTTTTACACTGGTGGAGCGCCTCCTGTTGTCGCCTCTGCCTTATCCGGACGGGAACCGCCTGGTGTGGCTATGGAATGTGCCGCCGCGTTCGGGAGCTGGATTGCGCGGCCTTTACTACGACGATCTCAAGGAAATTCACCGTGAATCGCGGCTTCTGGAAAACGTCGGAGGAGCTTTTCGCGGCACTTGGAACGTTACTGGAATCGGTGAGCCTATGCGCCTCCCCGGCGCCCGCGTGACCGCTGATTTCTTCGCGACATTGGGAGTCCAGCCTCACATCGGACGGCTTTTCTCGCCCGAGGAATATCATGCCGGACATGAAATGGTGGCGATTTTCAGTTATTCATTCTGGCAAAATCACCTGGGCGCGGATCCGAATATTGTGGGCCGGCGAATTTTCATGGATGGAGTTTCTTTTGAGATTGCCGGCGTGATGCCGCCTGAATTTCGAGTGCCCGCCGATAATGATTTGTGGGCTCCGCTGCCGCCCGAATCGCCTTATGTAGCGGGTCGAAACTGGCGCTGGATCCAAACCTGCGCGCGTTTGAAGCCTGGTGTGACGCCGCAACAGGCCCAGGCGGAGATGAACGGAATCGCCGCCAGCCTCGCTTCACGCTATCCCGAGGATCGCGGTTTTGGCCTGAAGCTGGTGACTTTTCTCGATCAGGAAGTTGGCTCGGTCCGCTATACCCTGTGGATTCTCGGCGCTGCCGTGGGGTGTGTTCTGCTGATCGCATGCGCGAATGTGGCGAGTCTGCTGTTGGCGCGCGGCGCCTCCCGCGTCCGGGAGATGGCTCTTCGCGCCGCCGTGGGCGCTAACCGTGGAGAGCTGATCCGGCAGCTCCTTATAGAGAGCGGTCTGCTAGCGGTCATTGGGGCTGCGCTCGGCTTGCCTTTGGCGATCTTCGGATTGAAGCTACTAATCGCGCTCGATCCTCAGGCGCTTCCCCGCACTCAGGAAATTCAAGTGGATGCGCGGGTGCTAGCCTTTTCGATTCTGCTTTCGCTCGCGACCGCGGTGCTGTTCGGGATCGTTCCCGCCCTGCGTGGATCGCGCGTGGGACTCCGCGGGGCGTTGACGGAAGGCGGACGAGGAGGACGGCGCGGGAATCGCCTGCGATCCATCCTGGTGGTCGCGGAAGTGGCGCTCGGCGTCGTCCTATTGGCCAGCGCCGGATTACTGGCGCGCAGTTTTCGCCAGCTTACCGAAGTGCGCCCAGGCTACGATATTTCGAACGTCGTTACCCTGCAAGTGGCGCTCAGCGACGTTCGCTACCGGGATCTGGCCCGCTGCGAAAATTTTTTCGAGCGAGTGTTGGCGCAACTGGAACAAACGCCGGGTGTGGAAAGCGCCGGGACCACGAATTACCTGCCTTTAGGGAAGGAGAAGCAAACCGCCGGCATCTGGCTCGATTCGCAGCCGGTGCAGTCGGATGAAACGAAAATCGTTCTCGATAACCGCGTGGTCTCGCCCGGCTATTTTCGCGCCATGGGCGTGCCCCTGCTCGCCGGAAGATTCTTCGAGTGGACTGATCGCGCACGTTCCGCCAAGGTGGTAATCGTCAATGATGCGTTTGTACGCCAGTTCTTCCCGCGCGGCGACCCGCTTGGCAGCCGGATCATCATGGATCTCGGCACTTCCAAATGGACCGGGGAGATCGTCGGTGTGGTGGGCAGTTTTCGGGAAGACGATCTGGCCGAAGCGCCGCGCCCGGAGCTGTTTACTGCGTTGTCGCAGACCACAATTCCTGGGAGTACGCTGGTGGTGCGCTCAAACGGCAGTACCGCCGACGCCGTGAGCGCGGTCCGCGCCGCGATGGCGAAGGTCGATCCCGACGCGGCGTTTTTCAACGTCCGCACGATGCACCAGCAGGTGTCAGATTCGGTGGCACAGCCGAGACTGCGCAGTATGCTGCTAGCGGTCTTTTCCATGGTCGCGTTGATCCTCGCCTCACTGGGAGTCTACAGCGTGATCGCGTGCTCGGTCGCGGAACGAAAACGCGAGATCGGGATTCGGATCGCGCTGGGAGCCGTCCCCTCGGAAGTGCGGAGCATGGTGCTGGGGCAAGGTTTGAAGCTGACCGCGATCGGATTGTCGCTGGGCCTAGTGGGCGCGGCGGCGGCGACCAGACTCATGGAAGGATTCCTATTCGGCGTCCGGGCGAGCGATCCATTTACTTATGCAGCTACCTGCGCGGTGTTCCTCACCGTGGCGCTGCTTGCCAGCTACCTGCCGGCGCGCCGGGCGATGCGCGTGGATCCCATGACGGCGTTGCGCGAGGAATGAGCCGGTCAGGCCAGATCGACCTTGAGCGCCGCGGCGAGTTTCTTCAGTGTCCCGATGCCGCCTTTTTTGTGTCCGGTCTCGATCGCGGCAATCATCGGCCGTGACACCTTGGACGCCTTCGCCAGCGCTTCCTGGGTCAGTTCGCGATACTCACGCCAGATTTTGAGCGCATTTTCTCCAGCCAGGCGGCGCTCTGTGAGTTCCAGCGGGAACAATTCCTCATTGTCGCGCTCCATCCGCGCCTTCGCTTCGTCATAGGCTTTGATATCGGCAAGCATCTCGGCATCGTCGATGAGCTTCTTCAACTTCTCCATGGGTAACACCGCGAAATCCCTGCCGTTGCGAGTGATCTTTTCTATTCGCATCAATATATTCCTTCTCTTGCGCCCAACTCCACTACCAGCGTCACAAGGCGGTCATCCTGCAGCTCATAGATCACGCGCCAGTCGCCGACCCGGAGTTCTGTAGCCGTCCCGGCCCTGAAGCTTCGTCAAGTTGTTGTTCGGGGCATACGAACTGACTGCGACCGTGCTAATTTTTGCAATAATCCGCTTCTGCCAATTCATCGGAAGCTTGGCCAAGGCCTTTTCGAACGATTTCCTCATGACAATCCGGTACATGCGCGATTGTTACTTAAAGAAACGTTATAGCAAAGACTACCGTCCGCTAAACTTCGGCGCCCGCTTTTCAAGAAACGCCCTCACCCCTTCGCGATGATCGGCCGTCTCTCCGCAGCGTAGATGCGTTTCCGCCTCACGATCGAGTAAGGTGCGGAAATCTACCGCCGCCGCCAGATTCACATTCGCCTTCATGTACCGGTAACTGGTGAGCGGTCCTGCGGCGATACGGGACGCCACCGCGGAGGTCTCGGCAGCCAGAGCCTCTGGCTCGACCACGCGATTGACCAGGCCGATCCGATGCGCCTCCGCGGCGTCGAGAACATCGGCCAGGAAGAACATCTCCTTCGCCTTCGGCGCGCCCGCATAGTGGGTCAGCAGCCAGGTGGTTCCGAAATCGCCTCCGTACCCGACCTTGGCGTAAGCCGTTCCGAACTTCGCGGCGCTCGAAGCGATGCGCAGATCGCAGGCCAGCGCGATGCCGAGGCCCGCGCCCATCGCGAATCCGTTCACCGACGCGATCGTTACTTTGGGACTGCTGTAGAGCAGCCACGAAATCTCCTGCATCTCCCGTAATCCATCGATTTTCTGCTCCAATGTGGTCGCGTCGTCTTCGCGAGCCATCATGCTTACGTCTCCGCCCGCGCAAAACGCGCGGCCCGATCCGGTGACGACAATCGCCCCGATCTCCGCATCGCGCGACCACTTTTTCAGCGCCTCGGCGGCCTCCGTCAATAGCTGCGCATTCACCGCGTTGAGCTTCTCCGGACGATGCAGAGTCAGCGTGGCGACGCGGTCACGCACTTCGGTCAGAATGACATTTTCGGACATAAAGCGACTATATCAGGCCCCCCATCCGGCCCGCCGCGAACAGCCGCTTGTCCATCGGTTCCATCCCGCGCAACATCGCTTTAGTAAACAGGGGCGTATGTTTGATCTCGCAAAGCCGGTTCGGAACCACCCACACGTCCTCCTCCGAAGTCATCCAGCAATACCGGTCGAACTGCCGCAAATTGATCGGCCTGGAATAAGTGCGCAGCGTTTTCTCGCCGGCGGGATTGTAGTAGTGCTCGAAGTAACTCATCGCCAGTTCGCGGATGTTGCGGTAAACCGGTTCCCGCGAACGCAGCCCCGAATAATCTGACTTCGCGAGCGCACCCCAATGCCCATGGACGCGATAGACGGCCAGCACATGATCGGAATCCCGCTCCGCTTCGAGATCCACCACCAACGGGGGATGCCCCAGCCGCCGGAGCGCCAGCGCCGCCAGCATCGCACCCTCCATGCAGTGCGCGACGCCTTTTCGCAAAACCGTTCGCGGCGAATGGCAGGTGTCGACACCCGGTTCCATGTTGTAGCGGATTTCCTCGTCGAGAAATCGCTGGATCCGGGCCGGGGTCGTCAAGCTGCGGAGGATCTTCCGTTCGCCGGCGTCAAAGTGTTCCAAGATGCTATCGTCACACATCCTCGTCAGATTACCTCATTGTTGTTATACTCACGAATGTCGTATGCGAGATTTGCGTTTAGGCGATATTATCGATGATTTTTGCGTGAAATGCCGCCGGCTCACCAACCATGCGATCGTTTCTCTCATGAATGGAGCCGCCGCCAAGGTGCGCTGCCGGACCTGTTATAGCGATCACGACTATCGGAATGAGATCGCGCCGCCCACTAAAAAGGAACTGCTGAAGCAGAAAGAATTGTACGAGGCCGTGCTGGCAGGCGTCGCGCCGGTGGAAGCAGAAGTCGTGGCGGAAGAAGTCCCGGCGCCTGAAGCAGCCGCCGCGCCATTAAAGAAAAAGAAGGCCAAGGGCTGATCAGTATTATTTGTAGGGCGGTCCCCCTGGACCGCAGCCGACGCCCTCGTCGGCTCTTCTTTTTTCCGGCCACCGATTCGTCGAAATCCCCGCACTTACGTGACAGGGTTATAACCCCTGGCGTAAAGTCAGGGAATTCGTGTGCCAACGAAATCTAGCTCTTCCGCAGCTCTTTCTGAATCTCCCCGATCACCACATCGTGTCCGTCCTGCGTCAAATCCTTTTGTAACCTGCGCAACGCCACGCCCACCACATCGCGATGATGCAGCCGTGACCCCAACGAGTCCGATGCCGCCAGGCGCAGCCAGATTTCATGCAGCAGGTCCACGTCCTCCGGCCACATTCGCGGCGGATGAGGACCCAGGTTCACGTAAGTCGACGGCCGATCCGGGCTGATCACTTCAAGCGAGAACGGATGCCTCGGCTCCGGCAGCGATTCCCAAGCCAGGCCCAATTGACGCGCCAGCTCGTCCGATTCCATGCGCGCGCTCACTCCCGTCACCAGCCGCGACGCCTTCAGCCCGTTGGCCGCCTGCGCCAAGGCGTCAAAAGGATTCACCGCTGGAACCACCAGAAGCTCCACCGGCTTGCCTTCCTTCTCCGCCATCTCGACCACGTGGCTGAACAGCTCTTTTTCGTAATCGCTGAACAACTGCGCTTCGGATAATTCGTACTCGCCCGCGCCGGTCGATACCGGACGAACCGTCATCACTACAATGTCGTGCCGCCGCAGATTCGTCTTATCGAGCACGCGCTTCAGATGCTCCATGCGATGGTAGTCCCGCACGGCCACCAGCACGCAGCCGGGACGGGCATGGAGACTGGAAGAATCGATCAGTGCCTGATGTTCCAGGTTGAACTGCTCCAGCCCCTTCTTCTCCGAATCCTTGTTGCGGTGATTGATCTTTTCCGAAATCTCGAAAAGGAGGAAGAACACGATGGTGAACGCCACGCCATACTTGGTCGCCACCTGCTTCGAGAACAGATTGGCGATCGCGACCAGCCCCAGCACCAGCGTCGTCACGCCCAGGCCGATGGGAAGCTCGATCCCGCGAATATGGAGGTTGAACGGAAACTTGTATTCCTGGTCGCTCCGGTGGAACCGCAGCACCAGCACGCCCAGCGACTTCATGAAGAAGCTCCAGACCACGCCAAATGCGTAAGCCTCGGCCAGAATCGTCATGTCACCGCGGCTGCCGATGATCGTGGCGATCTGCATAATCGCGATCATGTTGATGATCCGCGAGGTGGTGCCGAACTTGGCATGCGGCTTGCGAAACCAAGGTAGGAGCACGCCGTCTTCCGCCACCCGGTTCAACACGCCGTTGGCTCCAATGATCGAGGTGTTCACCGCTCCCGCCAGAATCAAGCCGCCTACCGCGACGACGAAAATATGAAATCCGAGCCGCAGCAGATATGGCCCGCTCAGGCTCATGGCTAATCCGCCGATCAGATTATCGAAGTACTTGGGCCGGTCCGCATCGGGAATGATCATGCCCGCGAAAACCGTGACGACGCCGGTGCAAATCACCGCGTACCAGCACACGATATTGGCCGTAATTCGGAGGTTCTTCAGCTTCGGGTAAGCAATTTCGCGATAGACCTGCGCCAGCGTCTCGAATCCGCTCATCGAAAGTAGCGAGTGCCCGAACGCAATAATGATCGCCACCATCGGAATCTGAATCCAGAACGTTCCTTTGAACCATCCCTGCGCATCGGGAGCAAAATTGAGATTGGACGCGATCGGCGCCGGTGGAAGCTGCCAGCGATTCTTCAACAGAATCGTCAACGGACACCAGATCATCAGGATGACCACCATTACCGTGGTGATCTGCATGATGCGCAGCGCCTTGCCGCTCGATTCGTGAACGCCTTTGATGTTTTCCCACCAGAAATAAATCGTCACCAGTACAGCCGCCGCGGCGGCGAACATATTCACGTTGATGCGGTAGCTGGAATGCAGCAGCTCGCTGATTTCGTTCAGTAGCGCGGCCAGGTACAACCCGGCGCTGACCACGCTGATAGGACCGGTAAGAATGTAGTCGAACACCAGCGAGGAAACGGAGAACTTCGCCAGGATTGGCCCCATGCTATCCCGCACCACGATGTACACGCCGCCGCGCACGAACATGCTACAGCTCTCCATGTACACGCTGCGTACGGCGAAGCTGAACAGCATGACGCCTAGCACGAACCAGGGCGCCGATTTGCCGATCGCCTGCTCCGCTGCCCCTCCGGCATAGAACGCGGATGATGCGAGGTCGCTCAAGACAATGGAAGCGCCACGCCAGAAACTGATAAAGGAAAGCGCTACGGTCGTCGCCACCACTACTTTCGGGGAGACAGACGGTAGGCGGCCGTCGGTTGATGACATTCTCTGCCTTAGTGTAGCGGTTCGCGAACTTTGATGGCGCAGGCGCTTCCGCCCTGCCTAAACCCCCGTCAACAGCCGCGACGCGAGCGCCCCCGGCAGTCCTGCCGCCCGAATTTTTCCGGCCGCCGCCGCCGCGTCATAAGCCGCGCGCCGGAACTCGACCACATGATTCTCAGGCCTGTAAATCGCATAAGCCGCTTGCGGATCCCCATCGCGGGGCTGGCCCACTGACCCTGGATTCACCAGGTATCGATAAGATTCTTCCAACTCCAGCACCAGGTGCGGATCGATTACCTTGACGCCTTTGCGCGCAATCAGGAATCCGCCCTGATGATGCGTATGCCCGAAAAAAGAAAGCGGCGTCTCGATCTCATTCCGGATCGTCGCGACGTCATTGATCGTCACCAGGTATTCGTCCTCGTCAACAGGCGATCCATGCACCAGATCGAACCCTTCATAAGGCAGCGGCCCGCGCGGAAGCTTCTCCAAATAGGCGCGATTTTCAGCGGTAAGCGTATTCAGTGTCCATTCCGCCGCCGCGCGCGCCGCAGGCCGATAGGAATACAGCGATTCGAGCCCCGCGCAAACTTTATCGTGATTCCCCCGCACGATCGCCGATACATTTGCGCGCGCCCACTCCACCGTATAGTTGGGATCCGCGCCGTAGCCGGCCAGATCTCCCAGGCACACAATGCGATCATAATGTCCGCGAGCATCGGCCAGCACCGCATCCAGCGCCTCGCGATTCCCGTGAATATCGCTCACAATCAGGAACGGCACAAGCGCAACAATGCGACCTCCGGAGGAGCGCCCAGCCGCGCCGGCAGCCCGATGGTCCCGATTCCCCTTGATACAAAAATCGTTCGCCCGCCTTCTTGATACAACCCGTCGACATAGGGCGTGAAGAATCGCGCGATGTTCAGGTCCTCTCGCAAAATCTCCACCCGAACCTGCCCTCCGTGCGTGTGTCCCGCGATCGTCAGAGCGTAGCCTAAGTCCGCCGCCACGGGAAATACATCGGGGTTATGCGACATCAGCACATTCAGCATTCCCGGCTGGACCATGTCCTCGGCTCCCATGAGGTACGGTTCGTTAAACCGCTGATAGTCGACCCCAGCCAGATTCATCGCCGCCCCTCCGAACTTCAGTCGCACCGCCTCCGACCGCAGGTACCGAATTCCCAGCTCCGCGCCTCGCTTTGTGGCGTAGTTCTCCGCGTGCGCGTAGATCTCATGGTTGCCGAGACAGCCGAAAATCCCCGCTTCGGACCGCAACTGCGCCAGATTTTCCAAGCACGCATCCAGCGGATCGCGCTGGCCGGAAATCATATCGCCCGTCACCAGCGCCAGATGAGCATTGGTTTCATTCGCCATCCCGACCGCGTGCGCCAGCTCCCTCACACTCAGAAACGGACTGAGATGGATGTCCGTCAATTGAACGATCCGCAGCCCATCGAGATCCTCCGCCAATCCAGGAATGACGATCTTCTGTTCCCGCATGCGGATGTTCCGCCGCTCGACGAACACTCCATATCCCACCGTCACCAGCGGAGCCGCAACCAGAGCAGCCCCCGTCGCGCCCAGAAATCCCCGCCTTGCCGAAGAGTGCGCAGGCCTCAGAATCGCCATCAGCCCTCGCCACACCAGCCACGCTCCCACCCAGAGCACCGACAGCATGCCCCAGATCAACGCCCAGCCTCTGAACCAACTCGCCGTCGAGGATGGAAAAAGTCGTGCGACGCGAGCAAACATCAGCAGCACGCCGAAAATCAGGATGACTCCAGACGCTGCCCCGCCGGCAAGGATCGCGCGCCGCGCCCATTTCCGATCCCTCACCGCCGGTAATAGCAACAGGAAATAGATCCCGCCCCCTTGTGTCAGCAACACCAGCAGCAGAATCACCAGATCCGGCAGACTGCGGAACCCGGCGGAAATCAAGACGGAACGCACTGCTCCTATCTTATCCGCCTGCAATCGCTCAACGCCTGCGGCTACAATCAAAAGATGTCTCTTGTTGTCGTTGGTTCCGTTGCCTATGACGGCGTCGAAACCCCTCACGGTCGCGTCGACCGTATGCTCGGCGGAGCCGCCACTTACATCTCCCTTTCCTCCAGCTTTTTCACAAAAACCAGCCTCGTCGCCGTCGTCGGCGACGATTTTGCGCAGGAAGACACGGACCTCCTTGCCCATCACGGAATCGACCTCGAAGGTCTGGAGCGCGTCCCCGGAAAAACGTTCTTCTGGGCCGGCAAATATTCCGATGATATGAACGACCGCACCACCTTGCAGACCGATCTGAACGTCTTCGCCGATTTTAATCCCAAGCTTCCGGCCAGCTATAAATCCGCGCCCTATCTGCTCCTCGGCAACATCCAGCCCGCGCTCCAGGCGGCCGTCCGAAATCAGATGAACGGCGTGCGCCTCGCCGGCGGCGACACCATGAATTACTGGATCGCGGACTTCCGCGCGGAGCTGCTCTCGACCATCCGTAATTGGGACTTTCTGCTCATCAACGATTCCGAAGCCAAGATGCTCTCCGGCCATTCGAACCTCCGCAAAGCCGCCCAGGCGATTCTCGACATGGGTCCGCACACTCTGGTCATCAAGCGCGGAGAATATGGAGCCATGCTGTTCCGCCGCGATTCCTTTTTTGTCGTCCCCGGCTATCTTCTCGAACACGTTTTCGACCCCACCGGCGCCGGCGATTGCTTTGCCGGCGGCTTCATCGGTTATCTGGCCCAGCAGGGCTTCGACTTGAAATCCGAGCAAGTAACCCTGGGCGAGCTCAGCCGCGCCGTTATTTATGGCTCCGTGATGGGCAGCTTTTGCTGCGAACGCTTTGGCGTGGAGCGATTCCGCACCCTCACGCGAGCCGAAATCGATGCACGCTTCCAAGAATTCCGCCAATTTACGTCTTTCTAATTGTGGAACCCGCGAAAAATCGGGGTACTCTGTCCCAAGGCGCCACAATCTTCGCGTAAACATTCACTACCATGGCGCCAGTGGAAAGAGCGGGCTGTCCCCAATTTTTCGCCCCAATTGTGGGGCGGCGCCATGCGCTGCCAACGACATCGATTCCGCATCGCGACCGAGCCGTGACCGCAGGGAGCGGTTTGTTTTCGACAGGAGCCCCGCATGAAATCCCGCATCCTCGCCTTAGCCTGCGCGATTCTCATCGCCGCCGCCATCGCCATCACCGCCGCGCGCTGGTCCTTCACCCACGGCTACGTCCTAAACGACGGCGATGCCGAAGCTCATTTCAACATAGCCCGCCGCATTCTCGATTCCCGCACTCCCGGCCCGGAGCAGATCGGCACCGGCTGGCTGCCTCTCACCCACATTCTGCTGATCCCTTTCGTCATGCATGCCGATTGGTGGCAAACCGGCCTCGCCGGGACGATTCCCTCCGCCGCCTGCTTCGCCCTCGCCGCGCTTTTTCTCTTCGCCGCCGCCCAGCGAGCCTTTCATTCCGAAGCCGCCGCCTTCGCCGCCATGCTGGTATTCCTGCTCAATCCCAACATGCTCTTCCTCGCCACCGCGCCGATGACCGAGCCTGTCTTCGCCGCTTCCGCGGCCGCACTGCTCTTCGCCACCCTCTGGTTCCGCGACTCCCAATCGATCTGGGCCCTCCTGCTCGCCGCCGCCGCCTCGAACGCCGCGTCCCTCACTCGCTATGAAGGCTGGTTCCTGATCCCTTTCGCCGCTCTCTATCTCCTGATCGTCGCCAAAAATAAATGGCTGGCGATCCTCTTCGGAGCCCTCGCCTCGCTCGCGCCGCTGGCCTGGCTCGCCCACAACCGCTTCTATAACGGAGACGCCCTGGAGTTTTATCACGGCCAGTGGTCCGCCCTCGGCATCTATCAGCGCCAGCTCGCGCTCGGCATGGCCCGCTATCCCGGCGATCACGATTGGCGCAAGGCCGTCCAGTATTATTCCACCGCCGTCCAACTTGTCGTCGGCTGGCCCGCGCTGATCCTCGGCGCCCTCGGAATCTTCGCCGCTCTCTGGAAGCGAGCCTGGTGGCCCGTCCTTCTCCTTCTTCTCTCGCCTGTGTTCTATGTGATGGGCATGCACTCCACCGGCAATCCGATTTTTGTGCCGACCCTCTATCCCCACTCCTACTACAACACCCGCTACGCCCTCGCCGCGCTCCCTTTAACAGCCATTTGCGCCGCCGCGCTCGTGCTCCTGTTTCCCAAGAAATGGCGCTGGCCCGCTGCTCTGATCGTCGCCGCAATCCCCGCCACCGCCTGGGCCGTCCATCCCGAATCGATTTGCTGGAAGGAAACCGAAGTCAACTCCGCCACGCGCCGCCAATGGACTCGCGCCGCCGCCACCTTTCTCGCCGCCCATTACCACCCCGGCGACGGCATCATCTTCCCCTTCGGCGATATGACCGGAGTCCTCCGCGAAGCAGGCATCCCTCTGCGCGAAAGCCTCTACGACGGCAACGGAGCCGCCTTCGCCATGGCCCTCGAACGTCCTGATCTTTTTCTCCAACCCCGCTGGGCGCTCGCTTTTTCAGGCGACCGCATCGCCACCACCCTTCTCCGCGCAGCCAAGCGCGGCCCCCACTATGTACTGGTCGCCACCATCATCGTCAAAGGCGCGCCCGTCATTGAGATCTATCACCGCGACCGCGGCGTCTTGCGCCCACCCCCTTTGTGCGAACAATATATTGGTCAAGCCTGCGATTCGGAAAGCAATGATCATCCCGTTCACTAAAGCCCACGGCGCGCGTAACGATTTCCTGCTGACCTGGCGGGACCAGCTCCCGTCCACCTTCGATGCTCCCTCCGCCGCAGTCGCCATCTGCGATCGCCACACCGGAGCCGGCGCCGACGGCTGGCTGCTCGTCTCCCAAGCCCCTGACGCCGACGGCGCCATTGAATTATGGAACTCCGACGGCAGCCATTCCGAAATCTCCGGCAACGGCACCCGCTGCGCCGCCGCATTCCTCCTCGAATCGAATAACATAGAAAACGTCCGCATCCTCACCGGAGCCGGCCTGAAACATCTCCGCCTGCTCAACCGTAACGGCCGCCAATTCTCTTTCGAAATGAACATGGGCCAAGCGACAGTCGAGGAGCTTCACGCCACCATTCTCGATCAGAACGCCACCATCCTCAACGTCGGCAATCCGCAATGCGCTGTCTTCGTAAATAATTTCGATCTCGACTGGCGCACTCTGGGCGCAGCCCTCGAACGCCATCCCCGGTTTCCCAACCGCACCAACGTGTCCTTCATCCACGTCCTCGACGAACATACCCTCGACGTCCGTTTCTTCGAGCGCGGAGCCGGCGAAACCATGAGCTCCGGTACCGGCTCCACCGGCGCAGCCGCCGCTGCCTTTGCCCGTGGCGTCGTCACCAGTCCCGTCCGCGTGCTGACACCAGCCGGCCCACTCGATTTACGATGGGAAAATCAGGATATCCTTCTAGCCGGACCAGCCGATATAGTAGCGTCCGGCCAATTTTACTGGGATGCTTAAATGATTGTGGGGCGGGGCCATGTCCTGCCAATATACCGGAGGTATTTTGACTCATTCAGAACAGTTGCGCCAAAAGATTGAAAATCGCACCGCCAAGACCGGCGTAGTCGGCCTCGGCTACGTCGGCTTGCCATTAGCCGTCGAATTGGCGCACGCCGGATTTTTCGTCACTGGCATCGATATCGATCAATCCAAGGTCGATAGCCTCAACCGCGGCGAATCCTACATCCAGGACATTCCCACTGCGGTCTTGAAACCCCTCGTCGACAAGGGCCTCATCAAGGCAACCACCGACTTCGCCTCCGTCGCTGGTCTCGATACCATCAACATCTGCGTGCCCACACCCTTGCGCAAAACTAAGGATCCGGACATGAGCTATATCGTCAGCTCCTGCCAGGAAATCGCCAAACATTTTCACGCCGGCATGCTCGTGATTCTCGAATCGACCACCTACCCCGGCACCACCGACGAATTAATGCTCCCCATGTTCCAGCGCGAGGATCTCAAGGTCGGCGAGCATTTCTTTCTCTGCTTCTCACCCGAGCGCGTCGACCCCGGCAACGAAAAATTTCAGACCAAAAATATTCCCAAAGTCGTCGGCGGCATCACCCCCGCCTGCACTGAAGTAGGCGCTCTGTTCTACCGCCAATGTCTCGATACGGTTGTGCCAGTCGGCTCCACGCGTGTCGCTGAAATGGTGAAGCTGCTTGAAAACACCTTCCGCATGATCAACATCGGCATGGTGAATGAAATCGCCCTCATGTGCGACCGCATGGGCATCAATGTGTGGGAAGTCATCGACGCCGCCGCCACCAAGCCTTTCGGATATATGCCGTTTTATCCCGGCCCCGGTCTGGGCGGCCACTGCATTCCCATCGACCCGTTTTACCTCTCATGGAAAAGCAAGCAAGCCGGCATTGAAGCCCGCTTCATTGAGCTGGCCGGTCAAATCAATGGAGCCATGCCGCACTTCGTCGTCGATAAGATTCAGAACGCGCTGAACGATCATTCGAAGCCGCTCAAAGGCTCGCGCGTCCACATCCTCGGCGTCGCCTATAAGCGCGATATCGACGATGTGCGCGAATCCCCGGCCCTCGATATCATCCACCTGCTAGGCAAGCGCGGCGCGATCGTCAGCTATAGCGACCCCTTCGTCCCCAGCCTGCGCGCCGATGGAGCCGTGCCCGCCATGAACTCAGTCGATCCCGAAAAAGCCTCCGCCGAAGCCGATTGCGTAGTCATCGTCACCGATCACAAAGCCTTCGACTATTCCAAGATAGTCCCCAGCGCCAAACTGATCGTAGACACCCGCAACGCCCTAAAAGGCCAAATATCCCCAAAAATCGTAGCCCTTTAAGAGGCGGGTCGAATTACCGCACCGATAGCAATGAAAAACCATGGTCCGTCGTGGGGCAGGTTGGCAACCTGCGGACCGATTGCCAATCGGTCCATCCGGGCGCAGCCCGGACGCGATCGCTACAGAGCCGTGACCGCCGCCTTGTGAACCGCCATGCGTAAGCATGCGGACTTTCTAACTGGCGCCCGGCGCCTGCCGCGTGGCGCCTACTTGAAATACATATCGTTAAACACCGGCTGCTTCTTCGCCTTCAAATCCGCCAGCGCCTTCTGCGCCAGATCCCCCGGAATGCGCTTGGCGATGGTGGCCTTCACATCCTCGAACGGCTTGGTCGAGCGCGATTCCACCAGAATCAAGTGATATCCGAACGGCGTCTTCACCGGCTGGCTCACCTGGCCGATCGGCAATATGAACGCTTCCTTCTCGAATTCCGGCGTCATTTGCCCCTTGCCGAAAGCCCCCAGATCGCCGCCATTCGCACCGGACCCTTTGTCGTCCGAGTTCTCCTTCGCCACCGCCCCGAAATCCGCTCCGGCCACGATCTTCGCCCGCAGCTCCGTCGCTTTCGCCAGAGCTTCCGCGTCCGTCAGATCCTTCTGGCCATCGGGCACCGGCACCTTCGAACCCTGAAACCGGATCAGGATGTGCTTCGCCTTCACTTCCTCCCACTCCGCTTTGTGTTCGTCGTAGTATGCCTTCAACGCGGCATCGTCAGGCTTGGCATTCTCCGCCATGTCGCGAAACATCGTGTTCGCCAGCAGTTGGTCGGTCGATAACATGATCTGCGTCTGGACCTTCGGCGTCTGGTCCAGCTTCTGCGTCCGGGCTTCCTGCGCCAGCGTGAAAATTTCCGCCAGTTTCTCCGCGATCTCGCGCCGTCCCTTCGGAGTCTTCGCCGATGCCTGCTGCTGCGGCGGTAAAGACGACAGGATCATGTCGAACTGCGCCTTCGTAATCTTCTCATCGCCCACCGACAACACCACTGTGTCGGGTGAAACCATGGACGGAGTAGGCATCGGAGCCGGCAGTTTCGGCGCAAGGTTCTGCATAGTCGGCGCAGGCGTAGTCTGGGGTGATGTCTGCCCCCACGCGAGCGCCGCGCTAAGCAGAAGGAAAGAAAATCTCATTCTCTTAGGATAACAGCCTGCAATTCAATCAAGCGTATCCTGATCTTCCTCCTCCTCCAGCACATACGCGATTTTCGGTTGACTCTCCCAGCTCATTGCCTGTTCCAGTTCCTCGGGAGTCATGGGAACCCCCGCCACCGCTCCAAACATCAAGGCAACATACAATAATCCAGTGCGCAAGCGCATAGCTCTCTCCTTGCAAAGAAACAAATTGGAAAAAGGAGGACTACGCGATTGCGGGCGGAGCGCGTGCCGGTAAAAGCGGACGGTATCCGGGCCGGGGAGCTTGCCGCTTCGTATTGATAACGCCGGCAATCGTGACAGCGAGCGAAAACAGGTAGCAGAAAGGAAGAATGATCGCCCAAAACGCCGGCGTCAGGAGAGCCAGAAAAAGCATCGCCAGACACAACAAGGCGATGCAATTGCGCGAGGGTGTCACAATTCCATCATACTCATAAGAAGTGACGATCAAGGAAGCGGGAACGGTATCGCGATTCCTGGGAGTGCTGCGCGCAGCGCTGCTCAATACGATTGAAGACAGTACCCTTAGCATCGCCAAGGGGGCGGCGTATTCGTCGTTGCTATCCTTTTTCCCCTTGCTGACCACGCTTGCCGCAATCCTAGTGCAGGCCAATGCGACGGATGTCGCGCGCACCATTGCGCAGTTCTTATTCGATGTGGTCCCGCCTGGAACCGAGGACGTGGTGATTGCCCTTTTCGTGGTTCACGGGGAGCGTCCGAAGTACCTTCTTATCAGCGCGGTGGCACTTGCACTTTGGGCCGCCTCCGGCGCGGCGATGAGCATGATTGAAGGGTTCCGGTCGATCTACCGGATTCCCACTGGGCGCTCCTTTGTCCAGGAACGCCTCATGGCGATTTTTCTGGTGCTGGTTACTACAGTTCCCG
The DNA here is from genome assembly GCA_049521155.1 of Bryobacteraceae bacterium. Taxonomy (GTDB): domain Bacteria; phylum Acidobacteriota; class Terriglobia; order Bryobacterales; family Bryobacteraceae; genus Palsa-187. Next base: position 31,318 of record JBEKPC010000032.1, read on the forward strand.
TGGTGGGCGCTTCAGCGCTGATTGTTTTTGGTTCCAGGGCGGAAATCTTTTTGATGCACCATTTAGGCTTTGCGGAGATGCGAGGGTCGGTGGAGTTACTGAGCAAAGCTCTACGGCTGGGGCTCGCCTTCGCGGCGTTTGTGCTGGTCACGGCGTTGATGTATTACCTAGGTCCGAATCGTAAACAAACCCTTGCGAATGTTCTTCCTGGCGCTGTTTTGGCGACCGTCCTATGGGTGATTTCGACGCTGGCTTTCAGTTGGTACGTCCGCCACATTTCGAATTACAACGTACTGTACGGCAGCGTCGGCGCGGGGTTGGCGTTGCTGGTCTGGATGTACATGTGGTCGGTGATTACGCTGATCGGATGCGAGTTCAATGCGGCGAGGGAGCGTCTTAAATCGCCATAATGTGTCATTTAACACAACATTTGTGCGATTAGCGGCGTCTAATTTGATATCAAATGCTCACTACGGCACTGTTGTGTCTTTTGGCGCAGGATCTCCACATCCGGTCTACCGGAACGATCAGTGCGGTCCATGTTTTCAACGTGTTAGTGCCCACTATTCACGGAACTGCGGTCAAATTGACGGTCACCAGAATCATCCCGAACGGCACTTTGGTTCACGAAGGCGACATTCTAGCCGAATTCGACCGAGTGCAGCAGTTTGAGGATGCGCGCGATGCGAAGGCCAAGATGGACGACCTGGGGCATCAACTGGAATCGCAGAGAGCGCAATATCGCAGCGATGCGGCGAAGCGCGCTTCCGACATGAAGAGCGCGGAGGCGGCGCTTCAGAAAGCGGAGATCGAGCTGCGCAAAGGCGAAGTGCTGAGCGAGATCGACCGCTTGAAAAATGAGGCGATTGTGGAAAGCGCGCGGGCGCGGGTCGAAAGCCTGAAGAATTCCAGCCATTTTCACGATCTGGATGAAGCGGCGGGGCTGCGTATTTTGGAGCTGCAAAGGAATCGCCAGGAAATGGTGCTGGAGCGTACGAAGAGCAACGCCGAAATGCTGACGGTGCGGGCGCCGATCGCGGGGATGGCTGCGCTTGAAAACGTCTGGAGAAACGGCTCCATGGGCCCGTTTCAAGAAGGCGACCAGGCATGGCCGGGACAGGCCATGGTGAAGCTGTTCGACCCGACCGATATGGTGGTGATCACGATGGTCAACGAACCGGATGGCGCGGTTTTGACGCGCGGAGGAGCGCACGCGAAGATTCGCCTGGACGCTTATCCGGGGGTGGTTTTCGATGCCCACTTCGAATCGGCAAGTCCAGTGGCCTCGTCCGGGGTGGATAGTCCGATCAAGTATTTTTCGGCGCGCTTCCGCATCGATCAACGGGATCCGAGACTGCTTCCGGATTTGTCGGCCGCGGTCGAAATCGAGGCCGGTAAATGAAAAGGCTCGTCTGGATTCTCATCCTGCTTGGAATCCCGGCGGCAGGCGTGTGGTTATGGCGGGCGCGGCAGGTGCAAGCGAAGGCCGATTTGCCGGTGGCTTCGGCACGCAAAGGCGAATTTCAGGTGATCGTGCGATGCCGGGGAGAACTAGTTTCGACGCACAGCGTGCAGTTGATCGCACCGATGAATATTGCCGGATTGCAGATTGCCTGGCAGGCTCCGGCCAACAGCGAAGTGAAAGAAGGCGACGTGGTGATCCGGTTCGATTCGAGCCTGGCAAAGCAGCAGTTGCTGGAAAAACAGGCGACGCTGAAACAGGCGCAGGCGACCATCGAGCAGGCCGTGGCGCAGGCCCGCGTCACGGCAGAGCAGGATCGCCTGGATCTGGCCTCGGCGCAGGTTGACCTGGAGAAGGCCAAACTGGAGGTCTCGAAGCAGGAGATCGTCAGCAAGCTGCAAGGGGAAGAGAGCAAGATCGACCTGGGCCTGGCCGAAGAGAAGCTGCGCGTCGAGGAGGCAACCATCAGCCTGCACCAAACATCGGACGCGCAGAAGGTGAGTTCGGCGACCAGGCTGCGCGACAAAGCGCAGGAAGAGATCGACGTCACCAACGATCGCCTGTCGCATATGGAACTGCATGCACCGGCGGCCGGAGTAGTGGTTTATCTCAACAACAACTCGCAGGGTTGGATCAACGCAAAACCGTTCAAAGTGGGCGATAGCGTGTGGCCCGGCAGCGTGGTGGGGGAGCTTCCAGATGTCCGGACGCTCCAGATGAAGGCGAAGCTGGAAGAGACTGACCGGGGACGCATCGCGGTGGGCCAGGACGCGCGCATTCTGGTGGACCCGTTTCCCGAGAAGCCGTTTCCGGGTAAAGTGGCGTCGATCTCACCGCTGGTGGAGCAGGATTTCGAGTGGCCGCCGACACGCAATTTTCGCGCGATGGCCAGTTTCAACGATCCCGACCGAAGGCTGCGTCCGGCGATGAACGCGCGGGTGGATTTCATTGTCGAGCGGATTGCGATGGCGATCAGCGTGCCTGCCAGCGCGGTGTTCACGAGACAAGGGCGTCCGGCGGTATACGTGGCGGAGAAGAATGAGTGGCTGCCGCATGAAGTAGAAATTCTGGCTCGCAATCCGGATGAAGTGGCGATTAAAGGGATCGGCGAGGGGACGAAGGTTGCTTTAGTTGAACCGGAGGAAAAAAGGAGTCAGGAGTCAGGAGTCAGGAGTCAGAATAAAAAGTGAAATTGAAGAAGGTTATCGGGCCGGGGATTGGACTGGCTTCTATTGCTTTGGCGGCTTGGGGAGGGGTGCGGCTTTATCGGGTCACGAATGCGACTATCGAGACTACTGTGCCGACTACTGCGGTGAAACGGGGGGATGTTACTTTTGCGGTTTACGCTCGGGGTGAATTTCAGGGCGGCAATTCGCTGATGCTGACGGCTCCTATGGCCGGCGGGGGCGATATGTCGATTACTTCCCTGCGGGCGCCGGGCGAGTTGGTGAAACAAGGGGACGTGGTGGTGCAGTTCGACACCACCGATCAGCTCTATAAGTTGAAAGAAGCCCAAGCGGATCTGGCGGAGGCGGAGCAGAAGGTGATCCAGGCCCAGGCGCAGATGCAGGCCAAGGAAGAAGAAGACAATTATCTGCTGATCAAAGCTCGCTCCGATCTGAAACAGGCGGAGCTGGAAGCACGCAAGAATCCGGTGGTGAGCGGGATCCAAGCCAAGCAGAACGATCTGGCGGTGCAGGGCGCGCAGGCCACGCTGGACCAATTGACGCGCGACCTGGCGAATCGCAAAGCGACGGCGCAAGCCGGGGTCGAGATCCAGAATGCGGTGGTGGCGAAATCGAAGGTGCAGATCGAAACGGCGCAAAAGAATATCGAAATGATGACGGTGCGCGCGCCGCGCGACGGCTATGTAAATGTTCAGTCCAATACCAACGCCAACTTCATCACGCAGGGAATGGTTTTGCCGATGTGGCAGGTGGGCGATACGATTCGCGCGGGAATGGCGGTGGCGCAGCTTCCCGACATGAAGAACTGGGAGGCGACGGCCCGCATTGCGGAGGCCGACCGCGGACACCTGGCGCTCCATCAGCCGGTGTTGATCACGGCGGTGGCTTTGCCCGAACATCCGTATCATGGAACCATTTCCGATCTCGGAGGAACTGCGGGGCCGATGTGGGAGCGGCGATTCGAGTGCAAGATTTCGGTGGACGATCCGTCGCCGGAGCTGCGTCCGGGGATGACGGCGAACATTGTGATTACGGCGGAGACGTTGAAGAACTCGCTCTGGATTCCGGCACAGGCGTTGTTTGAGAGCGATGGCCGCACCTACGTTTATGCGCGAACGCCGGAAGGCGGATTTACGACGGCGGATGTAAAGCTGGTGAGGCGCAGCGAAAGCCAGGTGGTGATTACAGGAGCCAATGAAGGTCAGTTCGTGGCGCTGGCGCGGCCGGATCAGAAGAAAGATAAGGATAAAGAGAAAAAGAGCGGGTCCGCGGTACAGGCGATTTCCAAATGAGCATATGCCAACTGGATTGCCGGTGCCAGGCGTCCGGGCTGCGCCCGGATGGACCGATTGGCAATCGGTCCGCAGGTTGGCAACCTGCCCCACAACTCTTGGTTTGGCACCGCTCCCTTCGGTCACGGCTCGGTAATGAGGCGGAGGACACTAAATGAGTTTCCTGCGCTATTTTTCCGATATTGGGCTGGCGTTCGACAACTTGCGGGCGCAGAAAACGCGGACGGTGCTCACGGCTTTGGGGATTGTGTTTGGCGTGGGGAGCGTGATCGGGATGCTGGCGATTGGGGCGGGGGCGCGGGAAGAATCGTTAAGTTTTATCGAACGGCTGGGCGTCCGGAATGTGCTGGTGGAATCGATTGCATCGGCCAGCCCGGAGGAGATGCAACAGCGGCGGCGCGCCTCGCCTGGGTTGACGGAGCGCGATGTGCGGATTCTGGAGGCGAATATCGATTCGCTGGAATTACTCTCGCCACGGCGCACGCTGCATCCGGCGCGGGTGCTACCGAAACCGCCGCAGGGGACTCCGAATCTGTATGGCGTGCGGCCGTCCTATGCGTCGATTCATAACCTGCGGGTGGCGGAAGGGCGATTTTTTTCAGAGCGCGAAAATCTGGAAAGCACGCCGGTGTGCGTGCTGGGCGATCGGGTGAAATCATCGATGCTGGGCTACGGTCCTGGGGCGACGGGAAAATATATCAAGGTCAACGATACGTGGCTGCAAGTGGTGGGCGTGCTGGCGCCGCAGATTTCTGAAGGCAGCGGTGGGCAGGGCGACGATCGAAATCAACTGATCTACATTCCTTTTAATACGTTTCAATACCGGTTCTGGGACCTCAGCTCCTACATGAAGGACGATATCGACGGCATCGATCTGCGGTTGAAACCGGGGGCGGATAGCGTGAAGGCAGCGGAAGTGGTGTCGGCGATTTTGAGCTCGACTCATCGCGGCGTGGAAGATTTTACGGTCACGATTCCGGCGGCGCTGCTGGCGCAACAGCAGAAGACGCAGACGATTTTCACGTACGTGATGGTGGCGATCGCGGCGATTTCGTTGCTGGTGGGCGGGATCGGAATCATGAATATCGTGCTGGCGACGGTCATGGAACGGACGCGCGAAATCGGCATCCGGAGGGCGACCGGCGCGCGGCGTGGAGACATCGTGCGGCAGTTTCTATCCGAGAGCATTCTCATTTCCGTCGGCGGGGGAATTGCGGGGATCGGGTTTGGACTGAGCCTCTCCTGGCTGATCGCGCACACGGCGGAGTGGAAGACGATCGTGACGCCGGCGTCGGTGATCATCGCGTTCAGCGTGTCCGTAGCGGTGGGCGTGGTATTTGGAATTTATCCGGCGATGAAGGCGGCGAGGATCGATCCGATTGAGGCGCTGCGATACGAGTAAAACGGCGCTTGGCGGGAACCAGTCGAAGTCGAATCGACCAACAATCCAAAGGACCGTTCAACGGTTTTGAAGACCGCGCCTGCCACCGGGCAAAATTGGCTCCCACACGGATTCTATCAACTCTGTTTGTAGAACACGTAGAAGAACACGGTCAGAGTGATGCTCGCGATGGCGTAGATCAGGATCGAGATGAGCGAGTCCAAGGCAATCAGGCCGCGCGTAACGTTGAGCACGGCGGAGATCAGATTGTAGACCAGCAGGATGGTGGTCAGGATGGTTCCGATCAACGCTAGGAATGCCGCATTCTTGAGGTTCATAGTCGCTATTATGACTCCATGCGCAAGAATTCGGTATATACGCTGCATCCGAGTTTCGCCATGGAAGAGTCGGGGGTTCGGTTGCTCAAGGAGCGCACTGGACGCACGCTTGAGGAATGGGTTCGCATGGTTAAGAAATCAGGCGCGGCGACGGAGAGGGAACGGATCGCGTGGCTGAAGGCGCAGGGCGTTACGACGAACTACGCGCTGTGGATCGCCAAGCGCGCGGATGGGCACGGCGGCGCGGACGATTACGATCCTGACGCGATGGTGGAGGCGATGTTCGCCGGGAAGAAGGCGGGATTGCGGCCGATCTACGATCATGTGCTGAAGCTGGCGTTCCGTCTGGGCAAGGATGTGCGCGTATCGCCCTGTAAGACGATTGTGCCGTTTTATCGCAAGCATGTTTTCGCGCAGGTGAAGCCGGCGGGGGCGCGTATCGACGTCGGATTCGCGTTCAAGGATATGGAGGCTTCGGGCAAACTGATTTCAACCGGCGGTTTTGAGAAAGGCGATCGCATTACGCATCGCATTCCGGTGACGTCGCCGGATGAAATCGACAAGGAAGTCGAGAAATGGTTAAAACACGCTTACGAAATCGATGTGTAATCCGCAATTCCCGTGCTATCCTGATCAGGCTTCATGACGCGGAGGGCCGCACTTCCTCGCATTTGTATCGCTCTCGGATTTCCCGAGATTGAATCGCTACTGGCGCATGCGCGGGAGGAATATAACGCAGGCGAGCGATTCTTTGAATTCAGGCTCGACTATCTGGCGTCACCGGAGCAAGGCATCGTGGCGATGCGCAAATTTCTGGCGCGCAATATCGATTGCACGGTACTGGCCACTTGCCGCAGGCACCAGAATCACGGACGCTTCAACGGCAGCATCGAGCAGCAGGTAAAGATTCTCGACGCGGCGATCGAGGGTGGGGCGCAGGCGGTCGATATCGAAATCGAGAGCGCGGAAAATTGCGTAGATATGTTGGAAGCGCTGCGGTCGCGGGCGCGGCTGGTGGTTTCTTATCACAATTACGGAGGGACGCCTCCGCTGGATGCGGTGATGCGGCGCATGCTGCGCATCGCGGCGGACGGATATAAGATCGTCACCACAGCGAAGAAGCCGTCGGATAATGCGCGGGTGCTGGCGCTGGCGAAAACGTATGCGAAGACAGCCACGATCCTGCTGGCGATGGGCGAGGCTGGCCTGGCGACTCGCGTTCTTTCGCCAGCGGCCGGTGGACTTTTCACATACGCGGCGCCGAATTCGGCGGAAGGAACAGCGTCCGGGCAGGTGAGCGCGCACCAGTTGCGGCATTTGTATCGAGTGGAGAAATTCACGCGGGATGCCCGGATTTACGGGGTGGTGGCGGATCCGGTGCGGCATTCCATCTCGCCGGCGGTGCATAATCGGGCATTTCAGGCGCGGCGGGCGGACTGCGTGTATCTGCCGTTTCTGGTGAAGCCGGCGCAGCTCAAGGATTTTTTTGTGCTGGCCGCGAAGCTGCCGCTGGCGGGGTTCAGCGTGACGATTCCGCACAAGCAGAAAATTCTGCGCTATCTGGACCTGGTGGATCCTCTGGCGCGTCGCATTGGCGCGGTGAATGTGCCCATGCCCGGAGAGGATGTGTGCGGCGATGCCTGGGGCTCCGCGCGCGACGGCCAGGACC
>JBEKPC010000033.1:0-38381 GCA_049521155.1 Bryobacteraceae bacterium
CGATGGCGGAAGGCGGCGCCGAGGGCGATTTGGATGAGCACCATTGCAGGGGTGACGATGGCCAGGCTGCGCAGCGAAGGCCAGCCATGATCCTCGACAATCTCCGGTCCTTGCAGCCAGTTTTTCGAGGTGAAGAGGGCGATCGCGACGGTTGTGGAAAAGAAAAGCTGGGCGAGACACGCGTGGGAGATGCTGACGGCGGGCGGGAGCATCAGTTTGACGGTCAAGCCACCGAGGAGCCCTTGGACAATCACTGCCGCGAGAGCCGCGAATCCTAACTTTTTCATCCAACTGCGGGTTTCAACGAGCGCCAGCCAGATTGCGAGAATGATGGTCATGAAACCGACTGCGGTCGCAACCATACGATGGCCGTGCTCGAAAAATACGCCGCCGGTCATTTGAGGCATCACTTGGCCATAGGACAAAGGCCAATCGGGCACGGAAAGGCCGGCTTCCTTGCTGGTCACCGAAGCGCCGGCAACTACCAGGAATAATGTACACACCGCGAGCAGTACTGCGTAACGGTGTAACCAGAATCTTTCCATGATGAGTAGAATCGCTCTCCTAATATTGTAACGCTAAAACGCCCAAGAGACCGCTCCCAAGCTGATCGACGACATTCGCCGATACCAGCATTCTATAAATATAGGTGCAGAAAACTCATCCTCCTGTTGGTAAAGTATTGCTAACGGGGCGGGTAGTAGGACGTCAGTCACGCTATATTAGAGGTTATCCCAATCCCGAGGTTTCGTGTGAAATTTAAGCTCGTCCTAGCCCTATTCGCCCTAATGTCTATCGGGCATGCGCAGACTGTGCGCGGCTCGATTGAAGGAACAGTGACGGACGCTACGCAACATGCGTTGACGGCGGTTCCGGTCACGGTAGTAAATGAAGAGACGGGCGAAAGACGCTCGGCAGTGACGAATTCGCGCGGCGAGTTCACGGTGGCGGCGCTGCTGCCGGGCAGGTATCGCATCGAGGCGGAGGCGAAGGGATTCACGAAATATGGCAACATTGTTACTCTCGACGTCGATCAGGAGCTTCGACTAGATATATCGCTGCGGGTGGGTGGAGATTCAGTGGAGGTCACGGCTGCACCGGAGTTGGTTCGTGAGGATTCGGCGCTGGGAGGGGTGATCGAGAATCGGCTGATCGTCGGCCTGCCGCTGGACGGGCGCAATTTTTACGACTTGAGCCTGCTGCTGCCGGGTGTGGTGCCTCCGGCGCAGGGATCGGCGGGATCGGTACGGGGAGCATTCACGGTGAACGTCAACGGGGCGCGGGAGGATAGCAACATGTTTCTTCTCGATGGCGCGTACAATGCCGATCCGAAGTTGAACGGGGTCGGAGTGACATCGCCGGTGGATGCGATTTGGGAATTCCAGGTGGCGACGTCGACCTACGACACCAGTTTCGGGCGCAACGCGGGAGGGCAGATCAACGTCGTGACGCGTAGCGGAGGGAATCAGGTCCACGGCACCGCTTACGAATTTTTCAGCAACGGGGCGATGGACGGGAGCAATTTTTTCGCGGCCGCGGGGCAACCGGCGCCGGCATTTCAAAGGAATCAGTTCGGCGCGACGCTGGGCGGTCCGATCAAGAAGAATCGCACGTTCTTTTTCGCCGACTACGAGGGCACGCGGCTGAATCAGGGGGAACCGCTAGTGACCAACGTTCCGACCGCGCTGGAGCGGGTGGGTAATTTTTCACAATCGGCAACGCCGGCCTACGATCCACTGACCGGCGCGCCGATTCCGGGCGGCATCGTGCCGAGCTACTATTTAAATCCGATCGGGGTGGCGATCGCAGCGCTGTATCCACTGCCGGATCGCAATGTGCCGGGGGCGAACTACGTGTCTTCGCCATCGCAGCTGGACAATCTGAATCGCTTCGACGTGCGGGCGGATCATGCGATTTCACATGCCGACAATCTGTTCTACCGGTACAGTTTTGAGGACGACAAATTTTTCGATCCGTTCGGCGGGGCGGGCTATTCGGCGGTTCCGAATTATGGCCTGAGCATTCCCAGCCGCTGGCAGAATACGACGCTCGGCGAAACGCACACGTTCTCGCCGTCGCTGATCAACGAAGTGAGGATCGGCTTCAACCGGGTTTCAAACGGAGATTATCAGCAGAACCAGGGAGTCAGCATCAATCATGAGCTGGGGCTGCCGGAGCTCTCGACCAATCCGCGCGATTGGGGTTTGAGCCTGATTTCGGTGAACGGGTATTCGCCGCTGGGGGACGAGTATACCAGTCCGGAACACGGGACGACGAACACGTATCAGATCGGCGACAACGCGACCTGGATCCGCGGACGGCACCTGGTGAAGTTCGGATTCGACTCGCGCATTCTGCAACAGAACGCATATCGCGATGTGGAGTCGCGCGGATTTATCGACTTCACGGGGGAGCTGATCGGCAACTCGCTTGAGGAACTGCTGCTGGGCGCGCCGACGGAATCGGGCGGCGCGACGTTGAATAATCCAGAGCACCTGCGGACGCACAGCTACAATTTTTTCGTCAACGATACGTGGCGGGTGCGGCCCGATCTGACGGTGACGCTCGGATTGCGCTATGAATATAATTCGCCCGGGGTGGACGCGCAGAATCGCGCGAATGTTTACGATCCGGCGCAAGGCGCGCTGGTGCCGGTAGGTGTAGACGGATTTCCGCGCTCCGGCTACAATCCCGACTATACAAATTTCGCGCCTCAGATCGGCCTGGCATGGTCGCCCGGCGCGAGCAGGAAAACGGTGATTCGCGCGGCGTACGGGATTCACTACGATCAATCGTCGCTGGCGATCAGCGAGGGGTTGTATTTCAGCGCGCCTTACTACAATTTCAACGTTTACTATCCGATTCAAGGCGTATACAACTTGTCGCTATCGAATCCATTTCCCAGCGATTTCCCCCTTCCCTACCCGGCGTCGGCTACGGCATTCGAGCGCAATCTGCGGACGCCGTATATACAGCAATGGAACTTCGGGATTCAGAGGCAGTTGGGTAAAGCCCGTGTGGCGGAGATCGATTACGTGGGATCGAAAGGCACGCGGCTGATCGACTCGCGCAACATTAATCAGGCAATGCCTTCGACCAATCCGGAGGCTCTGCCGCCGAATCCGAATTTCGCCGACGTGGATATTATCGAATCGAATGCCAACTCCATTTATCACAGCTTGCAGGCTAAGTTCGAACAGCGGCTGACGAAGGGGCTATCCGCGCTAGCGTCGTACACTTATTCCAAATCGATTGACGATGCGTCGGGATTCTTCAGCACCACGGGCGATCCGAATTTTCCGCAAAACAGCTACGATTTGAGCGCCGAGCGTGGTCGGTCCGACTTCGACATCCGCCAGCGCTTCACGCTGAGCTACGCTTATGATCTGCCGATCGCCACAGGGCACCGCTGGCTGGGAGGCTGGCAGACTTTCGGCGTGCTGACGTTCCAGACAGGACAGCCTTTCACGGTGATGCTGGTCGAGGACGACGACAACTCGAACACAGGATTCAGCCAGCTTGGATACGGCGCGAACAACCGGCCGGATGTGGTGGGGAATCCGCATGTGGCGAATCCCAGCGCGCAGGAATGGTTCAATACCGCTGCATTCGCGGTCGCGCCGTATGGGACCTTCGGGAACGCGGGGCGCAATATTCTGAGCGGGCCCGGGCTCGCGACGGTGGACGTGTCCCTGGTGAAGAATACTCGCGCGACGGAGCGGCTGAACGTGCAGTTCCGGGCGGAGTTTTTCAACGTGGTGAACCATACCAATTTCAATCTGCCGGACAACTTTTTGGGTGATACGACGTTCGGACAGGTCACTTCGGCGCAGGATCCGCGGCGGGTGCAGTTGGCGCTGAAGTTTTTGTTTTAAGCCGGCGCGCGGCGGGACGACCTATTAGACTGGTTAGCGGGTGGAAAATCCGTTTATGGCGCGGGCGATTGAGCTCGCTATCGGAAATGTGGGTTCGGGGCGCGGCGGACCTTTTGCGTCCGTGATCGTGAAGGACGGCCACGTTTTGGCGGAAGGAACGAATTGCGTCACGTCGTCGAACGATCCCACCGCGCACGGCGAGGTGGTTGCGATACGCGCAGCCTGCGCGGCGCTCGGCGCTTTTCGACTCGATGGGTGCGATCTTTACACCACTTGTGAGCCTTGCCCGATGTGCCTCGGCGCGATTTATTGGGCTCGTCTGGCGCGCGTGTATTTCGCGGGCATCGCTGCGGACGCCGCGGCTGCTGGATTTGACGACGCATTCATTTACCAACAGATTGCTCTGACGCCGGCGGACCGCGAAATTCCGTTTATCGAAATGATGCGCGAGGAATCGCTCGAATGCTTTCGAGTGTGGAAAGAAAAGCGGGATCGAGTGGAGTATTGATTATGAACCCGACCTTGCCAGATTCACTCACGGCTAAGAATCTTGAGTTTTCGCGGCGCTATCCGGGCGATTCGGGCAAACGCCAGCCGGTGCACACCGTCTATGGCGGAGCACACTTGTTCAAGGCCGATTTGTGCCGGAAAATGGGCGCTATCGCGGAACAAACGGTTGCCGAATTCGCTCCCGACGCGGCGACGCTGGCGCTGGCGATCGGCATTCCGAATCATTTGGCCGACACCGTGTATGAGCGCGTCATCGAAAAGCTGCGCCGTGAGCCAGTGGAAGATTTCCGCATCGATTTCGAAGACGGCTACGGCAATCGTCCGGACGCGGAGGAGGACGCCAGTGCCGACAGGGCGGCGGAAGAGGTTCTGAAAGGTCTGGCGGCAGGCACTTTGCCGCCGTTTCTGGGCATTCGCATCAAGAGCCTGAGCGAAGAAGTGAAGGCGCGCAGCGTTCGAACGCTGGCGCGGTTTCTCACGGTGCTGGGCCGGAATGTGCCTGAACATTTCGTGGTGACGCTGCCGAAGATCACCGTGCCTGAGCAGGTTTCCGCGCTGATGGATGTGTTGGACCAGCTTGGCAGCGGCATCAAAATGGAGATGATGGTCGAGACGCCGCAAGCGATCTTCATGCTGCCGGAACTGGTGAAGGCTACGCGGGGACGATGCGTGGCCGCGCACTTTGGAACTTACGATTACACGGCGAGCCTGGGCATCACGGCGGCGCATCAGCACATGCTGCATCCGGCCTGCGATTTCGCGCGGGCGATGATGCAGGCGTCGCTGGCCGGCACCGGTTTGTGGCTTTCCGATGGCGCGACGAATGTCATGCCGGTGGCTATCCACAGAGGAAAGACGCTGTCGCATCAGGAAATATTGGAGAACCGGATGGTGGTGCATCGGGCGTGGAAACTGCATCGCGACCACGTCCGGCATTCGCTCGACAATGGGTTTTATCAAGGGTGGGATTTGCATCCGGCGCAACTGCCGACGCGTTACGCTACGATCTATTCATTTTTTCTCGAAGGGCTGAATGCAGCGTCGGAGCGGCTGCGTAATTTCATTTCGAAGGCGGCGCAGGCGACGATAGTCGGCGACGTGTTCGACGACGAGGCCACCGGACAAGGGCTGCTGAACTACTTCCTGCGCGCGATTAATTGCGGCGCGATTCCGGAAGAAGAAGTGCCGAGGCTAACCGGCCTTACGCTCGAAGAATTGGGGTCAGCTTCGTTCGCAAAGATCCTCGAAGGGCGGCGAGCTAAGTAATGGCACGGAGCAGGATCTCCGACCGCACTGGTTTTGCGAGGATTACATCTACCAAGTCGCCCTCGGTTCGGCCGTCCAAATCGGCGCGCCAGCCTGAGAGCACGACGATTTTCACTTGGGGCGAAGACGCCCGGAATTCGCGAATCAACGCCAAGCCGTCAGCCGCGTCAGGAAGCCTGAGGTCGAGAATTACGCTCTCCGGAGGCGCCGCATGGAATTGCCGGCGGGCGCCGGCGGCACTGTTTACCGCGATCACCGCGTGCCCGTGATGCTCGAAAATAAGTTTCCGAAGCTCCAGCGCGTCGGTATCATCGTCCACCAGCAGCACGCGGGACATCAGAGAAATTTCACGCCGGCAATCACCAGTTGCGGCATCTGCTGATTCCAGCTCTCCGGAATTTCATCGAATGGCAGCCTGAATGTTTTCGTTTCTCCTTGTTTAAGGCCGCCCATGCGCGGACTCACGATAGGAACACGGGAGCGCAGCACCAATTGGCCGTAGGAATCGTAGAACACGCAGTAAATTTCCACCGTATCGAGTGCGCGATCGCCCGCGTTGCCGATCTTGCCGTTAATCTCCACCACCATCTGGTTGAGATAGCTTTTGCTGGCCTTGATATCGACATCGCTCAATTTCAGATTCTTAACGTAAGCCTTGGCTTCGGGTGTCAGCGGAGCATCCGTTGGGGTCCGCTTCGCCACGAATTCGATGTATAAAAACCCCAGCAGCCCGAGCAGCGCGAGTGCACCCGCGATATATACCGGCGCGCCGATCTGGGGCTGCTGCTTCACCTGCTGCGCAGAAGAAGTCTCACTGGCCACTGATCGTCATCTCCCGAATCAACAGGGTTGGAGACGCGATGGAGCCGCGAAACTCCAGGTCCGACGCGATCTCGACATCCATCAACATCTGCTTCATATTTCCCGCGATAGTGATCTCCGAAACAGGATACGCCATTTCGCCGTTCTCGATCCACATGCCGGCCGCGCCGGAGGAATAATCTCCCGTCACTGTGTTGGTGTCGCCGCCGATCAGTTCGGTGACGTACAAACCCGTGGTTCCTTTTAAGATAGACTCCGGCGGCCGCTCCCCCGCCTCAATAAAAAAGTTGCCTGGACCCACGCCCGCATTTCCGGTGATTCCGCGCGACGCGTTGCCCGTGGTCTTCAAGCCCAGTTTGCGCGCCGAATAGGAATTCAGCAGATAGCTTTTGAGAACGCCCTTTTCAATGACCACGGTGCGGCGGCAGAGCACGCCTTCGTCATCGAACGGTGAGCTTCCAAACAGGCCCGGCAGCGTAGGATCGTCGATGACCGTCAACGATTCCGACGCGATTTTATCGCCCAATTTGCCCGCTAAGAACGACGCCTGCCGGTAGATTGCTCCGCCGTTCACCGCGTCGAAAAGATCGCTGAGCAGCGATCGTGCGGTGCGCGGCTCAAATATCACCACGGCTCTTTGCGTGGCAATTTTTCGAGGATTCAAGCGCCGCACCGCGCGCTCCGCGGCACGCCTGCCGACCTCATCGGGACTTTCCAGCTTCGACGCCGCGCGCGCCGACGTGTACCAATAATCGCGCTCCATCGACCCATTTTGTTTGGCCACGGGAGAAACGCTGAGTCCGCAACTCGACGTGCGATAGCTCCCCACAAAGCCTCGCGAATTCACAAACACTCGACGGCCGACATAGGAATCGAACGACGCGCCTTCGGAGTTCTGAATCCGGTCATCGGTGGCGAACGCCACCTCTTCGGCACGCTTCGCCTGGGCGATTTTCCAGTCCGTTTCCATGCCCTCGATTGCGGTGTCATAGAGACCGAGATCTTCAGTACGCGCGCCTAAATCCGACTCGTCCGGCAATCCCGCAAACGGATCTTCACTAGTGATCTTCGCCAAATCAATCGCCCCGCGCACCATGGTCCGGATACCCTCAGATGTCAGGTCCGAAGTATAGGACGAACCTCCATTCTTCCCGACCAGGACACGAATTCCGGCGGCGCGCGAACCCGCTTCCTTCAGGCTTTCGACCTCGCGCATACGCACGGCGGCCGAGAATTCGTCGCCTTCCATAATGGTGCATTCAGCGTCGGTGGCTCCGGCATCGATCGCGCGCTTCACTGCATCCGCGGCCAGCGTTTCCAGATCGCTCATTGGGCGGTACCACCGACGGTCATGCGGTCTATCTTCACGGTTGGGATGCCGACCCCTACCGGCACGCTCTGCCCTTCTTTTCCGCACACACCGATTCCTTCATCGAGCAGCAGATCACGACCCACCATGCTCACGTATTTCAATGCTTCCGGCCCGTTGCCGATCAGCGAGGCGCCGCGCACCGGCCTAGTCAATTTGCCGTTCTCGATCAGATAGCTTTCGGTCGCGGCGAAAACGAAATTGCCACTGGTGATGTCGACTTGCCCGCCGCTGAATGTAGCGCAATACAAGCCTTTTTGTACCGATTTGATAATCTCCTCCGGATCGCTTTCGCCCGCCAACATATACGTGTTCGTCATGCGCGGCATCGGAATGTGTTGATAGCTTTCGCGACGACCACTGCCGGTCGAGGTATTGTTGGTTAAGCGGCTGGACAATTTGTCCTGTAAATAGCCGCGTAGGACGCCGTTTTCGATCAACACGTTTTTCTGAGTCGGCATGCCTTCATCGTCCACGTTGAGCGATCCGCGCCGGCTGCCGATGGTTCCATCGTCGATCACAGTGCAGAGTGGACTCGCTACCTGTTGGCCGATCCGTCCGCTGAACGCGGACACCCCCTTGCGATTGAAATCGGCCTCCAATCCATGCCCCACCGCTTCGTGCAGCAGAATTCCCGGCCAGCCCGGACCCAGCACCACCGTCGTTTCACCAGCCGGTGCATCGACCGCGTCAAGTTGCACAATCGCCTGGCGCGCGGCTTCCTTCGCGAAGTGCTCCGGCGTCTTTTCCTTCTCGAAGAACTCGAGCGTGACGCGTCCGCCGCCGCCAGAATGCCCATGCTGCGGGGCTCCGTCGCCTTGACGGGCGAGCGCACTGACGCTCATGCGCGCCATCGGCTGACGATCGAAACTCAACCGTCCTTCACTGGTCGCGACCAGAACATTTCGCAGACTATCGGCATAAGTCGCCTGCACCTGGAACACGCGCGAATCATACGCCCGTGCGGCGAGATCGGCGCGCTTCACCAGGTCGACACGCTCGGCAAGGCCGGTTTCATGGGGTGCGTTGAGCATGGGATAAAGATTGTGCTGTCGCGCTTCCTCGAAGCCCGTTTTCACGATCGTCGCCGGACCCTTGGCAATATGCGCGGCGACTCGAGCCGCCTTGCGGATCTTTTCAGGACTCAAATCGTCGCTATAAGCGTAGCCTGTGCGCTCACCCGCAATGACGCGCACGCCAACGCCGAGACTCACGCCCCCGGTCGCACTCTTGACAATGCCCTCGTCGATACCGATGGAAGTTGTCGCGAGGTATTCAAAATAGAGATCGGCATACTCGCCGCCCGCGGAGAGCGCTTCGCTCAAATAGGATTCAAGGTCGCGCTCAGTGATGCCGAATCGCTCGGAGAAGAAAGATTGGGAAAGCCCCATACTTCGAGGGTATCACTCAGAAGGCACAAGGCGACCGCATCGGACGCTGACCAGAGCTCGATGATAGTGCTGATCTCAATGATTGCACTTGGCGACTACGCGCAATCGACGGTAATCGAGCATCCATCCGCCATCCTGAAACATTTTGGGGCGCAGCCGTTTCGCGACCTCCCGTCGAAGCTCCGCGGTCTTCAACATCGAGGATGCGAACATGACGAGCCAATCTTCCAGCCCATCCTCACCTTCCACCCGCGTCGGACGGTCGAACAACGTGGCGAACGCGATCTCGAAACCATGCCACTCCAGGATAGACGTATATTCGCCGACGCTCGGAAAATACCAGGGAGTTTCGAGCGGACCCGCGACCTCGCGCAGGGCCTCGATAATTGCTTGCACATTGCCTCTCCCGCCCATCTCGAGGACGAATCGCCCGCCCGGGCGTAACGCGCGTGCGACTGATTCGGCGACGCCGTCCGCATCCTTCACCCAGTGCAGCGCCGCGTTGGAAAATACCGCGTCGATGGGAGCATCCACCACGAAATTCGCCGCGTCCGCGATCTCGAACCTCAGTTCAGGAAAATTGCGGCGGGCCTCCGCGATCATCTCCTCCGACCGGTCGGTTCCGAGTACTTCTGCGCCGGTGGCGGCAATTTTTGCGGTCAATTGCCCTGACCCGCAGCCGAGATCGAGAATCAGCTCACCCGCTTGCGGATTCAGCAACTCGATCAAACTCTCGCCGTGCGCAAATACGTACGAATGGCGAGCCTGATAGCGCTCCGGGTCCCAGGTGTTGCTCATTTCGCGCACCGAAACCCAATGTCGCTCGACGAGAATCGTTCCGGAATCGCCGCAAATTCATACCCAACCGCCGCGGCTAATTTCGTGTTGAAGGATCCACCGCGCATAGTAATCCATTTTTCTTGCGGGGTCGCAGGCGGCTTGAGTGAGGAGAACATCGCCACCGCGTTCGCGCTCGGAGTCACTTCGCCGTCCACCATTTCCCACGCGTTGCCCGCCATTTGATACACATCGTGATACGGCGCGTACGATTTCACCGGCTTCAGTGCTTTACCGGAGAGATTGGCCAGCGACGCATCCGCGGCGTCTCCCCACGGAAATTTCGCGCCGTCCGTGCCACGCGCCGCCCGCTCCCATTCGAGCGCGCTCGGCAATCTCTTCCCCTTCCACTGCGCATATTCGCGAGCCTGCTGGACCGTCACGCCCACCACCGGCAGATCGGGAGCTCCAGCGGGCGCGGCGCATCCTTTCGCTTGGCAATACTCCGCGAAGTCGACATTCGAGACCTCCGTTTGGTCGATGTAAAATGCCGGCAGCGATACCGGCGTATTGTTCTGACCGGACAAAAAACTGCCAGCCGGAATGTAGACCATTCCGGGAATGTCAGGCGGCTTCGACACGATTGGCGCTGGTTTCGAATCGCGCGCGATTTCGCCGACCGTCGTCGTCGGCGATTTGTGCTGCATGGCCCACCATGCCGCGCCCGCTGCAATGACGACAATCAATCCCGCCAGCACAGCCCAGAGCGCTAGCGGGGATTTCTTCGCTTCGACCACCGGGGGCGCGATGGAAATCGCTGGAGCCTCCATTGAAATCAATGGGGCTGATACGGGGAGCGGCACCGTCCCCACGGGAAGCGGCGCGGTCCGCATGGAAACCGGCATCGCCGGCTGTGTCCTGTCAATTGCCAATCCTGCGATGAGTGCGCGCAATTCATCCGCCACGACTCGGAAGCTCTGCGGGCGATCGTCCGGATTCTTCTCCGCACAGCGCAGCACCAGCTCGCGCACCGGCGGAGGGACTCCCGCGTTCTCCATCGGCGCTGGATCCAGCGGCAGATTCAGAATCTGGAACATCACCGCTTCAAGCACGTCGCCATTCACGCCCCGCACACCGGTCAACAGCTCGTAAAATAATAGGCCGTAGGCGTAAATATCGGCCTGCGCCGTCACCGGCTTTCCCGATACCTGCTCCGGCGCCATGTAATATGGTGTTCCCATCGTCATGCCGGTTTTCGTCAGCGATAAATCGGCTGTTTTGGCGATCCCGAAGTCCATCAGCTTCACGCGGCCGTTTAAATCGAGGTGAATATTTTCCGGCTTGATATCGCGATGCACGATACCGCGGCCATTCACATACTCCAGCGCTTCGGCGATTTCAAGCGCGATCTTCAGGCGCTCCTGTAAGCTGCCCGTGCGGCCGCCGCGAATGGCGTCGCGCAGGTCCTGGCCGCGGAGAAACTCCATCACGATGAACGGACGCCCATCGTGCTCGCCGAAATCGAATACGCTGACGATGTTTTCGTGCTGGATATTTCCGCCCAGCTTCGCCTCTTGCAGGAATCGCGCCTTGGACCCCGCGTCCTGGCAGCCGGCGTCCGTCAACAGCTTCACCACCACCGGCCGGTCGATCACCGTGTCGCGCGCGCGATAGACGTGCGACATTCCTCCGCCCAGGAATTCAAGAAGCTCGTATTTGCCTATGCTTGCTGGAAGCTGCATCCTTTAAATGACGTGCGCGAGGAAAAGCGCCACGTAGACCAGAGCCATTAGGACCACCATCGCCAAGCCCGCTATAATCATCAGCCCTCCCTGCGATTGCAGCGGTCTGGGCAGCATGCGCATGAACCCGGGCAGTCCTTCGAGATTCACCGGATGCGGATCCGGCGTTTTTGATACGATGCTGACTGTCGCGATCTGCGCCTGCGCATGCGCGACCTCCGGCTGCCGCTCCCCGGCCGCCGGCACGCCCGTTCTTGGTCCGCTACGCCCGCGTCCTGATACCGGCCGAGCCGGGTCCAGAATCTGCTCCATTTCTTCGATTACGATTCCCAGTCCTGGAGGTCTTTGCGCCGGCTGCTTCGCCGTGCATTTTTCGACGAGAGTGCTGATCCCTGGTGGAAGCTTTTGCGCTCGCAGAGGCTCCAGATTAATCGGCTGGTATAAAATCTGATTGAAGATTTTTTCCACTGAATCGCCGACAATTGGCTTCAACCCTGTCAGCACTTCGAACAGCAGAATCCCAAACGCATACACATCCGCTTGCGGCGTCACGGGCTGCCCCAGCACCTGCTCCGGAGCCATATAATACGGCGTTCCCAGCGTGAATCCAGCCCGCGTCAGCGCGATCCCTTCGGATTTCGCGATGCCGAAATCCATCAGCTTCACCTTGCCCGTCGAATCCAGATTGATATTCTCCGGCTTGATGTCGCGATGGATAATTTTCCGGGTGTGGATGTAATCGATGGCGCGCGCCACCTGGATCACAATCTTCAGGCGGCTGGGAAAATCGCCCAGATGTCCGCGCTTGATCGCATCGCGCAGACTCTCGCCATCGAGAAATTCCATCACGATGAACGGCCGGCCCTGGTCCTCGCCAAAATCGAAAACATTGATAATATTTTCGTGGCTGATGTTCGACGCGGTACGGGCCTCCTGTAGAAAACGAGCTTTCGTTTCGTTATCCAACACGCCCGCGTCGGTCAGAATCTTCACCGCCACGGTGCGTCCCAGCACACTATCTTTGGCGCGGTAGACCTGAGACATGCCTCCGCCCAGGAACTCTTCAAGTTCATACTTGCCGACGCGTGTATTGGGTGGCGGCTTCTGGTCTGCCATTAACGTGTCACCGGAACAGCACCCTTCAGTGTAAACAAAAATCCCCTTGACATGGCCAGATGGCCTAGCCGCGGTCCACTCCGCCAATAAACCGACTCCCGTTCCGCCGTGTCGGCGGCCAAGCTATGTTTTCATCGCGACACCGGCACAGCGCACTTCAGCCGCGACAAAAATTCCTTGCTGAATACCGCCGGACCGTTCGTCCCGACGCTGAAATCGTAGATCAACGGCTTTCCATTGATCCTGGTCGGCTGCTGATCGCGGCCCGATGTAACGCTCCAACTGAACACGTTGCCGGTCGTCTTATCGGCGTCGGCGAAGAAGCGGAACACGGCCCAGTTTCCGTCATAGGTCTTCGCCTGCTGCGGCAGCCCTCCGCCGACCAGTTTCAGGTCCAGCGCGAAATTCCGCGCGCCTGAGCCTGGCCATACAAAAGAATGTTGCGTGCCGCCCTTGAGCTTCGACATCGCGCCGTTCACTGTCACGTCGAACTCGTCCACCAAATCCGACTTCTGCGGTGCCAGCGAGTACTGATAGTTCATCTCGGTTCCCTCGTCCCCATAAATCGCCCGGGAGAACTTCATCAGATTGCCAATAAACGCCGCGAATCCGGGATTGAGCGCGGTCGCGCCGGACGCCGAACATTCGCCATTCGAGCATTGCAACACGCTCTTTAAATTGGAATCGTAGTACACCCACAGCTTGCCCGACTTCGGTTGCAGCAGCGCCGCAAGTTCCTCCAGCTTCGCTTCGTCCTTAGCCAGTGGATCGAACG
Organism: Bryobacteraceae bacterium; assembly: GCA_049521155.1. Classification (GTDB taxonomy): domain Bacteria; phylum Acidobacteriota; class Terriglobia; order Bryobacterales; family Bryobacteraceae; genus Palsa-187. The sequence continues at coordinate 13,644 of JBEKPC010000033.1, forward strand.
GGAACTTATGCAGCGTCGCCTGATTGAACGCCATGCAGAAACTCTGCCCGGCGCCTTTCAAGTCGCTCGACACCATACCGTCCAGATACTTGATCGGTTGCAGCAATAATTCGAGCGATCGCTGATCCATCTGCGCTTCCGAATCCGGCGGAAAATTCTGGCCCACCGCGCGGGCTGTCAGCGTCGCAGCCTGTCCGCTATCGCGCATGGCGCTGGACGCCTGTTCCTTATTCGCCGACGGGTCCGCGGCGCGATCCACCGCCTGTTGCAGCGCCTGCAACCCCGAATTGTAAGGCTTATTCGCATCGACTATGTACAACTGCGCGCTGGGGCACGGCACCACTCCTTGCGGAGCCTTGAACTTATCCGCCACGCCCGGCACGTCGACGCAAGTATTCTGCGAGGTCCACCAGAACAGCCCCAGCAGAGGAGCGGACGGGCCGGTCAGCATCGTCAGCTTCGAGGCCGCGTCCTTCAATCCACCATAGCGGTTCACGTTGCTCTTCCTCAGCACGTTACGCCACTGCTCGATGTATCCTTTCGAGTACAGATCCATCAGGCCCTGCTGCATGGTCGCCTTATCCGGCATCTGCCCTTTGTAGGGACCCAGCACCCATTCCTCGCCCGCGAAATCCTGCTTGCGGATCGCATCCTGCACCAATTTGGCGCCATCTTTGGTGAACGCACCCCGCACCGGCTCTGTGCTAGTCACCACCGACGCCGTGCCTGGAAATTTCTGATTGAAACTCGCCGGTGGAAACTGCTTATCCGCCATGGCCAGTAATCCTTGATACACACGCTGTAATCCTGAAAACTGCGAAAGATAAATACGCGCCCGCCGTACTGCGTTCTCATCCGCATTCGCCGAATATGGATTGCCGTTATGCAGATCCGCCGCGTAAAAATCGAATTGCAGCTTCGCCAGATCCAGCCGCTCTTTCCCGATCTCACCCTCGCGCCCTCCCGCCCATCGCCCGTCCAGCTTCGACCCCAGAAACGACTGCAACCCGGCATCTGACGTCCGTTTCCACTCCGCCGTTGTCAACAGATACGACTTCAAAGTGTCGTACGGCGGACTGTAATCATCATTCGGCCCCGGCGCCGGCGGCGTGCGTTGCAGATAGGCCAGCATCTGCCCCTGGGTCGATCCGAACAGCAACTGTCGAAACTTCGCGTAGTAAGTCTTGCGGACATCCGACAGGATATCGGTTCCCTTATAAAGACCGAAGCGTAAGCGCAGCGGCGCACCGTCGTGGTCCCACTTCGTCAAATTCGCCAGCGTCTGCCGCACTGTTTCGAGCCTTTGCAGCGAATCGATCCCCGGCACCGCACCCCCCGCGCCATCGCCCGCCGGAATCCCTCTCGCCGCCGTCAGAACTCCCTGTTCCAGTTCGCGATTCTCAAAATACGACCATAGCAATAAACAGGAATAAATCAGGCATAATGCCGCCGCCGACCCCAGCATCACCCGCTTCAACAAACTGGTCTTGGTGCTGGATCCACTGGCCGCGCGCGCATTCGCGTCCGCCAGCACCACGTCATTAAATAAATGACCCAGGAACAGCCATTGCGGCACTTTTTTGCCCGCGCCGCCGCCCCCTTGCGCCACCGATTGCTTCAAGCGTTGTTCCGCCTGAAATCCTGCTCGGAACATGCGCGTAGCTCCGCCCGATTCAAGCGGCTCCGGTGCGGACGGCGTCACCTGCTGGCCCGCCGGACTCTCCACCGCGGCCACCGGCCTCACGCCTGAAAAATAAAATCCGCGCAAAAATGGACTCGACCGTAACTGGCTCGGCCGGCACACGTCGACCAGAAATTGAACCATTGAATTCCGCAGCTTCCGGAACTCCCGCGGAAATTCATACGCCTGCGGCAGCTTCGTTACGTCGGCCTCGCGCGGCAGCAGCAGCAGCCGGTGATCGCTGAACGAGTGAAATAACTGATTGAAAGCCCAAGTCAGCCGCTGCGTCTCTTCTTCCGCATAAACGCCGCCCGCCGCGGCTGTACGGATCGGCACCGTCGCGCCCACCACCTGCCCGGCCTCTTCCGCGTTCAGATTGCGAACAAATTCGGCAAAAAATGGAATCCGATCGGCGCGTGTGAACAGCACATACACCGGAAAACTGATCCCTAAAACCTCCGAAATCTCTCCCAGCCTCGCCTGTAGATAACGAGTCGCATTGGTGATCGCCTCCGCTGCCCCCGCCCGCGCGAACGTTTCCAGATCGAAGCACAACAGCACGCCTCGCGGAGCCTGCCCGCTCGCCCCCATCGATTTCAGACGCGAGGGTTGCAGCTTCTTCACCAGGCTGGTCCACGATTGTGGATTCGCCATCAGCGCTCCACCCGCCTCGACAAATACCGTTCCCCGTGCGAAAAAAATGTTGGCCGCGCGCGTCGGCGCCACCGCGTTATCCTGATAAACCTGCCCCGCCAGCAGCTCCGGATCCAGCCCCGAATTCAGAATCGTGCTGGTCTTCGCCGTGCCCTTGTCGCCGATCACGAAAATCATCGGCAGATTCGCCACGCCCGCGCCCGCCTTCGATTGCGCCAGCCGAGCGCTCGCCGCGCGAATCAGATCGTCGGCCTCGCCTTCTCCGCCCGGCGCCGCTGGCCCGCCTGCCGCCGGCTGTGGCTGTTTCTTCTTCTGCATGTAAAGGACGACCGCCGCGGCAATCAAAGCCAGCGCGCCCAGCACGATCATGATCACGATCACCGTCGCACTCATGCGCCCACCAGCCTGTTAATGTCGTTCGACCCTTGGCTCAGCAGCAATGAGCACATCAGGTACACCACCATCACCGCCACTCCACATACAATCAGGATCACCAGCATCCGGCTCACCCACGGATCCCCGCCCGTCTTCACCGGGTTCTCCGCCGGCAATTGCCAACCGGGCGCCAGCCCTCCGCTAAGCTGCCGGATCCTCTGGATTCGATCGCCTGTCTGCACCGTGATCCCGCGCAGTTCGCCGCGCCCACCCAGGTTGTAGCGCCCTCCGAACCCCAGCAGCAGCGAGAGCTGGTAAATTTCCAGCAGATCCGCCAGATCCTGCGAATCGCTGCGCGTCATCAGCTTCGTCAAATTCTGGAAAAAAACTTCGCCCGCCACTTGATGTCCGTATCGTTCCAACTGCAAAGGCTGGCGTGGCCAGTCCGCGAACACCGGCGACCGCAGGTGTAGAATCGACTCATCTACAAACGCCACCACCGCGAACACCGAAAGCTCGATATCGTCGGTCGAGTATCCTCTGCGCCGCGCATCATCCTCGGCCAGTTTCACCGCGGCCCAGATCTGCGCCCGAAACGACGCCGCGTCCGCCACCTGCTGCCGGTTCGACCGCAACCGCTCCCCCACCGTTAGCAGTTCCTGAAATACAAACGCGAGATTCTCGGACTTTCGTCCTGTTTGAGCGGTCACGATGCCTCCAGCACCACTAACAATTGCACTTCAGGATCCGGCAAATCCCCAGGTACATACAACCCGATCTGCCGGGTCTGTACGATGTGATCCCAGCACGGACCGTTTCTACTTACGCTGAAATACTGAAAATCCGCGCGCACCGGAATCGACGACGGTGGCACCGGCAAATGCGTCAGCGCCATTCCCGGCAGCGCTCTCTTCACCAGTTGCGGCAGAAATACCTTCGAGCACAATTTCACCATCGACGGAGTTTTCCCGATCAGATCCGGCTCGCTGACCTTGCTGCTCATCCCGAAAATCCACCGCGCCCGGTCCAGGCACCGCTGATCTTTCACGTCGGCTTCGTAAAAATAATCGGCCCGCTTCACCAGCGGAATATTGATGAATTGCGTCGGCACGATCGTTTCCAGATGCGTGCGGATATGATCGTCCAGCTCGCCAAAGCACTTCGCCAGGTTCCGATGATCGTAGAGCGGCAGATTGCGTGGATGCGACTCGAACGCAAACGTGCACAGTGCGCCGCCCAGCTTTAGCATCTCTATATACAGTGCTTCGGGATGCCCTCTCCGTGTCAGGTAATGATGACGAATCGGAGCCAGAGCCGAATTAACCGTATGCAGCAGCCAGAAATTCGCGATCTCGGTGGTGGAAAACTCGGCCCACGACTTCCCCCCGCCTGACCGTGCGAACCGCGAGCTCTTGTCTTCCAGGATCTCGATCAACCGTTCCAGCAGCGACATCACACGCTCGCTCGCGCTAAACTCCACGCAGGGCGGAATAAAATCGGGATCGAAAATATAATGTCCTGAGCCATCCCTCATTACCCGCGCAATCGGCAGCGTAATGAGATCATCCAGCGGCTCCGTATCCAGACGCAGCGAAATATTCTTCCGCCCCACCTGCACCGGCTTCTCGTCGCGCCCAGTCGTCTCATCGTGCAGCACCCGGATCTCGGCGCTGAACCGCGCGCTGGAATCCGCCAGATTGACCCCCTCGACCCTCCGTGGCGCAACCGCCAGCATCACCGTAACTGCGTCTTGTGCCGGTGGGAAAAGATCCGCAATGTTCCGGGCCGCCGGCAACGTATCGCTCTCCGGCATATGGAAAACTAGCCCATCCGGCATAATCCCCCGCGCATGGATCAGGGAAACCGTGCCGTTTTTCAGCGCCTCCGGATCAAGCTGAGCCGCCACCAATCCCCAAGGCTCAAACCACAACGAAGCAGTCGTGAACCGAGCCGAGTCCTCAAAGTACCGGCTCTGAGCCTGGAAATGGTGAGGCCCCAGGTACATTCCTTCCGACCATACAACCCGCGAAAGATATTTCATGGCGCTCCAAGATACTTTATCATCAAGGAGGTGGTACTCTCATGCCCCAGCTTCTAGATAAGTAACAAGCCCACGATCTGATGCCGGCTGAGAACGCCCGAGGCTTCCGGATCGCTACCGAGCCGTGACCGCAGGGAGCGGAGTTTTCGTAGATATCTCGCGCGTATCAGGCAGCGGACTCCCTACTGAGCCTCCCCGCCCCTCGCCCTCGGAGCCGCCTTCCCCGCATCCAAATGTCCGAAATTCAACATCGCATTGAACAATAAAAAGTAACTCCCATGCGTCTCGCTCCGCCACATCGGATTATTGGCGAACATCAGCACGTGCCCTTTCCCCATCTGGCAATCAATCACCGCCGGATGCCCCGCCAGTGCGCTCCCGCCGGTCAGCATGCCGGACACCAGCAAATTATTCTCCTCCGCGAATCTTAGAATCACCCGCGGCTGAGGTCCCGCCGCACCACCGCGGCCTCCGCGACCACCACCACCTTCGTCATCCGCCACCGCCGGACCCTCCGGAGCCACGAACAAAGGACGGCCCTGCGGAATATCCGGATCGTCCATCGTCCCCCGGCCCGAAGGCCTGTTCGGACCCGTTTCACCCGCGCCGCCGCGCCCACCGCCTCCACCCCCGCGCCCGCCACGACCTCCAAACCCTCCGCCCACATTCAGGATCGGAGCGATACTGAAGTACACCGCCAACGTATCGCCATATCCATACGCAATCGGGCTGTTCTTATCGGCGAACACCGTGTTCAACACGCTCCCCTGCGCATGCAGCGTAGTCGACGGCGTCACCGTCACGCCCTCCACGAATCCATAATCGATCGGAATCGTCGCATTCCCCGTAATCGTGATAAACAACCCGCCCTCTTCCACAAACTTGTGCAGATTAAAAATTCCCTCGAACCCCATGCCAGGCCGCATATCGTCGGTGGTGTCCGGAGCCCCTCCTAGATTGGGCGTAATCGTCGAAGCCTTAAACGGAATCGGATCGCCCTCCGTCGGCCGCCCGTTTACAATCGACTGCGCCGTCCCGCCTACCGGACCAAATAGAATCACGTCATACTTCGAACGCAAATCCGTCATCGTTTTCAATTTTTGATCCGCAATATAGTCGTAAGGAATGTGCAGTTGATCAAGCGCAATGCGATACCACCCCTCATTCTGCGTATTCGTCCACGTATGGATTAGCGCAATCCGAGGCGCCGGAATCTCGTGCATCGCCGTCTTCGGCACCTCCGAAACCGCGGCCACCTTCAATCCCAACTCCTTCGAAGCCGCATCAAGCTGCGCCCGCAAATCCGAAGGCGCGCCCTCCGTCTTGATCACGAACGTCCCCGCATTGAACTTCTGCGAACCCGCGCTGTAAGGCGCCTCCAGCGCCGACATCTTCACATCCTTCAATCGATACCGGAAGGTGAACAACGTATTGTCCGTATTATTGTTGATCAAATAGGCCACCGCTCCACTGCCCGTCACCGACCCCTCGAACTTCGCCGGCGCCGCCACCATCGACATCGGAGCCTTCAGAATGGCCGCGTCCGTCACCCGAATCGTTTTCACGTTGTGCAGCGCGCCCAGCGTCCAACCCGTATCGTCATAAGGAGCCGGATCGTTGATGTTGTAATACTGCGTGTCCAGCAGCATGTCCGCCATGCGGCTATACGGCTGATCCATGCGCACCACGTAACTACCCGCCGGAATTTTCACCTTACCCGACTTCTGCGTAACCTCCGTTTCGCTGGTCGTCTTCTGAACCTCCACGCCCTGAATTTGCAGCAAGTCCATCAGTCCCGCCGCTCCCACCGGACGCGGATCATCGCTCGGCACCACCCATGCCGCCGGACCCTCGTTCGACCACTTGTTCACAGACCGCTTGCTCTTTAAATAAAAATTGCCCAGAAACTCTTTTCGGTTCGTCGCCGTGTAATCCATCGCGAACAGGATCGCGCTCTCTTGCAGATTCACGTTGTTCCGCAGCGACCAGTTCACCCGCGGCAGCGGAGGATTCGGTCTGAACCACGTTCTCGAAGTCGATGTCGCCGGTACATTCCGGATCGCCGTATCAGCGCCACCCGCCCCGAACGTCTCATAAAACCGTCCGATAGAATTATGCCCATTCGCGATATAGAACATGTAATTCGGAGCCCACCCGTCGTAATACCCGTGCGTCCAAACCCCCGGCACTCCGCGCTTGGTCATCTGCTCGATTTCCAGATACGCCATCTTCTGCCACTCGTCCACCACGATCGGATCCAGCCATGCATTATAAGGACCCATCCCCGTCGATGTATAAAGGAACGGCACCGATTCATGCAGATCGTGCAGCACCGTCGGATGCCACGCCAGGAACCCGCCCATCATGTTGCGCGAAAGCGCCAGCGCCATCGACATCCCGTCGCGATTGTTGTCGTGCGCCACATATTTGCCCCAGTAAACCAGGTTCGGTGCAGGCTTTTTCGGAAACTCTTTGCGGTAGTTGTAGACATCCACTTCGCGATCATGCCCATCCACTTCACTGCACGGCGTAATCAGCACGATCATGTTCTTGCGGATGTTCTGAATCAGCGGCGAATCTTCCACCGCGATCCGGTAGGCCAGCTCCATCAGCATTTCAGGCGATCCCGTCTCCGGCGAATGAATCGATCCCGAAGCCCAGTAAAACGGCAGCGCCTCATTCGCAATCAACTCCGCCGCCTTCTTGTCATCCGTCTTGCGCGGATCGGCCAGCATAGCCGTGATCTCTTTATAGCGATCCAGCTTCGCGATGTTCGCCTCATCGGACACCGCCACCAGCATCGTGTCGCGTCCCTCTTCCGTCTTGCCGATCGAAAAAATCTTCACCCGCTTGCTGGCTTTTTCCAGCGCATACATGTATTTGTAGATGTCTTTCGAATACGTCAGGTGATTCGGCGCCCCGGCAATATATCCCAACACCTTTTCCGGCGTCGGCACGCTGTCGGAAGCAGGCAGATGATCCACCAACTCCGTCAGGAAAAACTTTTCCGTCGTATCCGAGAGAATCTTCGCGGTATACCCTTCATCGTTTTTCTGTTGAGCCGCGGCTGCCGGTGGCGGAGGCGCCGGCTTCTTTTTCTGAGCCAATAGCACAGATGCCAGAACGAGAGCGAGGAGAACTTGTGCGCGCATATTTCCGATATGATACCAGCTATGTCTGAAATCGAACGCATCGGAGATTTGCTCCAGTTTTCTTATAACGGCTCGCCCTGGCACGGCCCTTCGCTCGTGCAAAATTTAGACAGTATCACTGCGGAGCAGGCCCTCCAGAGGCCCATTCCGAACAGCCACTGTATCTGGGAGCTCGTGCAACACGTAACCGCCTGGGTCAACGAAGTCATCAAAGTGCTGGATGGAGAACAATATGCCGTTCTCACTCCCGAGCAGGACTGGCCCGCCGTCGCTTCCGGCGATGAAGCATGGGACGCCGCGCTCTCCATCATGGATAGTTCGCAGGAGGCGCTCCTGGGAGCCGTCGCCGAGCTGCCGGAAGACAAACTCTGGGAAAATGTCGAGGGGCAAGAATTCAGCTATTACTGGCTGCTCCACGGCGTCGTTCAGCACTACGTCTATCACACTGGACAGATAGGAATCATCAAAAAGTCGTTCGTTGAGGCCACTTAAGGAGCCTTAAACGTCGAAAATATGCATCGCTTGCGTTAAGCTCTGAATCGCATCCCGGCCTGGCGCCGGCGAGTATTCGTGCGCGACATAACCGGTGAACCCCAGGTCCGCTATCGTCTTGGCAATAAAGCGGTAATTCAATTCCTGTGTCTCGTCGATCTCATGCCGCCCCGGATTGCCGCCGGTATGAAAGTGGCCCAAATATTGAAAATTGTCCTTAATCGTGCGGCAGATATCGCCTTCCATGATTTGCAGATGATAAATGTCATAAAGCAGCTTCACGCGCGGCGAATTCACTCGCTTCATCACGTCCACTCCCCACGCGGTGTGGTCGCACATGTAGTCTTTGTGATTTACTTTGCTGTTTAACAGCTCCATGCAGATCGTCACGCCTTTGTCCTCGGCGTGCGCTTTCACTTTATTTAGGAATTTCACGCAGTTATCGGCGCCCTCCGCATCCGCCATTCCTTTGCGATTGCCGGAAAACGTGATCAGATTCGGGACGCCGTTGGCCGCGCAATCGTCGAGCGCCGGATGCATCAGTTTTTCCAGGCGATCGTGATTTTCAATGCGGTTCAGCGCGTCCGGAATATTGCCGCCCGGCCCTGGCGGATACATCGTTGGGATCAATCCGTATTTCTTGAGCATCGGCCAGTCTTCGGGACCTCGCAAATCATATCCGACAATGCCGAGGCGGGCGGCCTCGCGGCAGGTGTCTTCAAAACTCATGTTGCGACCGAAAACTCCTTGCGTCACGCATTGCTTCAGGCGGCCTCTTTTTTCCTGCGGAGCGGCGGCGAGTGGCACGGCGGCAAGGGCGGTCACAAAACTTCTGCGTCGCATATTGGACTATCGTACACGGACTTACAGACATCTGGACCAGAATGTTTCGAAGCGTGAGGTAGTATGTGGCCGAGACGATATGGATCGCTTACAAAGTTTTCTCGATCATGCCGCCAGTGCGCCGCCGGAGCGCGATGGGCGGCATTTCCGTGCCTGGCAGAGAGTTTCCGTCCAGGTGCAGCGCGAGGTTCGCTCGCTGGTTCTCAAAATATTCTTCGCCGAACAATGGCGCGCCGGCGCGAATCTGGATCGCGCGTTCACGATCGTTGTTTACTCCTCCTGCCACCCCTGTTATGGTCGCCGGCCGATGGAGTTCACTTACGATATTTGCGAGTTGGCCCTGCTATCGGCCCCGTTACACCTTGTCGGACGTTCCATGCAGGCGCGTCTGGCGCAAATCATCCCGGAGTTTCAAGGGGACGCCCGGATGAAGCGCCGCTTCGCGCCGGTGTGGCATCTGGACATTTTGAACATCGTCAAAAAAAAGCCACGGCTGCTGATCGAACTGCTGGCGCGGGAAGCGGCGATGATCAACGCTTTGATCGACATGGGAGCCATGCGCCGTGAGCGCAGCACCAAGCGATTTCTGAAAACCACGTCCGCTGCCGCGCGCGTGCTCGGCGTCAACTCAGCGACGCTCCAGGATCTGGTGCTGCGAACAGCCATCGAGAACCTCGGCGACGGAAGGGTTTTCGAGGACGAGGACGTGTTTTCCCCGGGGAGCCCAGATGCGCGGATCGGTGGAAATGAAAATCGCGATCACGGGAGTGCCTACGGCTGCGGCCAAGTGGCTGATGCCGGAATCGTTCCCGATATATACGCGTGCAGTTGAAATCCAGCAGGCGAGTTCGTAAAGATCCTCGATGTGATTCGGGCACCATGCGACGCTCTTTAACTGACCGGCCACGGCTTGAAAATTCTCCAGCGGCCAGTTCTTTTTCGGGCTGCTTGAGTAAGGATGGATGATGGCGAAATTCTCCCGCTTGGCCAGCGGAACTTCGATCCGCGGAGCGGTTTCGGGAAGCGATTGCGCGGGGAAAAATGTGAACGGCAGGTGCGCCACGGCTTCACGAAACTCGGGACGAGCGGTGCCGTACCAGGAATAAATTTCGTCGAAGTCTTCGAGCAAAGGGCACCTTGTCGTAGTGATGCCTAGAAGATCGAGGCCTGTGTCGGCGATGGCTCTGGTGCGGTCGGCGAAGCGGATAAGCGGAAGCGTCACGCGAGGAGCCCAGACTTCGGTATATTCGGCTCGCGCGGATTCCAGCGCGGGCAGGGAGAGGATGACGTCGCCGATAGCTCCAGGCCGAATCAGAAGGCGTCGCATGAATTATTTCGGCTTCGGTTTGCCGATCGTGAGAGACTGCGGTTTCTCATCCGGCGCGCAAAACGGTCCGGGCTTGCGGATCTGCTGGTATTCGGCTTCGTTCAGACCGATGCGCTTGCGGAGAGTCTGTTGCGCCGCGGTTAAGGACGGTGAGCTGAACCGTCCGCAGATGACCCAATCCCAAACTTCGCCCGTCGATCGTTCGACGGCGAAGTGACCGATGGCCGTGGCGCCTCCGGCGGGATTGGCCCGTTCGGCGTGAATGAAGTAGAAGTCTCGAAACTCGCCCTCAAATAGCGCCCGGTACAGAACAAATCCCCGCAGCTTGGTCCAACCGTCCGGTTTCAATAAAGCGTGAACGAGTTCGGTGGCTTCGCTCTCCGTAATGGTTCGTGGAGCGGCACTCTGGCCGGATACACAAAGCATGGCGGCGATCACAGCAAGAGTCACTCTACACACGCCGATATTCTCTCACCTTGTGTTCAATTAAAGGCATACAGTTTGCGGGCATTTTCTCGCAGGACCATGCGGGCTAGCTCTATCGCCCGGTCGCGGGAAATTTCTTCGTCGCGGACCATGCCTGTAAGCGCCAGGCCCAGGGCTTCCCGGCCGGTTTTATTGGCGATGTAGCCGGCTTCTTCCCAGCCGATTTCCTTTGAAAAAGGATAGGCGTCGGTAGCGTAAAGGACCTTTTCCGGCTCATATTCCAGCCATTTGCGGATGTTTACCGACACTTCGCGCGGGTAGAAATTATAGGTCTGCTCCGAAAAATCAGTGTAGACGTTGGGATTTTCCAACAGCGCAGTGAGTTCGCCGATGTAAGGCCATCCTCCGTGGAGCAGGACGAAATTGGTCTTGCGCATGGCCGGATCATGCAGCAGAGGCTCCAGCAGCAAGGGATTATCGCCGGCGATATCGAAATAGGCTCCCGCACTGGCGCAGACATGGATATGAACGGCCATGCCGAGGCGTCCGCATTCGGTGGCGATGAAGCGGAAAATATAGTCTTGCAGATCTTTGTAATCGCCTTTGCCCGAATAGGCTTTCGCGGCGTCCGCTTTCGTTGGGTTGCCGATATCAAACCCGCGCAGATAAGCCATCTCGAATTTCTCGGCCAGCGCGCCGGACTTCTTATGGCCTTCGAGAACCGGGCGAACAACCTTTTCCAGATATTCGTCCAGCGTGGCGGGTTTGGGTCCGGGACTATAGCGCTTCAACAGCTTCTCTTCGAGAGCGAAAAAGGCCTTCTTGTCCGGATCTTTCATCATGGACGTGTTATCGAGCGGGTACATCAACGCGTCAACATAACCGACAAAGCGGAAGCGCGGTTCTGTAACGGGCGGGAACATGGCGACTCGATTCGCCAACATCACGTCGATTCCCAAAGCATCTAAGACTGCGGCCGGATTCGATTTGTCGACGGTCGACATTTTTTGACGGGCTTCGGCGACGATCGGAGAATCGGCGCGGGTGCGGACCGGATCCGAGTACGGGTCGAGGTGCTCCACCGGAAGGGCGTCGAAGTCGCTGTCGGGCGGGTTGCCGGGACGGACGGGGTGGGCGTGATTATCGATCGCTTTTATTTTTTCGATTTCAGAAGCAAGCTGCGGGTCTATGCTCGAGTCGGCGCGAGGCTCGCGGGCGCAGGCGGCGAGGAACAGCAAGGAAGCCAGCAGGACCCTCATTTGAGGATGTCAATGGGGATGGACACGTCAATAGTTTTCGGCGGCAGGCACATGCGGTCCGTGCAGGCTTGATAACGGAGCTTGCCGGTGGCGACGACCTGGCCCGGCATGGCCGATGCCGCGACTTTGAATTTGGTGACCAACTCGAAATTGCCGGTATAGACGGACAACGGGTTTTCGGAGAAGCTGTATTTTTCCATCTGCGGCGCGGGATACACCACTTCCGGCGCTTCCAGGGCCCCAGCGGTCCAGGTAAGTTTCAATGGGATTAAATAGTCGTCGGCCGGCTTGTTGCTGTTGCAGTGATAGCCGCTACGCAATTCGAGCGACAGCTTCACCTGCGCGGGAGCGCCGATTTTTGCCGTCACCTTTTCCGGCGGCGCAATGGTCAGGACGTTATTTTGTCCGAAACAGCACAGGCTCGATAGCAATGCCACCGCGCTCATGCTGCGGGGCCCCAAGAAGGTCCTGAATGTCATGTTGGTAATCACTCTTGCTCACTAAGCCGACGTGGACCGCTGCGACGCGGCCTTCGCGGTCGATCATAAACGTGGTCGGCAGCGAATCGACTTCGCCATAGAGCTGCGCCACCTGGTCGTTGCCGATCACCACGCGGTAGTTGATCTTTTTCTCTTCAATGTAGGGCTTGACGGCTTCCCAGCCATCTTCATCGAGCGAGATGCCCAGCACGGCGAAATTTTTATCCTTATATGTCTGCTCGAAATCCATGAACCAGGGAATTTCGATTTTGCAGGGGCCGCACCAGGTGGCCCAGAAATTCAGCAGCACCACTTTGCCGCGGTAATCGGAGAGCTTTACCGTCTTGCCGGTAGCGTCTTTCAGCGCGAAATCCGGCGCGGGCTTGCGTTCCTTCTCCGCCTTCACGGCGGCGTCCACTTTTTTGACGGGAAAATAAGAACAGTCAGTTGTGAACAGCCCGATAGACAACACTGCGGCGGCGGCGATGGAACGAAGGATCACTCTTCTTTGATTATATAGCGATGTCATGCGATGCAAAATTCCGCTCCAACCATTTTTTGCGGGCGCGGCGGGATGGGGCGGGGAGTGTGAATTCGTCGTGATGTTTTAAATCCGCGAAAAGCCAGGCGGCCGAATCGCAGAAGCTCTCGCGGGCGTAGCGCTTCCAGCGGGGCGATCGCTCGCGCGGATCGGAAGGTTGCAGTTTTAGTTTGCGCCATTCGGCGCTCCAGCCCAATTCGCCGGGTTCTGTTTCGGAAGCCAACAGCTTTTCCCAATCGAGGCGGATCGCGTTCGACAGGCGAACCCAGACGAAATGGAAAATTTCGTGAATGAGAATGCGCTCGAAATCACCTGTTTTTTGGAGGACAGCGCGATCGAGCAGGATCAGACGGCTAGGGATGGAGGTCGCGGCGAGGTGAGGGCCTAGCGTATCCCGAAGCTCCACACGGATCGGGCGTCCGGAGAGGAAAGGGAGCATTCTTATTTCTGCGGAGTGGCGGCCTTCGGAGCGGACGGGGTGGCGAAGAACTCCGGGTGTTCGATCGCCGGTTTGAAGCGCTTTTGAAACTCCGTCATCATATCGTTAAAATGCTTCTGCTTGATCTCGGCGATCACCGAATCGATCACGCTCGAAAGCGGCTGCACTGTCCTTTCCTTGATCTTAATGATGTAAAAGGAGGCGCCGGAACGGATGGGATCGCTGATTTCGCCGTCCTTCAGGGCGAACACCGCGTTCTTGATTTCAGGCCGGAAGGAATTATCGTGCGTGACGAGGCCGAAATCGCCATCGGTGGCCTTGGAGTCGTCGTCCTCAGAATATTTCTTGACGTACTTCACAAAATCTTCGCCGGCGCGAATACGGCCGACGATGTTCGCGGCTTCCTCCTGCGCTTCTTCCTCGCTGCGTTTACTGGAACAGTTGTCGTGCGCCAGAATTTGCGCCGTGGCTTTCTTCATTTCCTCCACCGATGTTCCGACGGCCTTCGGCACGGAGGGGCAGAAACCGAGGACAATTACCTTGATCCAGGCCTGCGCATAACGGCTCTGATTTTCGGCGTAGTATTCATTCATCATCTTTTCATTCACCGGATAGGTCTCGCGCATGCGATTGAGCATGGCGTTTTCGACCATGCGGTCGCGAACCATCTGCAACTGTTCCTTCAAGGGACTCTCGTCGGCGATATGAGCTTTTTCACCCTCCGCAGCCAGGTAGCGCAACACGGCGACGCTGCCCAGAAAAAGATCGGGATTGGTGCGGGCCATATTATTCATGGCCGGGTCGCCATACAGCAGCATTTTGCGGAGTTCCCCGGCGGTGAAGGGCTTGCCATCTGAGGTGGCGACGACGGTGTCGTCCGGCAGGGTGGAAAAGGCAGGCGGCTGTGGCGCCTGGGCGCGGAGAAATGCCGCGCAGGTGGCGACCAGTGTAAAAAGTTTCATAACAGGGTACCTATTGACGTCAGACGCGACGCACTTGATTTTGTTTTTATTTTATCAGACGAGGTTCGCTATAGTAACAGGAAAGTGCGTTCATACCTGATCCTTGCCGGCGCAGTGCTGCTGTCGTCGTGCCAGAATATGCCGGAGCCGTACGCGCCTCCGGTGCAGAGGCAGCCGTTTGAGGACGCGCGGCCGCATCGGATGTCGCGCATGGTGGAAATGGCCGATGCGGATTCGGTATCGCATATCGTAGGGGACATTTCGCCCGGCAATCCCGCGCCGTGGCGATGGACGTTTCAGAAGCCAACGGTGAAGGTGGTGCCTCGCACCAATCAGGGGCTGCGATATGTGATCGATTTCAGCCTGCCGGAGGTGACGTTTAAAGTGACGGGTCCGGTGAAAATGACGTTCCTGGTGAACGATCATGCGCTCGACACCGTGCCCTACACGGCTTCGGGCGAGTATCACTATGAGAAGGCCGTGCCGCCGGATTGGGTGGAACCGCTAAAGGACACGATGCTCGCGGCGTCCATTGACAAGGTGTGGGTTTCGCCAACCGATGGAGCGAAGCTTGGGTTCATCCTGACGCGAATCGGGTTGACACAATAATGGGGCAGGCTTTCTGGGCGCTGCTGGGAGCGGCTTTGACCGTGGCCGCGTGCTACGCCGCCGGCGCGCTGATCGTCGATTGGGCCGGCGCGAAGCTCACCCGCCCGGAGCGGTTTCCGCTGTCGTTCGTGGTGGGCGCGAGCGTGCTGCACCTACTGGTATTCGCGATTCTGGCGCTGAAAATCGCCTATCGGCCGGTGCTGATTGCGATGCTGCCGATTGCGATCGGGCTGGCGGTTTGGAAAGGCTGCTGGAGATTAAAAGGCGAGGCGGTCGAGCCGCTGAGCGGAGCGCTGAAGATTTTTTGCGGCTCGATTTTCGCGGTGTTCACGGTGCTGTATTTTTTTCACGCGTGGGCGCCGGAGTCGAGCCCAGATGGGTCGGGCTACCATCTCGGCCTGGTGGCGCGATACTTGCGCGCGCATGGATTCGAGCAGGTGATCACGAACATGTACGCGAGCCTGAGCGCGGGCGTGGAGATGCTGTTCTTTCCGGCGTTCGCGATCGGCAAGCACTCCGCGGCGGCGCTGGTGCACTACTCGTTTTTAGTGGCGCTGGCAATGGCGATGCTCGCCTATGGACGGCGGATCGGAAAGCCGTGGGTGGGCGCGGCGGGAGCGCTGCTGGTTTATGTAAGTCCGGTGGTGGGGCTGGACGGATCCATCGCATATAACGATTGCGGAGTCGCGGCGATTGCATTCGCGGTGTTCTACTTTTTGGAGATCTGGGATGAAGCCCGGGAGCCGCGGCTGTTAATCATGGTCGGCTTGCTGGCGGGATATTGCTACGCCGCGAAGTATACGGCGTTCGTAATGGCGATCTACGCGGTGGGGTTCGTGCTATGGAGGTCGCGAGAGGTAAGATCCACGCTGGTGGTGGCGGGATGCGCGGCGGTAATGATTGTGCCGTGGGTGGCGAAGGACTGGATTTACATGCAGAATCCGGCGGCTCCGTTTTTCAACGCAATATTCCGGAATCCGTACCGCAGGGTGGTTGCGGAACAGGAATACAACGAATTTCTGAGTCGCTACGGAGTGGAAAATAAATGGACGCTGCCGCTCGAAGTGACGGTGCGCGGCGAACACACCGGCGGATTAATCGGACCCGTCTTCCTGCTGGCGCCGATCGCGCTGCTGGCGCTGCGGTTTCGCGAAGGACGGCGATTGCTGCTGCCCGCGTTGTTGCTGTTCGCGCCGTATCTGACCAACGTCGGCTCGCGCTTCCTGATTCCGTGCCTGCCCTTCGTTTCGCTGGCGATGGCGCTGGCCATTTCGTCCTTCGGGGAGCCTATGGGAACACGGGCACTGGGACTGATCGTACTGTTTCATGCGGCCGCTTCCTGGCCGTCGAATATCAATCTTTATTCCGCGAAATATGTCTGGCGGCTCGATCGGATTTTATACAAGCAGGCGCTTCGGATCATCCCGCAGGACAAATATCTACTCCAAAATTTCGGCGGCTACGGGATCGTGCGGATGATCGATGGGGTGGTGCCGAAAGGGGCGCGGGTGCTGGCCGTGAACGGCTTGCCGGAGGCTTACTCGACGCACGAAATCCTGGTCGGTTTTCAATCGGCGTTCAACGATGATATGGCCGACATCCTCAATATGGGGTGGGACGAAGGACGGCAGCCGACGCGGCGGCGGATCTTCAAATTTCCGGCCAGGACGGTGCACCGGGTGAGGATTTTGGAGACGGCCGAAGGCGCGCCTCTGGAGGAATTCAAGGTCGATGAACTGCGCTTTTTCTTCAATGGAACAGAGCTGGCGCGTGATCCGGCATGGCGTCTGAAAGCGTGGCCGAATCCGTGGGATGTGCAATTGGCGTTCGACAATTCGCCGGCCACCCGATGGCGTTCGTGGGAGACGGCATGGCCCGGCATGTACATCGATACCGACTTCGGGAAGTATCAATTGCTGGACGAGGTGGCGCTCGATACATCGTCTGATTATTCGAAGATCCGCTTGCAGGTGGAAGCGATGGACAAAGCCGGCGAGTGGGTGAAAATCGCGACTGACCCGCAGGACAAGGAGATTCCGGCGCCCGCGGATATCCGCCGCTGGGTTGGCCGCGAACTGCACGCGCGCGGGATCGATTACATCGTGATGCAGGACACGGACTGGGGGGCCGATGACATGCGCGAGGATCCGGAATCGTGGGGATTTAAGGAAATCGCCAAAGGATATGGCGCGCGCATATATAAGGTGGTGGCGCCATGATGTTCTTGGGGGTCGACGGTGGACAATCGAGCACGACGGCGCTGGTGGGCGATGAATCGGGACAAGTGATCGGAGTCGGGCGCGGCGGTCCATGCCATCAGGTGAGAAAGGCCGTGGGGGATTGCCTTCGCGAGGCAGGTTTTGAGGGCGCGGAATTCGAGGCCGCGTGCCTGGGATTCAGCGGCGGCGCGGCCGATAAAGAAGCGGGGATTCGCGAGCTGATCAAAGCGAAGCGATACATCATTACGCACGATGCGTTCATCGCGCTGCTGGGAGCGACCGCGGGCGAGCCTGGCGTAGTGGCCATCGCGGGCACCGGATCGATCGCGTTCGGACGCAACGGCGCGGGAAAAACGGCGCGGGCCGGCGGCTGGGGCTATGTGTTCGGAGACGAGGGCGGAGGCTTCGATCTGGTTCGGCAAGCACTACGCGCCGCGCTTCGAGACGAAGAGGGATGGGGACCGAAAACCGCTTTGCGCGATGCGCTGGTATCTTCGGCGGGCGCGACCAGCGCCAATGATTTGCTGCATCGCTTCTATACCGATGAGTATCCGCGAGAGCGTGTGGCAGCGTTCGCAAGACTGGTAGACCGGATCGCGCGCGATGGCGACGCGGCTGCTCGAGAAATCCTGATGACAGGTGCGCAGCAGCTCGCGACCCTTTCCGGCGCGGTGCGCGCACAAATATTCGACGGAGTTGCGCCATGCCGCATCTCATATCTGGGCGGCGTTTTTCGCAGCGAGATTTTGCTGGGGCGCTATCGCATGTTGATGGAGCTGGAAGAAGGCAACCAGGTGGCGGAGCCAGTATACGGACCGGCGGCGGGGGCGCTGTTCGAAGCCTATCGCACGGCTGGGTTGGCGGTTGAATTGAAGGGTGTACCTGCGGAGAAATGAAAAATATATTACGAGCGCGCCTGATTTTTACCGCCTGTTTATTGGGTTCTCCTTTGTTCGCTGCGGATCCGGATTGGCCTGGGATCGAAAAGCACGCGCTCGAATTGCTGCAAAAATACGTTCGCATCGCTAGTGTGAATCCTCCGGCGAACACTGTCGAAGCGGCGGCGCTGATCAAGGGCGAGTTGGAAGCGGCCGGATTTACTCCGAAGCTTTACAACAGCGGTCCCGATGGGCAGACCAATTTGATCGTGCGTTTGCCGGGGCGCGACCGGTCGAAAAAACCGCTGCTATTGCTGAATCATTTCGACGTGGTGCCGGTGGACGCGAAGGCTTGGGGCATGGATCCGTTCGCGGCGATCATTAAAGACAGGCAGATCTGGGGACGCGGCGCGCTCGATATGAAAGGGCTCGCGGTGGAGCAGATGACGGCTCTCATCACATTGAAACGCTCAGGAATCGTGCCGCCGCGCGATATCGTAATGCTTTCGACGTGCGATGAAGAATCGAACGGCAAGCTGGGCATTCAGTGGATGGTGAACAATCATTTCGACGAGTTGGATCCGGCGTATGTCCTGGACGAAGGCGGAACTGGCAGCCGCGAATTGTTCACGCCAGGGAAGCTGATTTTCGGAATCGCAGTGGGGCAGAAACAATCGCTGTGGCTGCGGCTGCGAGCCAAGGGAACCGCGGGGCATGGATCGCAGCCGATTGCCGACAATGCGAATACGATTCTGCTCGATGCCATCCGCAAAGCGATGAATGCGCCTCCGACAACGAAGCTGGTTCCGATCGTCGATGAGATGAAGCGCGCCGTGGGTGGCACTTTCTCAGACAACAAATTCATCAACGCGACGCTCGACAATACGATGTCGCTAACGACGCTGCAATCGGGCGTTGGGTCGCCGGTGAAGGTCAATGTGATTCCATCCACCGCCGAGGCAACCATCGATTGCCGGCTGCTGCCGGGCGTGAATGCGGACGAATTTCAAAGCGACATTAAGGCTCGCATCAACGATCCGCGCGTGACCGTCGAGCGATTGAGCGATCCCGTCGATGCCGGCGTGAGCTCCGCTGAGACGCCTCTATTTGCAGCCATGCGCGCAGCGATCTTGAAGGAGCATCCCACCGCCATAGTGATGCCGATGCTGGTGCCTTACGGCACCGATGAAGTGCGGCTGCGCATTCGCGGGATTCCTTCCTACGGATTGATGCCGATGGTGCTGGACACGGCGACAATCGCGACCATGCACAGCGATCAGGAGCGGATTCCGGTGGCAGAATTTCTACGTGGGATTCGGATTTACTTCGATGTTCTGCGGTCGGATTATTAATATGGAACCTGTTTCGCATTTCTTCTATTCGCACCGCTTGAAGCTCCAGTTTTGGGATTGGGGGTCGGAGGGCAAGCCGGCTATGATCCTGGTGCATGGCGGCTTGGATCATGCACGCAACTGGGATTGGGTGGCGCGCGCGCTGCGCGATGATTATCACGTCTACGCGCTGGATTTGCGCGGCCACGGAAACAGCGCGTGGGCTCCGGGAGCGCTGTATAGCGTCGCTGAACATGTGCTGGATCTTTCCGCGTTGGCTGACATTATTAAAGGTTTCCCGGTGACGCTCATCGGGCACTCGCTGGGCGGCGTGATCAGTCTGCTTTATGCAGGCGTGTATCCGGAGCGGGTGAAGAAAGTCGTGGCCATCGAAGGGATTGGAATGCCGGTGACGCATCGAGCCCCGAAGCCGGCATCGGAGCGTCTGCGCAACTGGATCGAGGTGGTCCGCAAGGCCGAAAACAGGGCTCCGCACAGCTATCCGACGCTGGACGCGGCGGTAGCGCGGATGAAGGAGGCGAACCCGTTTTTATCCGACGAGGTCGCCGCGCATTTGACGCTGCACGGAACCAACTGGAACGCCGACGGATCGATCACCTGGAAGTTCGACAACTATGTGCGTACGTTCATCAACTATGGAATGAATATGGACGACGCGAAAGAGGTAATGTCCCGCATCACCTGCCCGACTCTATTGTTCTGGGGGCGGCAAAGCTGGGCGCCGGACCCCGAAGCCGGCGGAGAGGCGGACATCATCAAGGATCACCGCGTGGTGAAGGTGGACAACGCGGGGCACTGGGTGCATCATGATCAGTTGGAGATTTTTCTGCGGGAGACGAAGAAGTTCCTGGCGGAGTAGCACCGCACGAGGTTCGTGTACACTGAAATCGTACTGAAGAACATTACCCTCAGTGCGGATGCCGACTTGATTGAAAAAGCGCGGATGCGCGCTATGAAGCAGAAGAAAGCGCTGAATCTTGTGTTTCGGGAGTGGTTGGAACACTATGCCGGCCACGGAAGCGGCCCCGACGACTACCGCCAGCTCATGAAGGAACTCCGCCACGTGCGAGCCGGCCGGAAATTCACGCGCGATGAGATGAACGCGCGGTGACAGAGCGAGGACTTGTAAAGCGGGGAGAGTCATCAATGGTGTCGAAATTCGGAATCCGTTTCTCTAGGAAGCCGAAAGCCCCACCGTGTCCACCTGATTTTGGAATTCGCGAAGGGCATCGACGAAAGAGATTCCGAAAGCCGCTGGAAACACCGCGAGCGCCTGGTCCGGATCCTGCATCACGTGCAGCAGATACTCCTGAAACTGGTCCCGGCCGCGCGTTTTGATCAGGTGTTCAATAAAATAGCGCCAAGCCACGTAGTTGTAGCGCATGTCCGTGCTTCTTCCGTCAAATGCAGGTCCCACAGACTCGGTCCGTGCGCGCAACAGGAATTCGTCGTCGCTCAGATAGGCTTTCTGGCGCCCGAAATCGACCGCTAAGCCTTCGAATAGCCAAGGCTGGCTGTTCATTTTGCGTCCGCGCCACAACGTCATATTTTGATCGAGAATCGCATGCGACAGTTCATGCCGCAGAAACTCGGCGGTGTCGAAATGTTTTTCGGCGATCTTCGGAGTGATCCAGATCACGGTCCCGGTTTGCAGGGTCAGCGCGGCAATAGCATTCCCGCCCTGCCAGGGAGTCTGGAAATGAAAGTCGGCCCAACGGCGCGGCGCGATCACCGTGATCCGATCGGGCATTTTCAGACGATGGAATTTCTCGGCTTCGTCGATGAACGAATCCAACTGCTGGTATGGCTCTTCGAGCGTGGTTCCGGTGGGATAGTAGATATCGGCGCGGTGCAGAGTAAAATGCGTGTAACCCGGCTTGACCGGCGACCATGGGAAGAGCGGCCCATCGAGCGCACAGGCGATCAGCACAAGCAGGATCAGACCGGCCGCCCATCCCCACCAGTTACGCATTTACTGTTTCGAGCGCGGCATACGTCCGGTCGACATACGCGTTCAGGAGCTCGATGAACTCGGCCACGATGCGGTCGCCGCGCAAGGTGCACTTCAGCTTGCCGTCCACATAAACCGGCGCGACCGGATCCTCAAACGTGCCGGGGAGTGAGATGCCGAGGTTGGCGTGTTTCGATTCGCCGGGGCCGTTCACGATGCAGCCCATCACCGCGACTTTCATCTCCTCAACGCCCGTGTAACGCGACTTCCAGACCGGCATCTGCTCCCGCAAATAGGTCTGGATCTGGTCGGCCATGTCCTGGAAAAACGTGCTGGTGGTGCGCCCGCAGCCGGGGCAGGCGGTCACTTGCGGAGTAAAACTGCGCAGCTCGAGCGATTGCAGAATCTGCTGGCTGACGATCACTTCTTCCGTCCGGTCGCCGTTCGGCAGCGGGGTGAGCGACGCGCGAATCGTATCGCCAATCCCTTCCTGCAACAGCACACCCAAAGCCGCCGTCGTCGCGACGATGCCCTTGGCGCCAAGGCCGGCCTCGGTCAGTCCGAGGTGCAATGCGTAATCGCACTCCGCGGCGAGCATCCTATATACAGCGATCAGATCCTGCACGCCGCTGACCTTTGCGCTCAGAATAATTCGATTGCGCGGCAGCCCGTACGTCTCAGCCGCTTTCGCCGATTCGATGGCGCTCACCACGATCGCGCGCAGCGTGACCATCTTCGCGTCCAGAGGCTCGGCGAGACGGCTGTTTTCATCCATCATGCGGGTGAGTAGGGCCTGGTCGAGCGAGCCCCAGTTCACGCCGATGCGCACCGGACGCTGATATTCGACGGCTGCCTCAATCATGACGCGGAAATTGTCGTCGTGTTTCTTGCCGATGTTGACGTTCCCTGGATTGATGCGATACTTCGCCAGCGCCCTCGCCATGGCCGGATATTTTTTCAGCAGCAGATGTCCGTTGTAATGGAAATCGCCGATAATGGGCACGCGCACACCGAATTTGTCCAGGGTATCGACAATTTTCGGCACCGCCGCTGCGGCTTCGTCCGTGTTCACCGTGACGCGCACCAGCTCCGAGCCGGCGTTCGCCAGCGCCATCACTTGATTCACGGTGGACTGCACGTCGGCGGTATCGGTGTTGGTCATCGATTGCACGACAATCGGGTTCGGGCCGCCGACTTCGACCGAACCAATACGGACGGCGACCGAACGGCGCCGCTGATTTGCTGCCATATCATTTATTGTAGCTTGCGACGCGGCTGGGCCACGCCGGGTCCGCCCACCAGAACCGCTATCATGATCACCAATGCAAAACGGCGACCACGGACTGAAGCGCGAGCTGGGATTGTGGGATTTGGTCTTCACGCAAATCCTATTCATCATCGGCCTCGGATGGGTAGGAGCGGCGGCCAAGTTGGGATCATCGCACGTAACGTTCTGGCTGCTGGCGGTGGCGCTGTTTTACATTCCTTCGGCGATCGTGGTCATTCATCTTAGCCGGCGCATGCCGTTCGAAGGAGGCCTCTATGAATGGGCCAGGCTCGGCTTCAATGAACGTGCCGGATTTCTAGTGGGCTGGAACCTGTGGCTTTATGCGATGGTGCTGATGTCGGAGGTCGGCGTACAGGGCGCGACCAATCTTGCCTACGCCACGGGCGTGACATCGATCGCCGAGAACAAGTGGTCGATTGCACTGGCTAGCCTGATCATTCTGGGAGGGCTGACGGTCCTGTCGACCATCGGCTTGGGCGCGGGAAAATGGCTGCACGGCGCGGGCGGAATCACACTGGTGGCGATTCTTTCGGCAATGATCGTGCTGCCGGTAGTGGCATGGGCGCGCGGCGTGAAACCGGTGACCAAGCCGTTCGATTTGTCGGTGCCCGCCTTCACGCTAATGAATCTGAACATCCTGGGCAAGATGGGCTTCGCCGCGCTGGGAGGATTCGAATACGTGGCGATTTTCGCGGGCGAATCACGCGACCCGGCCAGGATCGTCGGACGCAGCGTGCTGATTGCCGCTCCGGTGATCGCGCTGCTGTTCATCCTCGGCACGGGATCGGTGTTATTTTTCGTGCCGATGAATTCCATCGACCTGGTGTCGCCCGTGCCGCAGGTGCTGGCGATCGCGGCGAAACCGTTCGCAGCGGCCGCGCAAATCGCCGGCGCGGTGATCATGGCGCTGCTCGGGATTCGCATCGCGCAGGCAAGCATTAATTTTTCGGCGACTGCACGGCTGCCCATGGTGGCCGGCTGGGATCATCTGCTGCCCCGCTGGTTCACCAAGCTGCACCCGGCGCACAGGACCCCTGTTAATTCCATTCTGTTTGTCGGCGCGGCGACGCTGACGTGCAGTCTGGTGGGAATGACCGGCGTCGCGCGGCAGGAAGCGTATCAATTGTTCAATAATGCGTCGGGAATTTTTTATGCCCTCACGTACCTGGCAATGTTCGCGCTGCCGTTCGCATTAAAGGATGTCTCGATCGGCGTGCGGATCGCGTCGGCGTCAGGCTTCGTGATGACGCTGCTCTATGTCGCGCTATCCATTTTCCCCATCGTCGAAGTGGGAAGCCGGGCGTTGTTTACAGCCAAGATCTGCGGCGTGATCCTGGCCGGAAATTTAATTGGAATCGCAATTTTCGAAATGGCGCGTCAGAAAGTCATTCGGAGCGCAAAGCTTGCATGACGTCGACCCGCGCGGCTCGGGCCGCAGGGAGCACCGACGCGATGACGGCCGCGGCCAGCAGCACGATGACGGAGCCTATCACGGGCGTGGCATCCGGCATGCGCATATCCGGGAAATAGCCGCCGGCCAGGCGCGCCAGGACGTAACCGCCGATAGCTCCGGCAACCACTCCGGTGGAGGCCATAATCAGCCCTTGCTTCACCACTCCCATCAGCAGGTCGCGCGGCTCCGATCCGAGAGCCAGGCGGACGCCGAATTCGCGGATGCGGCAGGACACCGAGAATGCCAGCACTCCAGCCACTCCGACCACAGCGATCAGCAGAGCGACCGCGGCGAAGCCTCCGAACCCCAGCGTATTG
>JBEKPC010000034.1:0-41892 GCA_049521155.1 Bryobacteraceae bacterium
CATGCGCTATCTCCTGTTGACGGTGGTGGTTCTGGTCATTCCCGCGATCATCGCTTCTCTCGCCTATTCGCGAGTTCTGCGAATTCTCGTCCGTCCAATTCTTAAGCTGACGGCGACGGCGCGCCTTGTCTCCCTCACCAGGGCCTATTCGAATCGCGCCACGCCAGGCCCAAACGACGAAGTGGGGGAACTGATCGTAGCTTTCAATGAAATGCTGGGTGAAATCGAAAGCCGGGAGAAGCAGCTCGATCAGCATAGTGAACATTTGGAAGAGGTTGTGACGGAGCGTACCGCCGAGCTGAAAACCGCCAAGGAAAAAGCGGAGGAGGGGGCGCGGATGAAAAGCGAATTCCTGGCTAACATGAGCCATGAAATCCGGACGCCGATGAACGGCATCATCGGGATGACAGACCTCGCGCTGTCGACCGATCTTGATCGGGAGCAGCGGGAGTACTTGAGCGCGGTAAAGATCTCGGCGGACTCGCTGCTGGTGGTGATTGACGATATCCTCGATTTCTCGAAGATCGAGGCGGGAAAGATGAAGCTGGAACGGACAGCCTTGGATATCCGCAGCCTGGTTGCCAACGCGCTGAAGACAGTCGCTCTCCGCGCCGACGAGAAAAATATCGAGCTGATCAAACACGTCGATCCGCTGGTGCCGGCCAAAATAATCGGCGACCTGGCGCGTCTCCGGCAGGTGCTGCTCAACCTGCTCGGCAATGCGATCAAGTTTACGGCGGAGGGCGAGGTTTCGGTGGAAGTGTCTGTCGTCGGCGCCGGCGCGCATCCGGTGCAATTGTTGTTCGCGGTGGCAGACACCGGCATCGGCATCCCGGCCGGTAAGCTCGATTCCATCTTCCAGCCGTTTGAACAGGCCGATGGATCGACCACGCGCAAGTTCGGCGGCACGGGATTGGGTCTTTCCATCTCCACCAAGCTGATCGGGATGATGGATGGCGAAATCGGCGTTGAGAGCGAGCCCGGAAAGGGAAGCCGCTTCTGGTTCCGCTTGCCGGTGGAGGTTCTCGAATCTGCCGAGATCGCGCCCGTGCGCTTGCTCGATAGCGTGCGCGTGCTGATCGTGGATGACAACGCGAAGTCGAGAACGCTGCTCCGGAAACTGGTGGAGCGTCTGGGCGCAAGGGTGCAAACGGCGGCGAGCGGCAAGGAAGCTATTTCCGTCATGAGAAATGTGCCATTCGATCTGCTGCTGGTCGATGCGCAAATGCCCGGCTCCGACGGTTTTGAGGTGGCGCGCCTCGCGCGGAGGCTCCCGCAGCCGCCGGCAATTGTTATGATGCTCGGCGCTTCCGACGTTCATTCGGATGCGGCGGAATGCCGGCGGCTTGGAGTCCAGCAGTACGTGGTGAAACCGGTGACGGAAGCCGAACTGTCGCCCGCGCTGCATCGCGCTCTCCATGGCCTGGTGCAAGAACTGACGACCCCGGTTCCGGCCCCGCAAACCGGGATCCCGGCCACCGCTCCATTGACGGTGCTGCTGGCCGAGGATAACGTAGTCAATCAGAAGCTCGCCACGCGGCTGCTGGAAAAAATGGGCCATCATGTGACATTGGCCGCGGATGGCGTCGGGGCGGTTCGCGCGCACGCTGTAGAACGATTCGATTTAATCCTGATGGACGTGCAGATGCCGGAGATGAATGGCTTCGAAGCGACGGCGCACATTCGGGAGCGGGAGAAGTGGACCGGCGAGCACGTGCCGATTGTCGCGCTCACGGCCCATGCTATGCAAGGCGACCGCGACCGCTGTGTGGCTGCCGGAATGGACGATTATCTTTCCAAGCCTCTGAGCGCGAATTTGCTGGCCGAGAAGCTGGAAAGCGCCACTCGGAAAAAAGTCCCGGTCAACCTGGCACTCTAGCTCCTAATGAATCTCGACATAATCGAGGGCGGCCGATTCTCCCGCGTCCGGGACACCTTCTATGCGAATCTGGTCGCCTTTTCGTAGGGCGATTCCTTTTACTGAGTGACGCGTGGAAGAAGAACTATCGACCTTGGTCCGTCGGTCCGGAACACGCAGATCCGCTGCCCACGCATCCACCATCTGGCTACCGACAAAGAGTCGGAAGTGCGAAATACCTGTGCTTTGATCGAAGTATTGCACCTGAATTGTATGCCAGCCCGGCGTGCCTTCGTAACGGAAACTGGCCAAGCAGTGCGCGGACCCGCACTCAATCGCCTTGCCTCCGGATGCGTTTTCCCAAGGGGTGACTTCTTTGACCTGGTAGCCATCGAGCGTCATGGCCTCCGCTTCGACGCGGCCCGGATAGTTGCCGACGCGGCCCCTGGCGTCCGGAATTCCGGACTCGCGCAGGAACCAGGTCGTGACCGCATCGCGCCATACCTGCGCTTGCCCGGCCTGATATTCGAGCTGATGCAATACCTCCGCGAAACGCTGCTCATCGATATGACCTGCGAGCGACTTCCAGGCGCGGACATAGCCCTCGACAGTCTCCGCGCCTTCATAATGCAAATCGTAAATAGTCTGAATGACGGTCTTCCCGGAATGCAATTTATACGTGTAGGGAACGTGATGCAGAAACAACAGCAGATCGTCGGGACATGTCGCGAGCGACTCGAATATATGAGCGACAGGCGGACGATATTGGCCGATGTAACCGGTCCCGGTGGCCACGGTGCGGTCCATCCCGACAGCTTTTTCATCGGCGCGATGCCACTGGCCCCAGCCATTGCGCTCCGACGCTTCGACGGCCACGCCGTAGTGATTACCGAGGATATCGGTGAGCGTCTGTAAGCCCAGCGGACCGGTGTAATCCTCATAAGTGCGCCAGGAACTGAGCTGCATCCGCGTGATTGTCTCGTTGACTGCGCGATCGTTGCCGAAGGTCAGGCCCGTCCATTCCTCCACGATCTGGCGCGCGCTCAAATCGGGATTCCAGGCCAGCCTGCCGAACGCGTAGAGATTCGCTTGCGATAGTTGATTGCCGAACCAGCTATCGTCAAGCCCCGCGTTGGCCACGCCTATGAACGCGTGAACCAGCGCTTTTACGGGCGCATTTCCCATATTAAAATCGAGCGTTTCCTTCCACTGCGGCGCCAGAAACACCATGTGCCGAGCCTGTCCCATGTACTCCTGCGTGATTTGCAGCTCGATCGCCTGCTTCGTTTTCTGGAGTGCGCCGAACAGAGGCGAAGCCGGCTCGCGGACCTGAAAATCGATAGGGCCATTCTTGATTTGAATCACGACATTGTCATCGAACTTGCCGTCGAGATCGATAAAATTGTCATAAGCCGCTCGTGCGCGATCGTTTTTTGGATTGTTCCAATCCATGTGGTGGTCGTAAACGAAGCCGCGATAAAAGATCAGACCGCCATGCGGCTTCAGCGCGCGCGCCACCACATTGGCCGCGTCGGCATGGGTGCGTCCGTAGGCGGAAGGTCCTAGGCGGCCTTCGGAATCGGCCTTCATCACCACGCCGGCAAGATCCGGAATGGCCGCATAGAGCTCGTTCATTTTTGCTACCCACCAGGCCGCGACTCGGGGGTCGAGCGGATCGAAGGTATCCAGGCCGCCCATCGATTTGGGGCTACCAAAATCAATTGAGACCACCGTTTGCACCCCCCAAGGTCGCAGCTCGGCCGCAATGGAGGCGACCTGCGGCAGGAAGTCCGCGGACAGAATTCGCTGGTCAGCGTTTACATTATTGATCCCGCAGGCATTGATGCCGAGCGACGCGAGCAGGCGGCCGTATTCACCGACACGGCTCAAATCGGCGCGTGCATGTCCGTCCTCCCAGAAGATCGAACGGCCTCCGTAGCCGCGCTCAATCGATCCATCGAGATTGTCCCATTGATTCACCCAGCGAATGGGCGCGGCGGGAGTTTGTTGTTCGTCGAGATCGGCGATGGGTTGGCCGAGCGTCATCTTTTTAAGCAGCGTAAACACTCCATAGAGCACGCCGCGATCGTTGCCGGCGGTCACGATCGTGTATTGGCTACCGGCAATGCGAAGCGTCTTCAGGAGGTACGCGTCGCTCGCCAGATCGGCCGGAAGATTTGGGAACTTCCGGCGCAGGTCGGTAAGAGTCCCGAGCACAATGGCGCTTTCAGGCGGCACGTCCGATTCGAGCCGCAGAGTTTTACCGGCAATGCCTCGGACGCCGCGAAGTAGTTCGTCGCGCGCGGTGGAACTACGGAAGGCCACGAGAATAGCGGGCAAATTTTCAACAGGCTGCGGCGAATAACGCAGCCACGCGTCGCGTCCAGTCTCGGCGTGAAGCGCGATCGCCAGCAGGAACAGGCACCGCTTCACGCGTTTACTCCTGAAGCTAAAAATCCTCCGTCGACCGCGATGCACTGGCCGGTAATGAAGCTCGCGCCATCGGAAGCAAGCAGCACCGCCGCTCCCACTAATTCTTCCGGATTGCCGAATCGGCGAATGGGCGTGCGCGTCAGCAATTCCCGGCCGCGCGCGGTGCCCAGGACAATTTCGCGTGTCATCTCCGTCGGAAAAATTCCGGGGGCGATTGAGTTGACCATGATTCCATCTTGCGCCCATTCGCAGGCCAAGCTTCGTGTCAGCGAGAGTAACGCCGTTTTCGTCGCGCAGTACGCCGCCACTTCGTGGAACGCGGCGAACGACCCCAAGGAGGCGATGTTGATCACACGCCCTCTGCCCGACGCTTTCAGTGCTTCATAAAAAGACTGGCAGGCGCGCAATGCTCCGTTTAGATTCGTATCGAAAATCGACGACCATTGCTCTTCCGATACAGTCACCGTGGGCTGCTTGAAGGTGAAGCCCGCAGCGTTCACCAGGATATCGACGCGGCCGAAAGCTTTGAGAATCGTATCGCGCAAACTGTCGATCGAGTGCCGCTCGCGAATATCGGTGACCTTCCGCAGCGTCCGCCGGCCCAGTGCTTCCACCTCGCCGCACACCTCTTCGATGTGATTCGCGCGCCGTCCTGTGGGGACAACATCGGCTCCTTGTGCCGCGAGTCCGAGCGCGATGGCGCGTCCAATGCCGGAGGTGCCTCCGATCACGACGGCAACACGATTCGAAAGATCGAGACAGCTTAACATTGGACTGGCCGATCGTCCTTGGGATCCGCCCATCGATCGTTCGGCACCAGTGGCGTCCAGCCGGGGCGCCCCGGATCCTGGTCGTACGGATAAGGACCTAAACGGCGATATAACTCGGCATATTCGGCCAATTTTGCCCGATTCAGCTTCACGCCCAGGCCGGGTTTATCAGGAACGGCGATGGATCCGTTCTCATATTGCATCAGGCCGCCTTCGATAATGTCATCCGTCAAATGATGATAATGGGCATCGGCGGCAAAGGAAAGGTTCGGTAAAATCGCGCCCAGATGCAGCATTGTCGCGAGTTGAATTCCAAGTTCGCCGGAGGAGTGAACAGCCACGCCGAGCTGAAATGTTTCGCACACGGCAGCCGCTTTCTGGCAGGCGCGAATTCCTCCCCAAAAGGTGGTATCCAGCAAAATCACATCCACTGCGGTATGCAAAATATTGGCGGCAAGCTGCTCAAAATTCACCACCACCGTATTGGTGGCCAGAGGAATCCGCACCATCTCCCGTGTGCGGCGCATCCCGTTCAATCCGTAGACAGGATCTTCCAGATAGTCGTTGCGCAAGCCTTCAATGGCCTGTCCAAAACGAATCGCTTGTTCGGTGGACCACACGCCGTTGGGATCGAAGCGCAGCGAATCAGAGGGAAACGCCGCGGCCAGCGCGCGATACACTTCGAGCTCGTAATCCGGCGGAAAAACACCTGCCTTCAGCTTATGCGTGTGAAAGCCAAACTGCCGCTTCGCCTCGGTTGCATACTTGACCATTTGATCGATGGTGCGCGTCTCGCCCACGCCCGTTTCTTGATTGGGATAACGGAAAAAGCAATAGGAAGCGAAGGATACGCGATCACGTAGACGGCCACCCAGAATGTCCGAAACCGGCACGCCCCAGGCCTGCCCCAGCAGGTCGAGACAGGCGAATTCCAGTGCCGCGAGCACCTGCGTGCGGTTGTTATAAAGCGACGCGGTGGGATTGGCGATTAGAAATCGCATCTCTTCCAAACGCGCCGGATCGTGCCCCACCAGATACGATTTCATGGCGCGAAATACCGCCTCCGCCGATTCGCCGCCGCCGCCCATTTCTCCCAAGCCGACCAAGCCGTTGTCGGCCTCCACTTCAATAATCGTCCTCACAAAACGGCCCCAATGACAGCCGTTGGCGTGCCGCAAAGGAGCTTTCAGCGGCACCGTAACGGTGGTCGCGCGAATATCGGTGATCCGCATACATTAGTTGTATAGCACAACACTTAATTCTGATCGTCGATGTATGATGAGTCCATCATGATTACAGATCAGGAACGTGAAACCGCGCTGGCCCTGCTGGCGCGCAGCCGGACCGCGGTGCTCAATGCGGTGGACGGTGTAACGGAAGAACAAGCGCGCTGGAAACATGCACCGGAGCGCTGGTCGATTCTCGAATACATTGAACATCTGGCTGTCTCCGACGACGCGCTGGTCGGCATGGTGAAACGGTCGCTGCAATCGCCCGCGAAAATTGAGACCGGAGAAGAGCGGCGCGCGCGCGAACAGAAAATCCGCGAAACGCCGATTCCACGTGGGGCCAACCGCGCTCCGGAGATCCTGAAACCGGTGGCGAGATTCGATTCGCTGGCCGATGCGGTGTCGGCGTTCCTCGCCGCGCGCGAGCGAACCATCGCCTACGCGCAATCGACGACGGACGATCTGCGCAGCCACTATGCTCCGCATTCCGTGTTGGGATCGCTCGATGGATATCAATGGCTATGCGGCAATGCGCGCCACGCGGAATCGCACGCCGCGCACGTGATGGAACTGCGTGGCATGCCGGATTTTCCACGCGGCTGATGGCCCTCGGGGTGCTAACACCACGTTTATGCGTGTCGCCGCCGGGATCGTCCTATTTGCCTGCACCGGCTTGGCGCAATTTAAAAGCACCGTTCCTCTGGTGGTTGCGCCCACCACCGTCACCGATTCCAAGGGGCATTATATAGACGGGCTTACCCTGGACGACCTGACGCTGTTCGACAACAATGTGCCGCAAGCGACACACATGGATTGAATGACTTATCCGATCGACCTGGTGGTCGCGGTGCAGACCAGCGCTAACTCCGGAGCGGTGATCGATAAGCTGGGCGGTAGCGGCATCTTGTTCACGCAGCTCCTGGCAGCCGATGCTGGAAAAACAGCAGTCATCTCGTTCAGCGACGAGGTGAAGATTCACCAGGACTTCACCGGCGATCCCGACCAGGTGATTCACGCGCTGCGGATGCTGCGCAAGGAAGGCGAGAACGCGCACATGCTGGACGCCTTAGGCCAGGCGCTCGCGATGCTGGAGGCGCGGCCGGCGGGAAGGCGGTGCATCATTTTAATGATTGCCGAAAAGCGCGACCGGTCCAGCAAAACGAGTCTGGTCGACGTCATGCAGCGAGTGGAGCGCCTGAATGCAGCGGTTTATTGGCTGACATATTCGCCGTTCCTCCAGCCGTTCACCGTGAAGCCGCAGACCGCCGAGGATCTGAAGCCGGAAGCGGAGCGGATCAAGCACCGGCAGTGCGATCTCTGCCGGGATCCAGACGACAGCGGCGTACCTCTTGACACCGGACCGGGCGGCTACATTTACGCGATCGGCGAATTGATTCGTTTGCACCAGCCGGATCTTGCCAGCCTATTCGCGCAGGTCACCGGCGGCCGGACGCTGAATTTCCTGAAGAAGAACGCGCTGGAGCAAGCCATTCAACTGGTGGGCGAAGAAGTCCATCGCCAGTACATTCTCAATTTCGAGCCCAAGGCGAACGAACCGGGAAATTTCCATAAGATCCGCGTTGCGGTGAATGGCAGACCGGACCTACAAGTCAAAACGCGTGCGGGATATTGGCCATAGCGAACTTCACTTCGGTTTTCCGGATCATGCGCGACCACAAGGTGTCTGGATCGGCATCGAACACGGAGGCGGCGTCCGCGCGAAAAATGAACCACGCGCCCAGTTCAACTTCTCTCCGCAATTGCTCGTTGGTCCAGCCGGCGTAGCCCAGATAAACATGAAAATCGTCCGGGTCGCGATGCGCGGCGATGGCTTGTTCGAATTGCGTCTTGCCGAAAATTAGGTAAACTCCGCCAAAAATGGGCTCGTTGCCTGCCAGCTTCTTAGGCGACTGGAGCAGGGCAAACAGCGCCGAAGTGTCGACGGGACCTCCCAAGTAGAGGGAGTCGTTACGGCCTTTCGCCGCCTTCAGACCCTCCAGCGCGCGTGAAAGCGGAACATCGGTGCGCCGGTTGACAATCAGTCCCAGGACATTCTCGTCATCATAATGAACCAGCAGGATCACGGTCTGGGCGAAATTCGGATCGCCGAGATCCCGGCTGGCCACCAGCAGCGTCGCGGGGCGCAGAGACTGGGTGCTTTTCGATTGAGGCGCCGCGGTTCCGGCCAGCAGCAGGGCAATCGCCACGCCAACGGATCTCGAACCCGGCAACATTATTCATAATTCTCTCTCCTTTTTCAGTCGGTGTACACTGATCGGGAGGTTTTTAAATGAATATTCGACACATCACCCGCCGGGAGTTCGGTGGTTTGGCAGCCGCGGCCGGCGTACAGATCGTGCGAGGAGCAACCAACGGAATCGACGACACACTGCGCTCCGGCATCGCGCAAAGAAAGATTCCCGCGGCGGTGGCGATACTCGCCGGCGAACGCGGCATCCTTTATTCAGGCGCGTTCGGCACCCGGGATTCCTCGGGCGCGCCGGTGGCCGCCGATTCGATCTTCGCCATCGCATCCATGACCAAAGCCATCACTACTGTCGCCGCGCTGCAATTAGTAGAGCAGGGCAAGGTGACGCTGGAGGAGCCGGTGGCGCGGCACCTGCCGCAGCTCGGCAAACTGGAAGTTCTCGATGCCTTCGATGGGGACGGCAAACCGAAACTGCGCCTGGCCCGGACTCCGGTAACGCTGAAGCATTTGCTCACGCATACATCGGGATTCTGTTATGACATCTGGGATGCAAATGCGTTCCGCTATGCATCGCAAACCAAGAGCGCGGAAGTACCGCCGCTGATGTTCGAACCCGGCACGCGCTGGCAATACGGTACCGGAATCGATTGGGCTGGGCGGCTTGTGGAAAAGATTAGCGGAATGAATTTGGAAGAGTATTTTCAGGCCAGGATTCTGCGGCCGCTCGAAATGCCGGACACCAGTTTTCTGCTTCCGGCATCGAAATTCGACCGGCTGGTGAGTAATTATTCGCGCCAAGCCGATGGATCGCTCCAGCAGGATCGGCGCGTGCCACCGGCTGCTCCGAAAGAATTTAACGGCGGAGGTGGATTATATTCCACCACCGGCGATTATGTTCGGTTTATGCAGATGATCCTCGGCAAGGGGCGGGGAATTCTTCAGCCGAAGACGGTGGAAAGCATGGAGATCAACCAGATCGGTGCGCTCACCGCCGGCAAAATGAAGAGTTTTCGGCCCAATTTATCGAGCGATGTGGATATCCAGCCCGGTGCCACCGAGAAGTGGGGCTTGGGCTTCCTGATCAACACCACAGCCTATAACGGCGGCCGCTCGGCGGGGAGCTTGGCGTGGGCGGGACTGTTCAATACGTTTTACTGGATCGATCCCAAACGATCGTTATGCGCGGTTTTGATGATGCAATATCTACCATTTGTGGATCAAGAAGCAGTTGGACTTCTCGGTGATTTCGAAC
This sequence comes from Bryobacteraceae bacterium, assembly GCA_049521155.1. Lineage (GTDB taxonomy): Bacteria > Acidobacteriota > Terriglobia > Bryobacterales > Bryobacteraceae > Palsa-187. The sequence continues at coordinate 9,752 of JBEKPC010000034.1, forward strand.
GAGTGGTGTACAAGACCCTGGTACGCGATCCACGTTAGTTTTAATTTAACTCGTATTTGTCGCGATTATTCACTGCTTAATGGCTATGTTGCGCTATTGTTTCGGTTGATGGAAAGGTTAAAATGTGAACATTAGAGGTTATGCTCGATCCACACAGCAATCGTATAGAGGATACTGCCGGCGCTCTGGTCCGCCGGTTGCGAGGGCGTGAGCCCGAGGTTATGGTCGATTTGTACGATCTTTACGGCCGCCTTTTGTACGTCTTAATCGTGCGAATTGTGCATAATCCCTCCGCTGCGGAGGATTTGGTGCAAGAATCTTTCCTGCGAGCATGGAATCGATCCGGCCAATTAAGCGACGATTACGGTTCTGTCGGTCCCTGGCTGGTGACGATTGCCCGGCATTGCGCTCTCGATTATTTGAAATCTTCGCAGGCTCATCTTTCAGCCCAAGTGGCAATTGAAGACGCGCATTTTCCATCAGTTACGATGGATTCCGATATTCTATCGTCGGATCGCGCCCGTCTGATCGCCGTCGCTTTTCAGAATCTTTCGGAAAATCAGAAGCGGGTAATTCAACTTTCCTTTTATGAAGGGCTCTCCCATTCCGCAATCGCTGAGCGTCTGCATCAACCCCTGGGTACGGTAAAAGGCTGGGCCAGAGCAGCATTATCGCGGCTCAGAGGGAAACTGGATCCGCAAATGAACAGCTTCGTCGTGCGTCGCTGATTGGCAATGACTGGCAATTCGAGCAAAGCCGCTAAGCTTCAAAGGGAAGTAAATAGCAAAATAATGTCAGCCCTTCGTGGTCCCGGCAAGGACCTTGCGTCCGGTCGGGAGGGAACTGCCACCGGCTGGCTCCTCTGTGACCGCGAATGCCTTTACGCCAGACAGGATTTCCTGGTTTCCAAACTGGAGAGCGGGCAAATCCTTCGCTCCGACGCTAAATGTGCCGGCGCTGACGATTGGCGAACCTTTATCCCGCATCAGCCAAAGCTGATAGGTTCGGCCGGCCGGAGCGGCGGGCAGATTTACCGGGAAGAATGCCAATCTCGCGTTGTCGGCGATCAGGGCTAAGCCGTAGTTAGCCTGGCCGAATTCGGTGCCGCGGAGCTGCACCAGCGAAAGCATTTGCGTATGCTGCTCCATTCCTTTTTTCTGCAAATCGAGAATCGTACGATCACGAGCCACCTCCGCTTCCAGATCGTGCAGTTTACTTTTATAGGTTGAAATTTCAGCCGAAAGCTGATTCGCCCCACGCTTTTTCTCCATCGTCGCGGCGTCAAATGCATTTTGATATTGGCGGTCCGCGGCTTCCTTTTCGCGTGTCGCCGCTGCCAGTAGTGTATTCGTCTGCGATAACCGCTTCTCCAAATCCGCGGCCCTGGTATGCTCCTCCGTTAAAGCCTGCGACATCGCGACTTGGGTCTGCCTGGCGCTCTGCAAATCGCGCGCGACATACGGATCCTGCACGGAAACAATCGCTTCCCGGCCGGGGAAAACGGCAGGCGCATTTCGAGCCGCCACGACCAGGTTTTGCAGTGCCCGATTCTCGGATCCCAGCTTCCTGACCGCGGACGTCTGCTCCTCTATCTGGCGCTGCGCGGCCGCAAGATGTTTCTGATTTTCGAAGCGGCCGATGCGCCAGGAGAGGCCCGTGACGCCCACGGCAATCACGATTCCGGCCGCGATACGCATCCAGGTACGTACCGGCGCAGAGTGAATCTTTTCCCGCTGACCGCTTACGGCGCGGCCAATATTGATGACTCTATCTCTTAGCTCCGGGCTCGGTTCGGCAAAGTCTCCGCCCTGCATGCGCTCCGTCAACGCCGCAAAAATGAACCAGAATTCCAGCGCCTCTTTCGCTTCTAAAAGGCAGATCGCGCACTGGGTGCTAAGATGGGCGCGCAATTGAGATCGCTGTGGATCCTCTAGAGTACCCAGCGCGTAGTATGCGTAATCCTCGGTAGTAAGGCGATCGCAGCTCACGTGTTTGTTTTACCTATCCTTCCTTACGGCGGATCAGCCACTTTGGATCATGCCCGCAATCTATTTATCTAACCTTAGAGGCGCGATCCGCTAGTCCTGGGAAGAGGGTCCTGGGAAGAAAGCGACCTTCCTCTCATTTCGTCCTCGTGACTGATCACGTTTACACCCGGGACAGTGCGAACGCGTCCTTATATTTGCTGAATCGCTCGTCCGATTGTTTCGTTTCGGCTCTGAATATCGGTGTGATCTGCGGAGAAGATTTTTTGTCATTGGGGCTGAATACCGTGAATGCGGGCGGAGGGATTTATATGTCGTCATCAAATGCCAGCGGGTTGGGGCTGCCGGCAATCGCGGCCCGGCACGGTTACCGGATTGGCCACCGTCACCTCGCCGTTCACCTATTTAATGGGCAATGGCGGGCTTCAGGACTTGATCGGCGCGAATCAATGGACCACTGTGCCGATGAACGGGTTTCCCGATGGCGATTACTTCACTGACCCGTTCGCCGGATTGCCTCAACCGCCGGCGCCTACCGGTCTGCCCGATCATCCGGTTCCGGGTGGATTAATCGCCGGCAGTCTATTGGGCGCGCCCACGGTATTGCCGCCGGGCAATTACTACGCGACGCTGCCGATCCTCGGAACGCCCACCGGCACGCCAAGCGACGCCGGCGAGATCTTCATTTTCACGAGTGGTCAATATCCGGGCCTGGTGATGTCGTCCGCACTTGCGAATAGTGGGCTATCATTTCCCCAGGTCCAAGCCGGTCTGATGGCAGGCGTGGAGCCGCAGATCACGCTGCACGGACTCAATAAAAACAGTCCTAATCTGCCTGCCGCGCTCGCGAATTACGCACCGGTGCTGATCTGGCAGGATCGCGCCAATACGACGTTGAAATACACCAGCAACGGGCTGCTCGACCTGAGCTGTGGTGGGATTTGCAGCAACATCCTGTCAGTCCCCGGATCGCAGGAGATGGTTCTGATGGCTTCGCAAAACGGGGGGAATGCGGGAACGAACTTGTATGGCACGATTTATGGGCCGCGAGGTTCATGGCTGACAATCCTCGGCGTGCTGTCTGGCGATACAGTGGCGGGACCTTTGCAGATCATTTCGAGAGCGTTGCAGATGACGTTGAATGCGTCGTTAAATGTGAATCCGCTGCCGAATCCGCCTTCAAAGCTGATTGCGGGTTTGATTCAGTAAAACGGTCGTGGTCGTACGGTGAGTGTGGGAACGGGTACACTCATTTTATGAATCCAACGCGGCGCGAGGCGCTATTAGGGATGGCTGCTGCGCCCCTTGTGGAAGGGACTGCCGACGACTCCGTTTGTTTTATGAGCGCGGTCGAAATGGCGCGGCTGATTCGCACAAAGAAGTTGTCGGCGCGCGAGGCGCTGGCGGCGCATTTAGAGCTGATCGAGAGGGTGAATCCGAAGGTCAATGCCATGGTGACGCTGGTTCCGGAAATGGCCGCCGCCGCGGCTGCCAAGGCCGACGAGAGGCAGGCCCGCAAGGAAACGCTGGGACCGTTGCACGGGTTGCCGGCGGCGCACAAGGATCTGGTCGAGACTCGCGGCATTCGCACAACGTTTGGATCGCTGCTCTATAAGGATTACGTTCCGGCTGAGGACGATTTGATTGTCGAACGGCTGCGGCGCGCGGGCGCGATCACTATCGGCAAGACCAACACGCCGGAATTCGGAGCCGGATCGCAGACGTTCAATAAGGTCTTCGGCGCAACCCACAATCCTTACGACCTGGCGAAAACTTGCGGAGGATCTTCCGGCGGAGCGGCGGTGGCGCTGGCTTGCGGGATGACGCCGGTTGCCGATGGCTCCGATACCGGCGGATCCCTGCGCAATCCCGCGTCGTTCTGCAACGTGGTCGGATTCCGGCCTTCGATCGGACGCGTGCCGAGCCCGAAGGCGCCGTTCGCGTGGTCCACCCTCAGCACCTCGGGATGCCTGGGGCGTTCGGTGGCCGATCTGGCGCTGGCGTTGAGCGCGATTACAGGTCCCGATTCACGAGCGCCTTTATCCATCAACGAACCGGGAGAGCGATTCGCGCGGCCGCTCGGGCGCAGCTTTAAAGGCGTGCGGGTGGCATGGTTCAAGGACCTGGGTGGCGTCCCGTTTGACCCTCGCGTGCGTGCGATCGTCGATGGGCAGCGCAGGACATTCGAATCGCTGGGATGCATTGTGGAAGAGGCGGAGCCGGACTTCGCGCCGGCTGAGATCAGCTTTCGTATCCTGCGCGCGTGGAGTTCAGCTAATGCGCATGGCGCGCAGTTCCGCGAGCATCCGGATGCTTTTAAGGACACGCTGAAGGCCGAAATCGAGGAAGGGCTGCGGCTGACGGTGCGGGACATTACGAGGGCCGAGATCGCTCACGGACAGATCTGGCGCCGCTTTCAGGCGTTCCTCGGCGATAAATACGAATACTTCGTTCTGCCTACCTCGCAGACGCCGCCGTTCGATATCAACACGCCTTATCCCACGGAGATCGCGGGCGTGAAGTTCGACAACTATATCGACTGGATGAAGTCCTGCTGGTATATTTCGGCGACGGGGAATCCCGCGGCTTCCGTACCCGGCGGCTTCACAGCGGAAGGTTTACCGGTTGGGTTGCAGATCGTCGGCCGGAATCAAGAAGATTTCAGCGTGTTGCAGATGGCGCATGCGTTCGAAGAGGCGACCGGCTTCGGGAAGCGTCGGCCCGGGGTTGTCTAAGTTTTCTACAGAACGCTTCCGGACAGGGCGTTTTGGAGGAACACGGCGATGGCTTCGGTGAGGGCGCGCGGATACTCGGTACGAACCATGGCCAGCGCCTGGCGGCGCACCAGCGTGTGGCCGGTGACTCGCATCACGTGGAAAGAACGGCTGGAGCCTTGTAGCGCCGAGCCCGGCAGAATCGAGTAGGCGAATCCAGACTCGACCAGGCTCTCGATCGCTTCGGTATCGTCGGCTTCCATAATGACGCGCGGAGAGAGTCCGGCCTCACGAAAAAACTGGTCGATGATGGACCGCATGTTGCTGCGTTTGGGATAGAGCACAAAAGGCGCGGCGCCCAATTCCTCCAGTCCCACGTTTAAAATGCGGCTTCCGCGCACACGCGTATGAGACGGCCGAAGCACCAGCAACTCCTCTTCGAAAAGCGGCACGATTCGGAGCTGGTCATGCGTTACGGGAAGAGAAATGATGCCCAGGTTGCAGGCTGATCGCGTCGGGAGTGATGTACATCTTCTGGGCCGCCAGGGTGACGCCGGTGTTGTCCATGACGGCGAGAAAAAGTTCTAATTGGCGAATATCCATGATGCATCCACGGAATGATCGTTGAGTTTTGCTAAATATAACATTAAGTCATTTGTTTTTGACAGATCCGTGAAATCAGCGTAGTTTCATCCTAGTGCTGTCTCGTTAAATAGCTTCCCGAGGGGTGAACGATGATCTCGGTAGATCCACGCAAGTTATTTATTTTGTTCTGTTTGGCGTTATCGCCGTATGCGCGTGCGCAGACTGTCGCCGTGGCTGAACTCGACGGACATATTGGAGACCAAAGCGGTGCCGGGATCCCGAACGTGCAGGTGAAGATGATCCAGTTGGCTACGCAGCAGCCGCATGTGACCGTCACAGACGCAGCGGGAAGGTATCAGCTCCCGGATCTTCCGGTGGGCGCCTATCGGCTGGAGGTGAACGCATCAGGATTCAAAAACTATATTCAAAACGGCATCATTTTGGAAGTTTCCCAGCACGTGGAAGTGGACGTCACAATGCAGTTGGCTGTATTTCTAAAAGGAAATCCTCAACTTCTGAGCCTAGAGCCTATGGCAATCGTTTGAAGCGCTTAGAGGAGTTACATCTCACGTTTTCCCACACGGTTAACGCCGCCGTTAACGCTAACGAATAGGCCTCTTGTAAGTTATCGGCCTAATCGGTTATACTCGAACGCGGTCTTTTAAAAAACCACGAGGTTTTCATAAAAGCGGGCGTTTGGGGACGTTCTCTTTTCAACATTTTAACTATGCCTTCCACGGTGGAATTGCGTGAAGAAAAGGCTGAACTCGAAGCAGTGTTTGCTTCGGGGATTTTCAGCCGCGCGCCAGGTCTGGCGCAGATGCTGAGTTACGTCTGCACCAAGTATTTCGAGGGTCAGGCCGACCAGATCAAAGAGTACAATATCGCGGTTGAAGCGTTGGGCCGCCCGGCTGATTTCGATCAGAAGCGGGACTCTATTGTTCGCGTGGAAGCGCACCGCCTCCGGAAACGGCTCAGCGAATATTACGACCGCCAGGGTTCTTCTCACCGCTTGCGGATTGTCCTGCCTTCAGGCCAGTATGTGCCTCAATTTCAAGTGGTTGAACCGCAACAGGCGGAGCCGGGCACGGAAATGGTCGCCGTCGCCCCGCTGGTGATTGTCGAGCCGGCCGTAATCGATCGCCAACGGGTTGCCAATAATCTGTCTAAAAATAATCTGGCTGCTAATAATCTGGCTGCTAGTAATCTGGCTGCTAGTAATAATGACGCCCGGCTCCCCGCTCGGAAGTTCTTCCGGAGGGCAATTCTGCTCCTCGCCGGCCTGATCGCCGCGGGCGCGATCATCTATCTCGCCACGCGGCCCCCTTCGCGGTCCGTTGCGATCGCCGCTCCTTATATTCCTTTGGCGGAAGGCAACGAAATCCGCATCCTGGCCGGAGCGACCGAGGGGCCTTTCACCGATCAGTCAGGCCGCGCCTGGGAACCGGATCGCTACTTCACCGGTGGCTGGGTGTCCACCTCGCCCGGGCATCTCGTCGAAGGCACCCGCGATTCGCACATGTATCAATCCTGCCGCGAAGGAGATTTTCAATACGATATTCCCCTCAAGCCGGGAGTCTATGAACTGCATCTTCACTTCGCTGAAACGGTTTACGGGGAGCACAACCCGGGCGGAGGCGGCGAGGCCAGCCGGATGTTCCAGGTCGATGCCAACGACAAGCGGCTGCTCGACCTTTTCGATGTCATTTCGGACGCGCATGGCGCCAGCGTTGCCGACGAGCGCATTTTCAAGGACATTTCCCCTGCCGCCGATGGCAAGCTTCACTTGCGTTTCACTCACAAGGTTCGCGATGCTTTCGTCAACGCGATTGAAATCGTGCCCGGCCTTCCCGGCCGTCTGCGGCCGATTCGCATCGGAATGCGCGACCAGTCCTACACCGATAAGAAGGGTAATCTGTGGATGCCCGATCGATATTACCGCGGCGGCCAAGTGATTTTGCGCACCCGGCTCGTCAGCGGGACCGATGATCCAGAGTTATATCGAGGCGAGCGTTACGGCAATCTGACTTACACCATACCGGTGGCGTCAGGCTCCTATTCGCTCACGATGAAATTCTCCGAAGGCTGGTTCGGACCAGGCAAACCGGACGGCGGCGGGGTGGGGAACCGCAGGTTCGATATTGTGGCAAATGCGCAGATGCTGGCCCATAATTTGGATATTTTTAAGGAAGCTGGCGGCTCGGACCGCGCCTTGGAACGGACCTACCACAATCTCCGCCCGAATCCACAGGGAAAGCTCGTCATCTCGATGATGCCCAGTGAAAATTACGCCTTAGTGAATGCGATCGAGGTTATCGACGAAGGTCGATAGCCTTGTGTGGAGCACACGCCGCTAATCAACCACCAGCGGTGATAAGATCAGCGATGAAAGCGATGAATATGTTGCGAATCCCCCTCCCTCTCTTCCTTGCTGCCATCTCCTTCGCCGCCGACCCTCCCAACGCGTGTAAAGGCGATCCCACTCATTGGACCCAGATTTTCAACGGCAAGGATCTTGACGATTGGAAGCATGTCGGCCCCGGCAATATGACCGTCGAGGACGGCTTGATTCACACTCATGGCGGCATGGGCCTGCTCTACTGGACCGGCGGCCCCATCGGCAATTGCCGCGTCCACGTGGTCTACCGCATGCGCGACGAAAATGACAACTCCGGCGTCTTCATCCGCATTCCGGTCGAGCCGCGCGAGGAATGGATGCCCGTCCACTACGGCTATGAAGTGCAAATCGACAATCATCCCGAGCGCTCCAATCCGCCTGAGGATGAGACTCATTCGACCGGCATGCTCTACTCCCTCACCAAGCCGCTGGCCAAAGCCTGGAAGCCCGGCCCGCAGTGGAACACCATGGATATCACGCTCGACGGCCCGCATACCATCGTCATGCTCAACGGCGTGAAAGTCACCGACTACACCGAGGGCGATCCCGTCCCCGCCCAGCAGTTCACCTTCGAGCCGAAACGTGGCCTGCGCCCCATTTTCGGCTACATCGGCCTGCAAAACCACAGCGACAACGATATCGTCTTCTTTAAAGAAGTGGCCCTCGAGCCCATAAAAAAATGAGCATGCCCTTGTGGGGCGGCGCCATGCGCTGCCAGCGATAGCGACGAAACGCCCGCCCTTTCCGGACCCCTACCGAGCCGTCACCGCAGGGAGCGGAGTCTTCGAAGGTATTTTCGAGAGTGTCGATTGCCGCGGCCGAAATCGACGCGGCACGGCTGGACGCGTTTGCCGTTTAGAGTAGCGCGTCAGAACCGGGTGGATCCGCCAAATCTTGGCGGCAGCCGGACCGAGACTTCAGCAGAGGATGTTGGCCTTGTAGGGTCGATGAGCCTCTCAGAATTGTGGGCAGGATGGCATCCTGCGCGTCGATTGCCAATCGTCGCCCCTGTTTTGTAGGGCGGCCAATCTTGGCGGCAGCCGACTTTCAGTCGGCTTCTATGCGAACAGCAACCGCCCCTTAGGCTCAGGAATCGCGTGCCCCAGTTCCTTCGCCGTCTCAATCCACTCATCGATAACGACCTCGACATTAGCCAGCGCTTCGAGTCGAGTCGCCCCGTCAGCAGCGCACCCGGCGAGCTCAGGGACTTCAGCGATGAACGACTGATCTTCGTCGCTCCAGTAGAGGATGGTCTCGTACTTGGTCATTCCTTTACTAGTCTATACCGAACGATGACCTTTCGTACCTGCTTGACTTGATACGCCTTCGCGAGCGACCCGAGCGGCTGGATGTTAAGGATTTCCTCAACCCCTGATCGGGTGAAGATGTGGTGACTGCCTCTTACGCGCTCAGAGAAGTTGAACGACGCCAGAAGGCTTCGCAAATCGTCGAAGCGAATGTTAGAGTCTGCGGTACCCCGCAGGACCCGGCCGAGAATTGTTTCTCGCATTTCACTTCCGCGCTTTCATGCCGCCCGGGCTCCGGAATAGGTTGCCAGGGGGAGCCGCCGCAGTTTTCCCAGCGTAAGGATTGGGATTTCCTTGAAGCGAGTTGTCGCCTGACACGGCGACGTTCTCGGCGTAGCGAATGAGACTTTCCTGGAGCGTCGAGCTTGGGTTCGCCACCTGGTCTATTACCGAATTGATTCCCGCAGCAAGAGCGTCAACCTCCTCAGCCTTCTCGGCGATCCGTTTCGACATATCGCCCGCGCTCTCAAGCATTGCCTGAAGAAGCTCAGGAATTTTCTCGATCGCCTGCACTCGTAGAAGTCGAGGAGCCTCACTGAACAGCCATTCCGCTACGTCATTGTCTCTACGGCCTGGATTGTATTCGACAGTCCTTACTGCAACGCCCCATTTGCCGCCAATCTTGGCGTAGCCAAGTTCCTCGCTGTAGTACCAATCGGCGTTGTCATCGCTCTGACGATTGAAGGAAACCCAAGTCGGAATGCCGAGACTGAATTTTTTCAGGACGGCATCAAGCTGGCCTACGGACTTTCCTAATTGGTCGGTAGCCGTATTAAGGCTGGATGCGACGGCGGGGAATTGCTGGATGGACTTCTGCACTCTGTCAACTTTGTCGGACAGAGAATCTCTCTTTGATGCCATACATGGCTCTTTAATTAATGTCTTACGGACAGTAGCTATCCCAGGCTGACCCGGCAAGTAGATCTACCAATCAAAACACTAGCATGACTCACGCCGCAACCGCTTAGTGGGCCTTTATTCCCCCAAATACCGTCCCACCGCCTCTGCCGCCTTCCGCCCCTCCGCGATCGCCCACACCACTAACGACTGCCCTCTCCGAGCATCCCCCGCCGCGAAAACTCCTGGCACCGACGTCGCGTAATCCGTGGTCTCAATATTCCCCCGCGCATCCAGCTTCACGCCGGTCTCTTCCAGCAACCCCGCGCGCATTGGACCCGTGAAACCCATTGCCAGCAGCACCAGATCCGCGTCCAATACGACCTCTTCTCCGGTATCGAGCTTCTTCAAGTGAAGCTGCTTCACATTGCCCGCGTCGTCTCCCGTGAACTTCGTCGTCGACGCCGACCAGTGCCGCTCCCCGCCTTCTTCATGCGAACTCTCGACCCGCAATTGCAAAGGCCACAAAGGCCAAGGCGTCGACGCCGCGCGATTCTCCGGAGGCATTGGCATAATCTCAAGCTGCTTCACCGACGCCGCTTTTTGGCGATGTGAAGTGCCCAGGCAATCGGCGCCCGTATCGCCTCCTCCAATAATGATCACGCGCTTGCCGGTAGCGAGAATCACCGTCGACGCGTCCACCTGATCGCCCGCCACGCGCCGGTTCTGCTGCGGCAGAAAATCCATTGCGAAATGGATGCCGCGCAATTGCCGACCCTCGATCAACATATCGCGAGGCTGCTCCGCGCCCATCGCCAGCACCAGCGCATCAAACTCCCGCAGGTCGTCCGTGTGAACATTCGAGTTGGTCACGAACTCCACGCCTTCAGCCAACATTTGTTCCACTCGCCGGTCGATCCAGCGCTTCTCCATCTTGAAATCGGGAATGCCGTAGCGTAGCAGGCCGCCGATGCGATCGGCTTTTTCAAACACCATCACGCCGTGTCCCGCTCGCGCCAGTTGCTGCGCCGAGGCCAGTCCCGCCGGACCTGAACCGACCACCGCCACGCGTTTTCCCGTGCGCTTCTGCGGAGGCTCCGGATGAATCCAGCCTTGCTCCCACGCATGATCGATGATCGTGCGTTCGATCACTTTAATCGTCACCGGAGGCGCGTTGATGCCCAGCACGCACGCGGCTTCGCAGGGTGCCGGGCAGATGCGTCCCGTGAACTCCGGAAAATTATTGGTGGCGTGCAAAGTGCGCACCGCTTCGCGCCAGCGGTCGCGATAAACCAGGTCGTTCCAATCGGGAATCAGGTTGTTCAGAGGGCAGCCGGTGTTGCAGAAAGGCACGCCGCAATCCATGCAGCGCGCGGCCTGCGTCTCGACCTTCGCGTCGTCGAAGTCCTGATAAATCTCGAAGTAGTCGTTGACGCGCTCCTCCACCGGACGCCGCGTGGGAACCTCGCGCTCGTATTCAAGAAATCCCGTGACCTTACCCATGCGTCACCGCCTTCTCCCGCGGAACACCGAGTACTCGCCTGTATTCATGCGGAAAAACCTTCACAAATTTCGGCTGCATGAAGTGCCACTTGTCTAAGATCCAATTCGCGCGCGGACTGCCCGTCTCCTCGGCATGACGTGCGATCCAGTAGCGCAAAGTTTCAATGTCCGCGGCATCGTCCACCCGTTCCAGATCGACGCTTTCGCGATTGCAGCGCGTCTTTTGGAACTCACCATTTTCATCGAGCACGTAGGCGAATCCGCCCGTCATCCCCGCCGCGAAATTCCTGCCGGTATCGCTCAAGCAGATCACCAGGCCCTTGGTCATGTACTCGCAGCCGTGATCGCCCACCCCTTCGACCACCGCGGTCGCGCCGGAATTGCGAACCGCGAACCGTTCCCCCGCGCGCCCGTTGAAGAACGTTTCGCCCGAAGTGGCTCCATACAAAACCACGTTGCCGATCAGAATGTTGTTCTCCGGCAAAAATGTGGACGTGCGCGGCGGATAGACAATAATCTTCCCACCCGAAAGCCCTTTGCCGACGTAATCGTTGGCGTCGCCTTCCAGTTCAAGCGTCACACCCGCAGTCAGAAACGCGCCGAAGCTCTGTCCCGCCGAACCCGTGAAGGAGAAATGAATCGTGCCCGCTTCCAGCCCCTTCGATCCATACTTGCGCGCGATTTCGCCCGATAACATCGCGCCCACCGTGCGATCCACATTGCGAATAGGGAGCTTAAACTCGACCGGCGTGCCTTTCTCAATCGCATCCTTCGCATAGCCGATCAGCTTCGCATCCAGAGCCTGATCTAAACCGTGATCCTGCGCGACGGTACATCGCCGGCCCACCCGCGCGGGCACCTGCGGATTGAAAAGGATCTGCGAAAAATCGAGCCCCTTGGCTTTCCAGTGATCCACCGCCGGCCGCATTTCGATCATGTCAGCCCGTCCGATCATGTCATCGAGGCGCCGGAAGCCCATCCTGGCCATGTGCTCGCGCAACTGTTCGGCGATGAAGAAGAAAAAGTTGATGACGTCTTCGGGAGTGCCTTTGAACTTCTTGCGCAGCACCGGATCCTGCGTCGCAATGCCGACCGGGCACGTATTCAGGTGGCATTTGCGCATCATGATGCAGCCCAGCGCCACCAGAGGCGCGGTGGAAAATCCAAACTCTTCCGCTCCCAGTAACGCGGCGATCGCCACATCGCGGCCCGTTTGCAGCTTGCCATCCGTCTGTACAATAATGCGGCTGCGCAGATCGTTCAACACCAGAACCTGCTGCGTTTCGGCGAGCCCAAGCTCCCACGGAATCCCCGCATGCTTCAAAGAAGTTAGCGGCGATGCCCCGGTTCCTCCGTCGTGTCCGCTGATCAACACCACATCCGCATGCGCCTTCGCGACCCCCGCCGCGACGGTTCCCACGCCCACCTCGGCCACCAGTTTTACCGAAATGCGAGCCTTCGGATTGACGTTTTTCAAATCGTAAATGAGCTGCGCCAAATCCTCAATCGAATAAATATCGTGATGCGGCGGCGGCGAAATCAGAGGCACCCCCGGAATCGAATGGCGCACTCGCGCAATGGTCTCATCCACCTTATGCCCCGGCAACTGCCCGCCTTCTCCAGGCTTTGCTCCTTGCGCGATTTTGATTTGCAGATCGTCGGCATTCACCATGTAATTGGCGGTTACGCCGAATCGTCCCGAGGCCACCTGCTTGATCGCGGAGCGCCGGTCGTCCTTATAACGGGCTTCGTCTTCTCCGCCTTCGCCGGTGTTGGATTTTCCTCCTATCCTGTTCATGGCAATCGCTAAAGTCTCATGTGCTTCGGCGCTAATTGACCCGAATGACATCGCGCCGGTTGCGAATCGCTTTACTATTTCGCTGGCTGGCTCAACTTGTTCAAGAGAAAGGGGTTTTGCCGCTGAGCGCAGCTCCATCAGGCCGCGCAAGGTGCAGAGTTCGCGATTTTGGCGGTCGATCAGCGCGGCGTATTCTTGAAATGTCTCATAACGCTGGTCTTTTACCGCGTGCTGGAGCTTGGAAACGGTTTGAGGATTTAATAAATGATATTCGCCGTTGACTCTAAATTGATAGTTTCCACCTAAATCCAGCTCGGTTTCCGATTCGGTGATCGGTTTATAGGCGTATTCGTGCTTTAAACGGGCTTCTTCGGCTAGAACTTCCAGGCCGACTCCTTCGATCCTCGACGCGGTGCCAGTGAAGTATTTATCTATCAATGATTTACTCAAGCCAAGAGCTTCGAAGATCTGGGCCCCTCGATAGCTTTGCAGGGTAGAAATGCCCATTTTGGAGAAGACCTTGAGAAGGCCCTTATTGATTGATTTCTTGTAGTTTTTGAGCGCGTAATCGAGCTTAATCGAGCTTAAAACGCCATTTTGTACGCTGTTTTCGATGGTCTCGATAGCTAAATAGGGGTTAATTGCGCTGGCTCCATAGCCGATCAGCATGGCGAAATGGTGCACTTCGCGAGGCTCTCCGGATTCGATAATCAGGGCGACTTGGGTGCGCGTGCGTTCGCGAACCAAATGATTGTGGACGGCGGTCAGAGCGAGCAGGCTTGGGATGGGCGCGTATTCTTCGTCGACTCCGCGGTCGGATAAAATCAGCAGACGATAGCCGTCGCGGATGGCGAGCGAGGCGCGGCGGCACAGACCATCGAGGGCGCGCTCCAATTCCTTTGCGCCACCGGATGCTGGAAAAACAGCAGAAAGAGTAGTCGCGAGAAAATCGCCCCAACTCACGCGGCGCAGCTTTTCGAGATCGAGATTGGTCAGTATCGGATGCGGCAGCTTTAGCGTATGGCAGTGCTGCGGAGTCTCCTCTAAAATGTTTCGCTCCGTGCCGATGTAGCTGGTGAGCGACATGACAAGCTGCTCGCGGATGGGGTCGATAGCCGGATTGGTCACCTGCGCGAAGAGCTGTTTAAAGTAATGGAACAACGTTTGCGGTTTGTCCGAAAGGCATGCCAGCGGCGTGTCCGTGCCCATGGAGCCGACCGGTTCTTCGCCATTCGCCGCCATGGGCGTGATCAGCAAGCGCAGGTCTTCTTCGGTGTAGCCGAAGGCTCGCTGGCGCTGGACGAGGGTTTTCGGATCGAAGCCATAAACGCGCGGAGGCTCCGGCAGCTCATCGAGCATGATCTGATGCTCTTCCAGCCAGGAATGATAGGGCCGGCGCGTGGCGAGAGCATGCTTGATCTCCTCATCAGGGACGATACGGCCTTCTTCCAGATTCACCAGCAGCATTTTTCCGGGCTGGAGACGGCCCTTATATTCGACGTCCTCCGGCTTCACGGGGAGCACTCCGGTTTCGGACGCCAGAATCAACTGATGATCCTTGGTGACGAGATAGCGCGCGGGGCGCAGGCCGTTGCGATCGAGCGTCGCGCCAAGCCATTTTCCATCGGTGAAGGCGACGGCGGCGGGGCCATCCCAAGGCTCCATCAGCGAGGCGTGATATTCGTAGAAGGCGCGCTTTTCTTCGTGCATGGTCGAATCGGCATCCCAAGCTTCGGGGATCAGCATCGCCATGACGTGGGGCAAACTGCGGCCGGCGAGGGTGAGCATCTCGACCGCGTTATCGAGCGAGCCGGTGTCGCTATTGCCGGGCTGAATGACGGGGAAAATTTTCTTGATATCGTCGCCGAACTGATCGGACGCGAGCACGGACTCTCGCGCGTTCATCCAGTTCACATTGCCGCGGACAGTATTAATCTCGCCGTTATGGCAGATGTAGCGATAGGGATGCGCCAGGGGCCAAGTGGGAAACGTGTTGGTGGAAAATCGCTGGTGGACCAGGCAGAGCGCGCTACGAGTGGACGGGTCTTTCAATTCGCCGTAAAATTCGGCGATCTGCGGGGCGAGGAGCAATCCTTTATATACGATGGTGCGCGAGGAGAGCGACGGCACGTAGAAAAACGACTTCTCGCGGATGTCGAGCGCGGCCACCGCGGCTTCGGCGCGTCGGCGCACGACGTACAGTTTTCGCTCCAGTTGATCCTGCGTCCAGCCCTCGGCGCCGCCAAGAAATATCTGCTCGATGTACGGCTGCGTGGCGCGGGCCTCGCGGCCGATTGCGTCGCCATCGATCGGCGTATCGCGCCAACCGAGAACCGTTAAACCTTCTTCGCGAGCGATTCTTTCGACGATGCCTTCGCAGATCAGGCGCTGCTGTTTTTCGACCGGCAGGAACATCATGCCGATGCCGTAACTTCCCGGCTCCGGCAGAGAAAATCCGAGTGCAGCGCATTCGCGGACGAAGAATTCGTGAGGGATTTGAATTAGGATTCCGGCTCCGTCGCCGGTCTCCGGGTCGCAGCCGCAAGCTCCGCGATGGGTCAAATTAATGAGGATTTCGATGCCCTTGCGGATGATTTCGTGCGTCTTCTCGCCATTGAGATTAACGACGAAACCCATCCCGCACGCGTCGTGTTCGTGGCGTGGGTCGTAGAGTCCCTGACGACCTGGAGGGTATTCCATGCTTTACATTACACGATCCGCAGTATCACGTCAACAGGATTTACATGGTTGCAATATTAGTGTTCCTGATTGTATGATAGAGTCAATGGCACACGAAAGCCTGAAATTGTTTCGGGATATCGCACAAACGCGGAGTTTTAGCAAAGGGGCGACGCTCAATGCGATTAGCCAGAGCGCAGCCAGCCAGCAGGTTCAGGAATTGGAGCAGGATTTGGGAATCGAGCTGCTGGACCGCTCCACCAGACCGTTGGCGGTGACGGCGGCGGGTCAACTTTATGTCGATTTTTGCCGCGATGTGCTGCGCCGACGGGAGGAGTTTCACGTCGCGCTGGACCGCATGAAGCAGGAGGTGGAGGGGACGGTGCGAGTGGCGTCCATTTACTCCGTGGGGTTGAGCGAGATGGTGCAACTGGAGCAGGAATTCAGCAGGCGGCGGCCGGAGGCGAAGTTAGAGGTCGAGTATCTGCGACCGGAGAAAGTGTATTCGTCGGTGCTGTCGGACGCGGCGGATTTAGGGTTGGTGAGCTATCCGGAGCCGAGCCGCGAGATCACGGTGATTCCGTGGAGGCAGGAGGAAATGGTGGTGGCATCGTCGCCGTTTCACCCTTTGGCACAGGGCGAGGGCGCGCTTGCGCCGAAGGATTTACAAGGGATCGATTTTATCGGGTTCGACGACGATCTGCCGATTGCGCGTGAGATCGACCGCTTTTTAAGCGGGCAGGGAATTAAAGTAAATGTCACGCTTCATTTCGATAATATCCAGATGATTAAAGAAGCAGTGACGCATCGGGTGGGCGTGAGTATCATGCCGGCGCGGATCATGAACGACGACATCGCGCAAGGCCGCCTGGTAGCAATCCCAATCGCAGCTCCGGAGCTGTATCGCCCGCTAGGGATTATTCACAGGAAGAAGAAAAGATTTTATCCAGTAGCGCAGGCGTTCTTGGAGTTGTTGTGCGAGAAGCCGACGGGGATCTAGGAGGCGTTAAGGTCGGTCGACCGGCCGGAGGAGTGGTCGCGTAGGGCGCGCTCTACTAGCGCGTCTATCTTTCCGGATTTGACGTCCGCTTCGAATTGGCGATCCCAAGCGTCGGCATCGAACTCGGAAAACCAGGCTCGAAAAGCGGAGAGTTCTGCGGTGGATAGTTCTTTGACTGCGAACTCGATTTGCTCGATTTTACTCATCGGCTTCCTAAATCAAATTGTATTAGGGCCCGAGATGGTCCGCGGAAAACGCCTCTATCCTCCTCTTCTCGTCGCCGTTCCCCCCGGAGAGGAGAACCGAACTTTACCCTTTTTCTTCTGTTTCGCTGTATTGCTCACTTCTCGGCGAGGGATTAGCTCG
This sequence comes from Bryobacteraceae bacterium, assembly GCA_049521155.1. Lineage (GTDB taxonomy): Bacteria > Acidobacteriota > Terriglobia > Bryobacterales > Bryobacteraceae > Palsa-187. The sequence continues at coordinate 26,924 of JBEKPC010000034.1, forward strand.
TCCGATCCAATATAGCCGCAGTTTCTGCAATACTCCATTCCGTAGCGACTCTCTAACCATCCCTCGTCGCATAGAAGGCAAGATTGTTTAGGTCCACGTCTACTAATTGCCGGTGCGTCGTGCTCGTTTTCGCTCCCAGTTGCGAGGGCGATTGAAAAGAAAGGAGAAATAAAATCTGCGTCGCTGTCACTGCTCCCTGCTGGGCGCGGCGAGCAGGCGAGGCGGGACGGACGAAAGCCCTACCCGGTTTTCCAGTAACGTGCCGGATGTCCGGGCTGTGCCCGGATGGACCGATTGACAATCGGTCCGCAGGTTGGGCAACCTGCCCCACAAGGATGCCTGCGTGTGGTCAGTTTGTCCGTCTCTTGGCTCCTTGCCTATAGCAGAAAAGAGAGCCGGTTGGCCGATACTTTCAGGAGGACATTTTTCAGGATTTCCGTTATAAAATACCTGGGGGTGTAACGGATGATTAAGTCTATCCTTGTCGTCGCCGGCAGCTATCTGCTCTCGGTAATTCTTGTACTGGCAACGGACCCGTTGCTATCGCGCCTCTTTCCGGGCGATTTCGTGAAGGACCGCGTCCCCTCCGACGCCGCCCTCACCGCGAGCACGACATTCTTTGTCGGCATCTCGATTCTCTGTGCGTGGCTCTGCGCCCGCTTTGCTCCGGGAAACGCTTCGCGGCATGTGCTGTGGTTCTTTGTCGTCGGGGAAGTGATGGGCCTCGGCGCGACTATTCCCAACTGGAGCAAAGGCTGGCCGCACTGGTATTGGCTGTCCTGGCTGCTTACCTGGCCGGTGAGCTGCTGGATCGGCCTGCTACTTGCCCGGCGCCGGACTGTTCCAACGAAAGCCTGGGCCAGCTAAATATATTCCTACTATCGCGCCACCCCAGGCCTAATATATTTCTGCTATCGCCTAAATGAACAGTTCGTGTACAATTGTGGGCCATGAAGCAACGTTTGGCGATCCTTACTGTCCTTTTGAGCGTGTCTGGATTTGCGGCTGAAGAGAAGACCGTCACCGGTTGGGTGCTCGACTCGGCTTGCGCGATTACGAAGGGGTTGAAGAAGCCCATCAGCGCGGATTGCGCGGTGGCTTGCGCGAAGAAGGGATCGCCGCTGGTACTTTTGCTCGACAACGGCACCATTTATCTGCCGATCGCAGACTCGATGCCGGCCGATGGGCAGAATGAACGGCTCATGCCGTTTGCCGGGAAGCGCGTCACCGTGTCGGGGAAGATCTATAAACAGGGCGGCACAAACGCCATGGTAATAGAGAAGATCGATAACGCGAAATAGCGTTACGGGATCGAGACCGACTCGCCGCGCGCGGGCATATAGGCTTCGATTCCGTATTCTTTCGTAATTAAGGCGGCCAGTGTCGCGCCTGGACCGGGTTCGCCGTGTACCAGGAACACCTTCTTCAATCCCTTCGCGAACGGGCGCATCCATTCGATTAATTCGTGTTGGTCGGCGTGGCCGGAAAGCTCTTCTAAGGAGACTACTTCGGCGCGCAGCGTCATCGGCTCGCCGAAAATCGGGACCTCCGGCTGATGGTCCAGAATCTTGCGCCCCAGTGTGTAGGGAGCCTGAAATCCGGTGATGAGAATCGTATTGCGCGGGTCCTCGATATTGTTGCGGAGATGATGCAGGACGCGGCCCGCCTCCATCATGCCGGAGGACGCGAGGATGATGACGGGTCCGTGAAGATCGTTCAGCTTTTTCGATTCGCTGGCCTCGCGGACATAGGTGAGGCGTGCGAAGCCGAAGGGATCCTCATGCCGGTCAAGGTACTTTTGCGCTTCGGCATCGAACGTCTCCGGATGGTGGCGATAGACTTCAGTGACCTTAATAGCCAGAGGGCTATCGACGAACATCGGGATCGAAGGGATGCGTTTCGCCTCCATCAGATTGTGGAGCATCAGCACCACTTGCTGCGTGCGACCGACAGCGAAGCAGGGGACGACGATCTTTCCGCCGCGGGCCGCGGTGCGATTCACCACGTCGGCGAGTTTGTCTTCGGCATGGCCGATGGGTGCGTGCAGGCGGTCGCCATAAGTGCTTTCCATGATCAGATAATCGGAGGCGTCGAGCGGCTGCGGGTCGCGAATGATGGGGATTCCAACGCGGCCCACGTCTCCTGAAAATGTCAGCCGCACGCCGTCGGCTTCGATGATCATCGCCGTCGAACCCAGCATGTGGCCTGCGTCGTAAGTGCGATAGGCCAGCGCGCCAGAGACTTCTTTGCGCTCGCCCAATGGCACGGGATGAAACAGCGGATAGGTGTGCATGGCGTCGTCGAGGGTATAAAGAGGAGCGCACTCGCGATCGTCAAGCCCTCTCGATTTGCGATGGCCGCGGCGCTTATTGCAGAACTCGGCATCGGATTGCTGAATGTGCGCGGAATCGGCCAGCATGGCGAGGCAGAGGTCGATGGTCGCGGACGTGGTGTAGATCGGGCCGGCGAATCCGTTGCGGACCAGAGTCGGCAGATTGCCGGAGTGGTCCATGTGCGCGTGAGAGAGAATCACGGAATCGATGGAGGACGCGGGGAAGGGAAAATGGCTGTTACGATCGAACGCTTCCTGGCGTCTTCCTTGATATAAGCCGCAATCGAGAAGGAAATTCTTGCCGCCTGTTTCTACGTGGTGCATGGAGCCGGTTACAGTTCGTGCGGCGCCCCAAAATGTTATCTTCACAGTTATTCAATATACGATGTCGAGACGAATCATATTTTTAACCCTGCTGGTCCTGCCGGTTTTCGCGCAGAAAAAACCGGTGACGCTGGAATCGCTGAAGGCGATCAAGTATGAAGGAGACGGGCCGCCCACCTGGGCTCCGGACGGGAAAACGTTCCTATTCCAACGCGGTCAATCGCTGAGAATTTATGATCCGGCGACGAAGACGTCTCGGGAATTGGTATCGATCGACAAGCTGGATGAGGCTGCGGTAAAGGGTCCCGAAGAAGGGGCGTACGGCTGGACGAATCGATACGTGGAGTCGGGCGGCGTGGAGTTTTCCGCGTCCGGGAAAGAGCTGCTCTATTCAACGGGCGGCGATTTATTCCTCATTCATGTGGACACGGGTAAGTGGCAGCAATTGACGAAAACGGCGGAGGCGGAGGAGGATGCGAAGCTTTCGCCCGATGGCAAGATGGTCTCATTTCGCAGGGCTTCGGACCTATATACGATGGAGATCGCGAGCGGCAAGGAGACTCGTCTGACGCATGATGGGTCGGAGACGCTGCTCAATGGCGAGCTCGACTGGGTGTATCCGGAAGAGCTGGAATTGTCGACCGCGTACTGGTGGTCGCCCGACTCGAAATCGATTGCGTATCTGCAATTCGATACCAGCCGGGAGCCCATCGTGCCGCATGAAGATGTTCTCGGCGTGCGCGCCCAATATGAGCCGGAGCGGTATCCGCAGGCGGGCGAGAATAATGCCGACGTGCACTTCGGTGTGGTTCCGGCAGCGGGAGGCGTGACGCGATGGCTGGAGGTCGGCGATACGCGCAATTCGTATTTGATCGCGCGCGCGGGATGGATGCCGGATTCGCGCAGGGTCTACGTGGTGCGCATGAACCGGGTGCAGAATCGATTGGAATTGTTTTCCATCGGCGTCGAATCGAACATGCCGTCGGAGATTTTAAGAGAGGCGGATCCTTATTGGATCAATCTCGCCGGCGATGTGCGGTTTCTCAAGGACGGGAAAAGATTTTTGTGGACCAGCGAGAAGGACGGCTACCGGCACATTTACCTTTACTCGAACGACGGGAAGGAATCGAAGCAGTTGACCAAGGGAGATTGGGAGGTGCGCGGCATTGTCTCAGTCAATGAGAAAGACGAACGGGTTTTATATACGTCGGACGAGGGTAATCCGCTGGAGCAGCATCTGTACAGCGTGAAGTTCAACGGTTCCGGCAAGCAACAGCTCGATAAAACTGAGGGAGTGCACAGTGTTTCTGGGGGACCTGGAGGCGCTTACTATCTCGATTCCCATTCGACGTTGAAGTCACCGCCAAGGACGACACTCCACGCCGGAGACGGAGCCGAGCTCGGCGTCTATCGCGAGGCGAATACGAAACAGACAGACGAATTTGAGATTCTGCCGACGGAGATCGTAAAGTTTAAGGGTGCCGATGGAACAGAGCTGTACGGACGCATCATCAAGCCGGCGGGATTTCAGGCAGGCAAAAAGTATCCGGTGATCGTGAGCGTTTACGGAGGTCCGGGCGTGATGCTGCCGGTCGGGAATCGATGGCCCGGCGTAGGCATGGATCAGGTCTACGCGCACAAAGGCTACGTCGTCTGGGAGTGTGAGAATCGCGGCGGCATGGGCCGGGGCCATCGCTTCGAGACGGCGATTTTTCGCAATCTGGGCGCCGTGGAATTGGCGGATCAAGTGGCCGGCGTGAAGTATCTGGTGTCCTTGGGATTCGCCGATGAGAACCGCATCGGCATTCATGGCTGGAGCTATGGAGGCTTCATGACACTCAACGCGCTGTTGAATGCTCCGGATGTATTTCGATGCGGAATTTCAGGCGCGCCGGTGACTTCTTGGTTGAATTACGACACCATCTACACGGAGCGCTACATGGGGCTGCCCAAGGAAAATGTGGACGCCTACAAGAACACCGCGCTGCCTCCGAAAGCCGCGAATTTGAAAGCGCGGCTGATGCTGGTCCACAATTACGAAGACGATAATGTGCTGTTCCAGAATTCGCTACAGATGACCAACGCGCTCCAGAATGCCGGGAAACAATTTGAATACATGTTGTACTCGCAGAAGACCCACGGTGTCAGCGGCGCGGCCGAGGATCAGATGAACTCGAGCATCCTCGATTTCTTTGACAGAAATCTGAAATAAAAAAAGGCCCTGCTGGTCGAGCAGGGCCTTCCTTCAATTAAGCCGTCCGGTTCCGCTCGCCTTTATCGCCCGAAATCGCCGCCTGTGCGGCTGCCAATCTTGCGATCGGCACTCGATAGGGAGAGCACGAAACGTAATTCATCCCCACCCGGTAACAAAATTCAACCGAGCTGGGCTCGCCGCCGTGCTCGCCGCAAATACCGATCTCCAAGTCAGGCTTGGTCTTGCGGCCCAACTTGATCGCCATTTCGATCAGCTTGCCCACGCCTTCCTGGTCGATCGCGGCGAACGGATCGGCGGTGAAGATTTTCAGGTTCTCATACTCGCGCGAAAACTTCGTATAATCGTCGCGGGAAAGGCCCATCGTCGTCTGCGTCAAGTCGTTGGTTCCGAAGCTGAAAAACTCCGCGAATTGAGCAACTTTATCCGCCGTAATGGCCGCGCGCGGAATCTCGATCATCGTGCCGACCATATAAATTAGGCCCGGCACGCCCGCTTTTTCCAGAACTTCCTTGGCAACTTTGTCAACGATAGCCTTCTGATTCTCAAGCTCTTTGGCGCTCCCAATCAGAGGAATCATCACTTCGGGCAGCACCTTCACGCCGCGTTTTGCGACCTGCGCCGCCGCCTCGAAAATCGCGCGGGCCTGCATTTCCGTGATTTCCGGATAAGTAATTCCCAAACGGCAGCCGCGATGACCCAGCATCGGGTTGAATTCATGTAATTCTTCAACACGATGCAGCAATTCCGGCAGCCTCTTCTTCAACTCTCCCACCGGAATGCGATATTTCTCGGACATCTCTTTCTTGGTCTTCGCATCGGCGTGCGGCAGACGAACCTGGTCGACCATCAGGTCTTCGCGCTTCGGCAAAAACTCATGAAGCGGAGGATCGAGGGTTCGAATGACCACCGGAAACCCATCCATCGCCTTGAAAAGGCCAACAAAATCAGCCTTTTGCATGGGCAGCAGCTTTTTGAGAGCTTGCCGGCGCGTCTTTTCGTCGCGAGCCAGAATCATGGCTTGCACATGCGGAATCCGGTCTTCGGCGAAGAACATGTGTTCCGTGCGGCACAGCCCAATTCCTTCCGCGCCGAATAAGCGAGCGGCTTTTGCGTCGCGAGGAATATCGGCATTCGCGCGGACACCGAATTTTCCCCGGAATTCATCGGCCCATTTCATTAATTGGCCGAAATAAGACGAATTCGGATCGGGATCGTTGGTGGTGGCCTTCCCTAAATAGACATTGGCGGTGGTGCCGTCGAGTGAAATCCAGTCGCCTTCTTTCACCGTAACTGCCTTGCCCGCAACAGTTGTCGTGAATTGTTTATTCCGTTCTGAAATCGCGAGAGTGCCTGCGCCCACCACGCACGGCCGGCCCATTCCGCGAGCAACCACGGCGGCGTGGCTCGACTTGCCACCGACCGCGGTCAGAATGCCCTTCGCCACGTCCATGCCGTGAATATCATCGGGAGTGGTTTCTTTGCGGACCAGAATTACCGGACCGTTTTTTGCCAGCTCCACCGCATCGTCGGCCGAGAAGGCCGCACGACCCACAGCGGCTCCGGGCGATGCTGCAATTCCATTGGCTACAAGCTTTAGCGCTTTCAGCGACGCGTTGTCGAACACGGGATGGAGCAACTGATCGAGCTGTTGCGGCTGCACGCGCAGCACGGCTTCCTTCTTATCGATGAGGCCTTCCGCCACCATCTCCACTGCAACGCGAACGGCCGCGGGACCGGTGCGTTTTCCGTTGCGTGTCTGCAACATATAGAGCTTGTTGTCTTCGATGGTGAACTCAAAATCCTGCATGTCCCGATAATGCTTTTCGAGGCTCGAAGTAATCTCGCGCAACTGGGCGTAGGCGGCCGGCATGATCTTTTCGAGATCGGTAATCGGCTCCGGCGTACGAATCCCGGCGACCACATCTTCGCCCTGCGCATTGACCAGAAATTCGCCGTAGAAGGTATTCTCGCCGGTAGCGGGATCGCGGGTGAAACCGACTCCGGTAGCTGAGGTGTCACCTAAGTTTCCGTAGACCATCGCCTGTACATTCGCGGCGGTACCGATTTCATCGGGGATCTTTTCCATCGTACGGTAATACTTGGCCTTAGGGTTCCACCAGGAGCGAAACACGGCATCGCGGGACATTGCAAGCTGTTCATGCGCGTCCTGCGGGAACGGCTTTTTCGTTTCTTTTTCAACGAGTTTCTTATAATCGACGATAATTGCCTTCAAATCGTCAGCGGATAAATCGGTGTCGGATTTGACTTTGGCTTTATGTTTACGGGCGTCGAAGATATCGTCGAATTTCTCCATGTGAATATCGAGCGCGACTTCGCCAAACATCTGAATAAAACGGCGATAGGAGTCGTAGGCGAACCTCGGATTGCTGGTGAGCAGCGCCAGACCCTCCGTAGTTGCATCATTCAAACCTAAGTTAAGAATCGTGTTCATCATGCCCGGCATGGAGAATTTCGCGCCGGAACGAACGCTGACGAGCAGCGGATTTTTTGGGTCGCCAAGTTTTTTGCCGATCTGTTTTTCGAGCTTGGTGAGCGCCTTCAGAACCTGGTCGTTGATCTCGGTGGGAACCGAATTCCCGTTCTGGAAGTATATGTTACAGACTTCAGTCGAGATCGTGAATCCAGGAGGAACAGGCACGCCCGCCTTCGACATTTCAGCCAAGCCGGCGCCCTTCCCGCCCAAAACATCTTTCATCTTCCCATCGCCGTCGGCTTTACCTCCGCCGAAGTTAAACACGTAGTTTTTCATTTTTGGTCTCCTGAAGTAACGATCTCCGAAAAATCGGCGATCGTGGAAAACTTGATTAAAAGATTATGCAATAAAGTCAATCGGTTAGCGCGGAGTTTCTCATCCGGCACATTGACCATGACTTTGTCAAAGAACTTGTCGACGACGGGGCGCAAGGAGGCAATGCCTTCCAAATTACTGAAGTCCTTGTCCCAGAATGCGTTATAGAGTTCCTGTTCCGGTCCAGCCTCTAAAAGTCCAATCTCAAGAATTCCGGGCGCGAAGTTTGCTTGCTTAAGGATGTTATTGATTCGCTTGAAGCTAGCGGCCAAGGGTTCGAAATCTGGCGTGGCCCGCACTTCAGCAATCTTTTTCAAACGGGCTTCTACGTCCGTGAGTGTTCCGATGCCAACCGCCATCACGGCGTTGACTTCGTCGTACCTGAAACCTCGGATTTCGCGGAAGTAATATTGGATGCGCTCGCGCATGAAGTCATTGTCCATCAATGACTTCAATGTATAAGTTGCCTTGGATTCGACTAGGATTTTGACGATTCCTTGGGCGGCTCGGCGGAGGGCGAAGGGGTCTTTGGAGCCTGTCGGGACCATATCTATCTTGAAGAATTCGCGGAGGTTATCTAGTTTGTCGGCGATTGCCAGGATTTGGCCGGCTTTCGTCGAGGGGATCGAATCTTCCATGCTCAACGGCTTATAATGCTCGTAGATTGCTTTACTGACCGCTTCCGGTTCGCCTTGATGTTTGGCGTATAAGCCGCCGACTATACCTTGTAAGTCGGTGAATTCTTTGACCATTTCTGTGGTCAGGTCAGCTTTTGCTAATAATGCCGCGCGCTGGGCGTGTTGGTCGCCGCCTAGTTCTTTTACCAGGGCTACTACGCGGTGGGTTTTTTCTAGATAGCTGCCCAGTTTGGCTTGGAAGGTAACCTTGGAAAGGTCTTCTACTCGATCCTCAAGTCTTTTCTTTTGATCGACTTCCCAGAAGAATTTGGCGTCGTTGAAGCGGGCTTTTAGGACTCGTTCGTTGCCGTGTTTCACCAGGCCGTCGGGGTCGGCTGGGATGTTCATAACTGCAACAAAATGCGGGGCTAGGACGCCGGGCTCCTTCTCTACTGCGAAGTATTTCTGGTGGTGGCGCATTACGGTGGTCAGGACTTCGGCGGGGAGTTCCAGATAGGCGGGGTCGAAATCGCCCTTTATTGCCGCGGGGTATTCGGTGATGTAAGTGAGGGTCTCGACCAGGTCGGGATCGAGGGTTGCGCCGAGAGATTTCGACTCGGTTTCGATCTTAGCTCGGCGCTTAGATGCGGATAATATGACCTTATTGTGCTCTAAAGCAGCGTCGAAGGAGGCATAATCGACCTTAATTTTCGCGTTTCCGAGGATCCTATGGCCTCGGGAGAACTCGCCGGTTTTGACTCCGGCGATTTCGAAGTCGATGATTTTGTCGTCGAGGAGGGCTACGATCCAGCGGATGGGGCGGATGAACCTGGGGCTGCCTTTGGCGCCCCAATACATGGTCTTCGGCCATTGGATTCCGAGGATGGTGGCCGGCAGGGATTCGGCTAGCAGGTCCCGGACTTCGCGGCCTTCGATTTTTTTGCGGAGCTCGTAGTAGTCGCCTACCTTCTGCATGGCGGATGGATCGACGCCTTGTTTTTTGGCGAATCCGGCGGCGGCTTTTTCGCCCGCGGAGATGGGTGGGCCTTTGACTAACTGCTCCTGGTCGGGGGTGCGGTTGGGTAGACCGGTGGCTCGGACTACCAGGCGGCGCGGGGTTGCATCTACTTCAATGGTTGCGCCAAAGAGATCTAGTTTTGATAGCTGGGCTAAGGCACTGGGGATCATCCAGTGGGGGATTTCTTCGGTGCCGATTTCGAGGAGGAAGTTCATGCGGCACCGCTCCCTACGGTCACGGCTCGGTAGTCGTGTGGAAGCGGCGGGCAGTTTCGTGCTGGTGTCCGGGCTGCGCCCGGATGGACCGATTGGCAATCGGTCCGCAGGTTGGCAACCTGCCCCACAATCGGAGTAGGCTTCATGGGTGCTCCTGTTGGGCGGCCCAGAGTTTGGCGGTGCCTACGGCCAGGTCGCGGACCCTTTTGATTACGGCTACTCGTTCGGTTACGCTGATGGCTCCTCTCGCGTCTAGGAGGTTGAAGAGGTTCGAACATTTCAGGACTTGATCGTAGGTGGCGAGGACCGGGAAGCGGTGTTTGTCGGGGTACTTTTCATACTGCGAGAGCAGCTCTTTGCACTCTGATTCGTGCTCTGAAAAAAGGCGCCAGAGGCGGTCGACGTTGGCCATTTCGAAGTTGTAGACGCTGAATTGCAATTCGTCGGCCAGGCGGACGTCGCGGTATTTTACTCCGTCGGTCCATTCGATTTCGTAGACGCTATCTACGTTTTGCAAGAACGCTACCAGGCGCTCTAATCCGTAGGTAATTTCGGCGGGGACGAGGTCGAGTTCGATGCCGCCGCATTGTTGGAAGTAGGTAAACTGGGTGATTTCCATGCCGTCCAGCATGACTTGCCAGCCGACTCCCCAGGCTCCCAGGGTGGGGGCTTCCCAGTTGTCTTCTTCGAATTTAATGTCGTGCTTGGAGAGATCGATACCGATGGCTTCGAGGCTGGCCAGGTATAGGGGAGGGTTTTAGGATGACTTGTAGTTGCTGGTGTTTGTAGAGGCGATTTGGGTTGTCGCCATACCTTCCATCCGCCGGGCGGCGGCTGGGTTGGACGTAGGCGACTCGATAGGGCTTGGGGCCGAGGACGCGGAGGAAGGTTTCGGGGGCCATGGTGCCAGCGCCGACTTCGATGTCATAGGGCTCCGTGATGATGGCTCCGCGATCGGACCAGTATCGCTTGAGTTTCAGGATGGTTTGTTGGTAGGAGTCCATGGGTTACTGGCTTATCCCCTCCCTGACGGTCGGGGTTTGGTTGGGGAAACCGCTCCCTGCGGTCACGGCTCGTTCCCGTGCCGGGCGTCCGGGCTGCGCCCGGATGGACTGATTGGCAATCGGTCCGCAGGTTACCAACCTGCCCCACGACGGACCACAAAGACAGAGGCTAGGAGACATTTATAGGGCCTCCAGGAGAGGGACTGTCAGAAAGCGGCGTTCTACGTGGTGTTCCATGGTACGGATCAGGCCTCGGCGGAGGTCGCTGGCTGTGGACTTGGTCCACTCGCGGGGAGTAAGGGCGGCGATGGGAGTTCCAAATATTTCGGCTACGATTTCGGCGGTTTCATTGGTCACGCGAAGCTCCGGGAGGACGCCGGTGAGACGGACGGCCCAGAGGGTGAAATAGGCGGTGGCTCGCCAGATGTTGCCGCCGGCGCGGAGGTCCGTCAACACGGCCATGAGGAGCCGGAAGAATTTTTCGTTTGGTTCGTGCGGGGGCAAGAGTTGCTCGGCGACCTCAGTGAAATAATCAAGCGCGAGACTGCGCGCGTATTCGGATTGCAGGGCGAACTGCGACTGAATCAGATCGCAGCCGGAGAGATTGACGAGCTCGGCATTTTCCTTTTGAAAATAGGCCATACGGACTTGAGATAAACGCTCCAAACCTGACCCGAAAGGACTCTTCGGCCGGCGAGCGCGCCGGGCGACACCGCGCAGTTTCCCCAGATCGCGCGTGAAAAAGCTGACGATCAGATCCGATTCCCGGAAGGGATACGTACGCAGGACGAACGTCTCGCTCATCCGCGCGGGCATAGGTTCGACGCAAAGAACTAGATTAGCAGAAGTAGCCAGGAGCCAGTAGCCAGAATTACGCGGCTACTGGATTCCTAGCTTTGCCAGGGCTGCGCGGAGGGAGGCTTCGCTTTTGGCGCCGATTTCGTAGAGGGACACTTTGCCTTCGCGGTCGATCAGGACGAGGGTTGGATAGGCGCTGATGGAGAGGGACTTCAGGATTTCGCTATCGGGGGGGACTTGGAGGCCGGCTACTTTTTCGCGGCCTACATTCACGGGCAGGACGACCAATCCTTTACTTTGGAGTTTTTGGAGGGTCTGCAATTCGCGTTTACTGGGGGTCGACCAGTTGGTCCAGAATTCGAGCAGGACGACCTTTCCTTTGGTGGGCGGGGCACCTGGGATTGCGGGGGCGGGTTTGCCTTCGACGTCCGGTTTGGTGAGGCCGGGGAGGGTCCAGTCGGCGGTTTCGACGGCGCCTGTGGGCGGGGTGAAGACGAACAAGGAATCGGGCAGAGCGGCGTCGAGAGTGATGCCCATGGTGGTGGTGGCTTGAGTGATCTCGACTGGCTCCGGAAGGGCGCCCATGACGAGGTGCGCGGTGAAACTGCTCTGGAGGGACAGGCCGAGGGTTTTCGAAATCCAATTGATCTGGACGGCTTTGGTGATGGTCAATTGCTGGGCGGGGAGTTTGATGGTGTCGTAGGCGGCTTCGACGACCCAGCATTCATAGGACTTGTCGTCGATCTCCATCGTCTTTTCACCGGTGATTTTCACGGAGAGAATGGCGCTGTTGATGTCGGGCAGATCCTTTAAGATGCCGTTTTCGCCGAGGGCCGATTCAGGGGACTGGGTGGCGGCGCGTTTTACGTACTTATTTTCCTTCTCGAAGTAGATGTAAGTATTGGAGCCGTTGCTGACGACGGTCATGGCGGCGGCTTCATTCTTCGATTCGAGGCGCATGAGGTCCGGGCGGCGGACGCTCATGGAAGTCGCGATGCGGGTGCGGTTGTTGATGCCGCCGGTGGTTTCGACCAGGCTGAGAGAGTGGATCTGGTAGCTGTTGGATTTGTGCAACGCGTCCGAGGCGTGGAGCAGCAGGTCGCGTGCGTCGGGCTGGTCCTGGGTGAAAAGAAAAGCGGGGCTCAGGAAGAGAAAAACGATAGAGGGCATCATTACGGCAGGAGTTTGAGGGTTGCCTTTCCCATCGCGCCCTCGTAAATCAATTCCAGCGAATGGATGCTCTTGGTTTTGCCCCGGTAGGGGAAATAAATCAGGCCGGAACGAGGCAGGGATTTCTCACCTTCGGGGAGCGATGCGCCCTGGACGCGGGCTTCGATCGAATCCTCCTGCTCCTTCTGAATGATGGTGACGGGCTGGTTGGCGGGCACACGCTCATTCCCATCGCCGGGGAACTGGCTGGGCGGTGGACGGGGGCCGACGGTGACGGTGCCGTCGTTCATGCCGACGCTGCCGGCCGCGGTCAGACCGGGATGCTGGCTGGGAAATTTAATCGAGGCGGCGACCATGCCGGGGAGCTCGGTCGAAAGAGGGGTCCCACGGCCGTTGATGCGCAAGGTGAAATTGGCGGGAGACATCTGGAGGCGGGACATCGAGGGGCCGAAAAAGGCGGTTTCGACCACCAGATAGTCCGTGGCGACGAGGGTTCCAGAGGGGGTAGGAAGGGAGCGGACCAGGTATTCGGCGGCCAGCGTGACGGTGCCCAACTGGACGTGAAGGGGATAATCTGATGCCTTCGTCTTAGGGGCGGTGGATTGCGCGGAGAGCAACGCGACGGCACTAAGGAGGATGGCGAAACGCATGTTTCCTCACAACTTACCACAGTTTGACGAGTGAAACTCGCCAAAAGGTACCGTAATAAAGTCTGGTTCCGTAAGCTAAAACCCTACCCGCCTGCTAGGGGGTTCGCTCAGTGTTCATTGACGCGCGGTACCCGTACCATTAAGTTGATGTCGTGGTCTAGTGACGTACGATGCCTGTATTGCGACGGGAGACTGCCGCTTTACCGGAAAATTACGAATGGGCAATTTTGCTCCGCGCCGCACAGAAAGCTGTACTGGCAGGAGCAGGAGCGGTTGTGCGTGGAGCGTCTGAATCAGACGCACGATTCGCTGCGCGCATTTCGTCCACCGGAGGGGGTCCAGGCGATTCTGGGTGCGGGCATTTTGGAACAGCCGCCGGAACAGCCTGTACCGGCGCCGGAGCCGCCGCCGCCCAGCGGGATTATCGCGCAGCCGGTGGCGCTGAAATTCGCCGCGCCGAAATTCGACACGCCGCCGTTTGTGGCGGAGGAGCCGGCCGCCTATAAATCGGAAATTCGCCCGCATACTCCTTTATGGACTCCGCAGAGCATTTGGGCTCCTCAGATCGCAGCGGAGGAAGAAGTGGAAGCGCCGGGTCCGGTGGCTGAATTGATTCGTGTTTACACACTGCCCCAGGCGCAATGGCCGACGGATCGTCTGGAAGCGGCGGCGCCGAATCCGCTGGCAGCCAGCTTATCGGTGAGACTGCCGCTGCGCGCGGCGGCAACCATTATAAGGACGGTCGTGCCGGCCGGCATTACGAAAATTCCGGTGGCGCCGAGGCGTCATAAATCCGCGCAACGGGCAGAACCGGTGAGCTCCGTAATGCTGCCGTGCCGCGACATTACTCTTTCCGCATCGCCCAAAGGCGGGGTGCTGGCAGAGGCAGGAGCGGAGCAGGATCATATTCCGCGGGCGGAGCAGTTGATGGCTCTGGCCAGGTTCGCGGTACAGATTTCAGAAGACAACGCGCGGAGGGATCCGTGGCCGGCTGCTCCTTTCGCCATTTTGCAGCGGGCGCATTTGCCGCTGGGGACGACGGAGTGCGGGATAACTCCTGCCCTCGCGATGCCGGTGTTGGCCGGATTGCGGCCGCTGTCGATCGACCTGGTGCCGCTGGTGCATGGAACGTGGATCGATAGCCTGCGGGCGATGGGAAGCGAGACTGAATCGCCGCGCTACGAGTTATCGACGCCGGCGATGCGTCCGCGTCTGCGGCTGGCTGCCGGGAGCCGCTATCAGGTGGCTACGCGCGATGCGGCGATGACGGTCGCGACGATCGAGCCGGAAAATCTATTGCCGTCGGGCAAAGAGGTCGCGATTCCGGAACGGAAGGCGATGTCGATGTCGGCGGCGGCTGGTGCGTCGTCCGGCAAATCTTTAGAAATTCCAGCGCCGGGCGCGGCGGGGTTGATCCCTCTAGCCAGCGCCAAGCCGAATGAGCCGAAGGCTCCGCAACCCGCGCCGACCTTTAATCCGCCGCAGCCGTTGTGGACGGAGCCGCGGCGTCCGGCGTCGCATCTGGAGCCGATTGACGCGAAGCCGATCGCGGATTTCATCACGGCGCCGGAACCGAAGGACGAACCGGCGAACGTGCTTGAGGATCTGATGCCGCCGGGAAAAGGTGAAAAGGCTGCCGCGGCGTGGACCCATGTAACGGGGTTCTGGAAACACGCGCCGCGCGATCTGAAGCTGCTGGTGTTCGGGATCCCGATCCTGCTGGCGCTGGCTCTGCATCCGTCGTTGAAGAAAATCCCTTATACGGCGCCCGCGCAGGCGCAGGCGGTGGGCATTCAGCGCGGGATTGAGAAGACGTT
>JBEKPC010000035.1:0-36576 GCA_049521155.1 Bryobacteraceae bacterium
CCCTTGCCCACTCCCCGCCGAAACCGGTAACCTTAATACGTACCCCATGCTCAAAGTAAAAGTAGATTCCCCTGACGACCTCGATCCTTTGGAAACCTCCGAGTGGGTCGAGGCGCTTGACGATATCATCGATCAGGCCGGTCCTGTTCGCGCCGGTTATCTCTTGAATCGTCTTATGGAGCGCGCCGCCAACTTCGGCGTGCAGCCGCCTCTGCGTTGGAATACGCCCTACGTCAACACCATCACTACTGACGAGGAAGTAGCCTATCCCGGCGATCGCGCCATTGAGCGTGTCATTAAGAGCCTGGTGCGTTGGAACGCCGCCGCCATGGTCGTGCGCGCCAATAAATACGATGCCAATATCGGCGGCCACATAGCTACCTACGCATCGCT
Organism: Bryobacteraceae bacterium; assembly: GCA_049521155.1. Taxonomy (GTDB): domain Bacteria; phylum Acidobacteriota; class Terriglobia; order Bryobacterales; family Bryobacteraceae; genus Palsa-187. Next base: position 394 of record JBEKPC010000035.1, read on the forward strand.
GGCCACGCTGCTCGAAGTCGGCTACAACCATTTCTTCCACGGCTCCCATCATGGCGAGCCCGGCGATTTTGTCTATTTCCAGGGCCACGCTTCACCCGGCGTCTACTCGCGCGCGTATCTCGAAGGCCGCCTCGACGGCAAGAATCTTGAAAATTTCCGCCATGAGCTGCGCGATACTCCCGGCCTCTCTTCCTATCCGCACCCCTGGCTGATGCCTGATTTCTGGCAATTTCCCACCGTTTCCATGGGCCTCGGCCCCATCGGCGCCATCTATCAGGCGCGCTTCATGAAATACCTTGAGAACCGCGCCGTCATTAAGGAATCGCCGCGCAAAGTCTGGGCGTTCCTCGGCGACGGTGAAACGGACGAGCCGGAATCGCTCGGCGCGCTCACCCTGGCTTCGCGAGAAAAACTCGACAATCTCATCTTCGTCGTCAATTGCAATTTGCAGCGGCTCGATGGACCCGTGCGCGGCAACGGCAGCATCATTCAGGAGCTTGAAGCGGCCTTCCTCGGCGCGGGCTGGAACGTCATCAAGTGCATCTGGGGATCCGGCTGGGACGATCTGCTGGGCCGCGATTCCACCGGCCTGTTGCTGAAGCGCATGCATGAATGCGTCGATGGCGAATATCAGGCCTTCCGCGCCCAAAACGGCGCCTACATCCGCAAGGAATTTTTCGGAAAATATCCGGAGCTGTTGAAGCTGGTCGAGCATCTCTCCGACGACGATATCTGGAACCTGCGCCGCGGCGGCCACGATCCTGTGAAGGTTTATAACGCCTATAAGCGCGCCGTCGAAACCACTGGTAAACCAACCGTAATCCTCGCGAAAACCGTCAAAGGTTACGGCCTCGGCGAAACGGCGGAGGGCCGCAATACCGCCCATCAACAGAAAAAGCTCGGCGAAACCGAGATGATGAAGATTCGCGACCGCTTCCACATCCCCATCACCGACGAGTGCGTCCAGCACCTGGAATTTTACCGGCCTCCGGAGGACTCTAAGGAGATGCAGTACCTCCGTCAGCGCACCGAATTTATGGGCGGACCGCTGCCCGCGCGCAAGACCAATTATCCGGCGGTCACCGCGCCTCCACTGGAACTGTTCCATGAAACAACCGGTGGTTCAAAAGGCCGCGAGGCGTCGACCACCGCCTCGTTTGTTTCCGTCCTGAAAGCTTTGCTGAAGCATCCCGATCTGGGCAAATTGATCGTGCCCATCGTTCCCGATGAGGCGCGTACTTTCGGAATGGAATCGTTGTTCCGCGAATACGGAATTTACGCCAGCCAGGGCCAGCGCTATCGTCCGGTCGATGCCAACGTGCTCCTCTATTACAAGGAAGCCAAGGACGGCCAGATTCTCGAAGAGGGCATCACGGAAATGGGGTCGATGGCCTCCTTCCTGGCCGCCGGCACCGCCTACGCCAACTACGGCGTGCCGATGATTCCTTTCTATATTTACTATTCGATGTTCGGCTATCAGCGCGTCGGCGATATGGTGTGGGCCGCCGCCGATTCGCGCGTCAAAGGATTTCTGATGGGCGGAACCGCCGGCCGCAGCACTCTTCTTGGCGAGGGTTTGCAGCATCAGGACGGACATTCTCCCATGCTGTTCAGCGCGGTCCCCACTTGCGCCATTTACGATCCCGCCTATGCCTACGAACTTGCCGTGATCGTGCAGGACGGGATCCGCCGCATGTATCAGGAGAAGGAAGATCGCTTCTACTACCTGACTGTATACAACGAAAATTACGCCCAGCCCCCGATGCCCGAAGGCGATCATGTTCGCGAAGGTATTTTGCGCGGCCTCTATAAATACAAGGCTTCTGAGAATGGGTACGCCGCCGCGCAATTGTTCGGCAGCGGTCCCATGTTGAATGAGGCTTTGAAGGCGCAGCAGATTCTATTGGAGCGCTACCAGATCTCGACCGATGTCTGGAGCGTCACCAGCTACAGTGAGCTTCGCAAAGAAGGCTTGGAGATCGAGCGTTGGAATCGCCTCCATCCAGCGTCTGAGCCGCGTGTTCCTTACATCACGCAAATCATCGGCAACACCCAGGGTCCGATCATCGCATCCAGCGATTATATGAAGAGCATTCCGGACGGTCTGTCCCCGTGGATAGGCAGCCGTTTGACTTCGCTCGGAACCGATGGATTCGGGCGCAGCGAAAACCGCGAGCATTTGCGCCAGTTCTTCGAAATTTCCGCCGAAGCCATCGCCCAGGCTACTTTGTCGGCGCTGGCCCGAACCGGCGCCATCAATGTGCACCGCGCCGAAGCCGCGATCGCCGAATTAGGATTCAGCCCGGAAAAACCAAACCCCGCTCATCTGTAATTTTATGGCGATTTAAGGTTCGTTAGCGATGCATATATGGCGAATTATCGCTGATTAAGGCTTCCTCAAACGAGGGATTCTTCTTGAGAGCGGCCGTAAACCAGAAGGTGGCGCCTTGGCCGGGCTCGCTGATCACGCCAATCCGGCCGCCCATGCGCTGGGCCAGTTCCTTGGAAATCGCCAGGCCCAGCCCGGTGCCATTGTGACGCCCGTTTTCCATCTGCTCGAAGCGTCCGAACAGCTTTGTTTGCTCCTCTTTAGGAATGCCCGGACCAGTGTCGGTAACGCTGAATCGCAGCATTGCGCCATCGGCAGCCACGCGGATCGCGATTTCTCCTCGATTGGTGAATTTAATGGAATTCCCAGCCAAATTCGTCAAAACCTGCCGCAAACGGCCGGCATCGCCCAATAAACTGCGAGAGACCTCTGGATCCACTTCCCAGACCAGTTTTAGGCCCTTGCTCTCGGCCTTCCAGAAAAGCAGATCAACCGTTTTTTCAATAACTTCGCGAACGTCAAATGCAGTTTCAACCAGCTCCAGCCGCCCCGCCTCGATTTTTGACAAATCGAGCAATTCATTGATGATTTCGAGCAGAGCCAAACCGCTTTCGCGAACGGTTTCGACGTAATCGCGCTGGGTGACATCGAGCGGCGTATCGAGCAGCAGCTCCGTTAAACTAATGACTCCATTCATCGGAGTACGAATCTCGTGGCTGGCGTTAGCGAGGAACTGGCTCTTAGCGGAATCGGCATGCGCGGCCCGGGACTGGGCTTCCTTCAGATGCTCCACCAGATGATCGTGATTGATCAGGAAGAATCCAAAAGACCACGAAATAATACCTAACACCGTCACAATCATAAAGATAGAGAATGCGAGCGAGGGCGCGTACAAAGAACTCATAGGCGGCTGCCCATGAGCAAAATAGACCCTGACCAGATGAATCGTGGCAACCAGCAGGAGCGAGGAAGCCGTGAAGCCAAGGCTAAGGCGATAACCGGGGCGAATGGCGAGGAAAAACTGCGTGGCTCCGGCGATCCCGAAGATTCCCAGGTATAAAGAAAGGACCACGACCCGGGCGCTCAAATCATTGACGCCAAACCGCAAATAGAAAATGACGGCCAACGTGACCGCGCCCGCCACCGGAACTGGCCGCCAAATCCGGGTGATCCCACGAAAACGGCGTGCTCCCTCCACCACCAGCGAGCAGGCCATGACTCCTATTAAGTTTCCCGCAACTACCGAGACCGGCTCCGGAATGATCCCGCGTAACCCGATCAAAAGAAGGCTTAAGGCTGCGCACAGGTTGGCGATGGTCCAATAGTGAAAACCGGGACAGCTACGACGGCCACTCCCGATCAGGACGCCCAGGAGACTGAACAGCATGGCAGCCGCCATCCCCATAAGCGTCGCGGTTCTGCTGTCTAATTGCATGGTTTAGACCAGCTTAGGACATGAATGGACTTCACGCCCTAAAGGAAATACCCTGCAATGGAACCTGTTTCGCCTAATTTTTCTTCAGCTCTACCACCATGACCTCAATGGGCTTAGTTCCAGCATTGACGTCGGCGTGGAGTTGGTTGGGCGGATTGGTCGGAAGCCAGTAGGCGTTGCCAGTGTCCCATTGATGAGTTTCTGAAGCGCCGTCCGCAGTGACAATTTTCATGGTTCCACCGGCGATCGGGATGATGACGCGGCCGTGCTCATGGCGATGCATGGTGAGCGGGGCGTTGGGGACCACCACCGATCTCCAGACTTTGACATCGTCGTTTTCAAATTGCTGAATCCGTTGCGTTTGCTGGGATGACAGAGCAATCGCGGTCAACAATAGAGCGGGGATCAGGAACTTCATTTCTCACCTCTTTCCAAAGCTTTGACGCCAGGCAGTTCGACGCCGCCGAGGAATTCGAGCGACGCGCCACCGCCGGTAGAGACGTGGGAGATTTTATCGGCGACGCCGGCCGATTTGATGGCTTTTTCCGAATCGCCGCCGCCGACTACGCTGATGGCGCCGGATGAGGCGACTGCCTTAGCGATCGCTACGGTGCCGGTATCGAAGGGAGGCATTTCAAACACACCCATGGGGCCGTTCCAGATAATTGTCTTTGCGCCGGCGATCACTTTCGAAAAAATTTCGACGGTTTTGGGGCCGATATCGAGTCCCATTTTTCCGTCCGGTACGCTGTCGACTATTTCATTCTCAGCGCCCGCTTTGAACTCCGATGCGACGACGTGATCGACCGGCAGGAGCAGTTTATCGCCGGCTTCGGCCATCAACTGTCGGGCCAGGTCGAGCTTGTCGTCTTCGACCAGAGATTTTCCGATGCCTTCTCCTTTAGCGTGCAAAAACGTGTATGCCATAGCGCCGCCGATTAGCAGACGGTCTACCACTTTCATCAGGTTTTGAATGACCTCGATTTTGTCCGACACTTTCGCGCCGCCGAGAATCGCGATGCATGGGCGTTCGGGGTTTTTCGTCACTTTGCCCAGGTATTCGAGCTCTTTATCCATCAATAATCCGGCGGCGGCTTCCTTGACATAAAGGATCATGCCGACGGTGCTGGAGTGGGCGCGATGGGCGGAGCCGAAGGCGTCATTAACGTAGATGTCGCACAGCGCGGCTAGCTTTTTTGAGAAGGCGGGATCGTTCTTTTCTTCTTCGGCGTGGTAGCGGAGATTTTCGAGCAGCAGGATTTCGCCGGGCTGGGGCAGCATGGCTTCGACTTCGGGTCCGATGCAATCGGGGGCCATTTTCACGGGTTTTCCCAGCAATTCGGAGAGCCGAACGGCGACAGGGGCGAGGCTCATTTCCGGATTCGGCTTCCCCTTCGGGCGGCCGAGATGGCTGGCCAGGATCAGGGCGGCGCCGTGATCGAGCGCGTACTTGATGCTGGGGAGGGAGGCCTTGATACGCTTGTCACTTGTTATTTCTTTTCCGCCGGGTGCTAGCGGGACGTTGAAATCGACCCTCATGAAGACTCGCTTGCCTTGGAGATCGAGGTCGCGAATCGAAAGTGTGCTCATTGATTTATGATGCCAGATTCAAGCACGTCGACACGGGTCGAAAACATCTACGAAGGCTCCGCTCCGTGTGGCGGATCCGCTCCTTTACAGTCAGGGTTCGGCTGGGGGAGTTGAGGCGGGACTTCCGTTAACGCTCTCGAAAACGTCTACGAAGACTCCGCTCCCTGCGGTCACGGCTCGGTAGGAATGCGGAAGCGTCACGATCGCTGGCAGCGCATGGCGCCGCCCGACGCTCTCGGAAAAGGCGTCCGGGCTGCGCCCGGATGGACCGATTGGCAATCGGTCCGCAGGTTGCCAACCTGCCCCACAACGGACCATGATTTTCAATTGGGTGCGCGGCAGCTATTTGATACCGAAGGAGGGGCGGTATTTTTCGGGGAGTTTCTTGGGTTTGTGGTCGGGGCCGCAGAAGATGTGTTTGGTTTCGCCGGTGGCGAGGTGGCAGCCGGTGGTGGAATCGGTCATCTCATAACCGAAGCGGATCATGCGGGCGTTGGCGTCCTCAATCCAGGTGCGGATGGTGACTTCTTCGTCGTAACGGGCGGGGGAATGATAGCGGCAGTGGGCTTCGACGACCACCAGCAGGATGCCTTCGTCGCGCTCCATATCGCGATAGCGGATGCCGCGGGCGCGGAAATATTCGACGCGGCCGACTTCCATCCAGATGATGTAATTGGCGTGGTAGACCACGCCCATCTGGTCGGTTTCGGCATAGCGGACGCGAAGCTGGGTGTTGATAGAATCCATCAGGCTTCCAGTGTAGTCGGGTGGGCCTAATCGGAAGGTGGTATTCATCGTGCGCCGCGGGGAAACCAATTGAAACCAAAGTATTCCGGGAACGGTCTGTTAGTATGACAGCAAGTGCGGATACGTGTATTATTTTTTGGCATTTTACGAGACGTGACTGGCTTACGCGAGGACTCGATTGATGTTCCGGACGGAGGCAATGCGGCGACTGTATTTGAATATTATGCTTCTCGATTTCCGCGGCTGGGCGAGATGTCGGCGAGTATTGTGCTGGCGGTGAATCAGAAGTTTTGCGCTCCGACGACCCCGGTGGCGGAAGGCGACGAAGTGGCGATGCTGCCGCCGGTGAGTGGAGGGTCGGACGAACATTTCTTTGCGCTGACACGGGAGCGGATCGATGCGGCGGCGGTGGCGCGGAAAATTCTCCGAGGAGAAGACGGTGCGATTGTCACCTTCGAAGGCGTGACACGCAACAACAGCAAGGGACGGGCGACGCGGTATCTGGAATATGAATGCTACGAAGCGATGGCGGTGAAGACGATGGCTGAGATCGGCGGCTTGATTGCGCGCACCCATGAGATTTCGCGCATCGCGATGGTGCACCGGCTGGGAAGGGTCGAGATCGGCGAAACGAGCGTGGTGGTGATCACGACGGCGCCGCATCGCAGGGCTGCGTTTGAGGCGGCACTCGAAGGGATTGACAAGTTGAAGCGGATGGTGCCGGTTTGGAAGAAAGAATATTTCGTGGATGGCGAGGTGTGGGTGGACGGGGAGTGGGATGAGTTGGTGGTCAGGGTGGGGTCATGAAAAGCGGTGCTCAAAGGGAGGCCGACGAGGGCGTCGGCCGCGGTCCGGGGGGACCGCCCCACCTGGCGATAGCGAAAGGTTTGGCGCGATACTTTTTTGTATTATTTGCGGTGGGGCTATCGGCGCAATCGACTTTTAAGACTAATGTTAGCCTGGTGCGGCTGCTGGTTAGCGCGAAGAATCAGGCGGGGGACGTGGTCGGGTCGATCGGGCAGGACGAATTTGAGGTCTACGATTGCGGGGTGAAACAGAACATCGCGGTGTTTGAACGGCAGACCGCGCTGCCGCTTTCGGTTTCGGTGCTGGTGGACGCGAGCGGGTCGACGTTGAAGGACATCCATTACGAGACGACGTCGATCGGCAAATTTTTTAAGGCTCTGTTGCGAGAAGGGAATATCAAAGACATGGCCGCGTTGTACTCGTTCAACTACGACGTGCATCTGCTGCATTCCTTCACTCGGAACCTGGGTCAGCTCACTGAACAACTCGGAAGGATCAAGCCGACGGCGGGGACTTCGCTCTACGATGCGGTGCATTTTGCGGGGCACGATTTGCAGGGACGGGAAGGGCGGCACGTAATGGTGATCGTGAGCGACGGGGGCGATACGACCAGTTATTACAAGTATCACGACGCGCTGGAATCCGCGCAGAATGCCGACGCGGTGGTGTATCCGATCATTGTGGTGCCGATCGCCAATGATGCGGGGCGCAACATCGGCGGCGAGCATACGCTGGTGCAGTTTGCGTCGAACACGGGCGGGCGCGTTTTTTATCCGTCGAACTTCGCCGAATTGGACAAGGCGTTCGAAGAGATTCTGCTGGATCTACGGACGCAGTACATGCTGGGTTATTATCCGAAGGATTTGCCGAAGGACGCGCCGCGTTTTCGTCCGGTAGTGGTGAGGGTGAAGCGGCCGGATTTGCGGGTCTCCTCGCGCAGCGGCTATTATAGTGACGTGGTTCCATAAGAGGCCACGTCAACCCTCTAAACAAAGTGCCCGGAAAAATCAGCCAGACCAAAGCACCCGATCAGACGTTTGCGGAGGTGCAGTATTTGCGGCATCTGATCGACGATCGCGTGCCGGTGCGGGTGCGGCTGAGCGACAACCAGGAAGTGGACGGCGTGGTGGAGTTTTACGACGCCAACTTCATTCGCATCACGCGCACGGGCGAGCCGAATCTTTTCCTGTTCAAGCACGACATTAAATACTTGTACGAACTGAGCTAATGGCTGAATTTCTGGAAACTGCGGCCGGCATTGCGCGCGAGGCTGGCGCACTGATTGCGAGTTATCATGCGCGGGGCATCGGGTTCGAGCTGAAGGGCGACTACGACCTGGTGACGGAGGCGGATCGGGCCAGCGAACGGCTGATCGTTGAGCGGCTGCGCAGTCATTTTCCGGGGCATTCAATTGTGGCGGAAGAGGGCGGGGGACAGGAAGGATCGTCAGAATACCGGTGGTATGTGGATCCGCTGGATGGCACGACCAACTTCGCGCATGGGTTCCCGATGTTCAACGTCACGCTGGGCCTGGAGCGCGCGGGAGAGCTGATTGCGGGTGTGGTGTACCATCCCATCCACGACGAAATGTTCTCGGCCGAGGCGGGCGGGGGCGCGTATCTGAACGGGAAGAAAATTCAGGTATCGAAGGTGGCGCGAGTGGAAGACGCACTGGTGGCCACCGGATTTCCTTCGCGCAAGCGGCATGAGAACGTGAACGTGCACTTCTACTATCAGTTGGCGATGATGTCGCATGGAGTGCGGCGGGCGGGAGCGGCGGCGCTGGATTTGGCGTACGTAGCGTGCGGCCGGCTGGACGCATTCTGGGAGTTCGGATTGAACCCGTGGGATATGGCGGCGGGAGTGCTGCTGGTGCGCGAGGCAGGCGGGACCGTGAGCGACATGCACGGGGGCGCGTACAGCGTGAGGGGGCCGCACATGCTGGCCGATAATTCGCTGCTGCATGAGCCGATGCTGGGCGTGTTCGGGGAGATTTTCGCGGGGCAATACCGGTATCCGATGCCGGAGATCGGGAAGTAGCCAGTAGCCAGGAGCCAGAATAAAGGCTCCTGACTCCTGAGTTCCGACTCCTGATATCTTTCTTCATCGAGTACTCCCTTTTTTTCGCTGATAGGACGATGGTGCTAGGCGGGGGTGGGGGGGCGATTCGGTACTAACACTCCATAGGTCACGTTGTGGGCGGAGAAGTATTCTCTAATCACACTCATGACTACCCAATTTCGAAGTGTCCGGCGGGATTGTTTACCACAACTGGTTTCTGCGACTGCTGCTGCTGCGCCTGATGCTATGGCGCTGCGGATGGGGGCGGCACGGCTTACTTATGGGCAGCTCAATGCGCGGGCGGAGGAATTGGCGCGGCGGTTGCGATCGCTGGGAGTGGGACCGGAAGTGGTGGTGGCGATTTGTCTCGACCGGTCGTTCGATTATGTGATCGCGACGCTGGCGGTGTGGAAGGCGGGCGGGGCATATTTACCGGTGGATCTGGAATGGCCGCAGGAGCGGCGGGGGCTGGTGCTGGAAGATGCGCGGGCGGCGGTAGTGATTTCGCGCGGGCTGAAGGTGGAAGTGCTGCGGGAGACGGCGGCTGCGGCCGTTGGCGAGATTACACGCGAAAGTCTGGCGTACATCATTTATACGTCGGGATCAACCGGGCGGCCGAAGGGGGTCGAGGTGACGCACGGGAATCTGCTCAACCTTGTTTTCTGGCATAGGAGGACGTTTGGGATCACGGCGGCGGATCGGGGGAGCCATGTGGCAGGGCTCGCATTCGACGCGGCGGTATGGGAGTTGTGGCCGTACCTGAGCGCGGGCGCGAGCGTGACGCTGGCCGATGAGACGACGCGCAGGTCGCCCGACCTGTTGCGGGCGTGGCTGGCGGCGGAGAACGTGACCATTTCCTTCGTACCGACGGCGCTGGCGGAGCCGATGTTTCAAGGGCAATGGACGACGACGATGCTGCGTTACCTGTTGACGGGCGCGGACACGCTGCATCGCTATCCGGCGGCGGGGCTGCCGTTCCAACTGGTGAACAATTACGGGCCGACGGAGTGCACGGTGGTGGCGACGTCGGGGGTGGTGAAGCCGGCGAGCAATCCCCAGAAACCGGGCATCGGCACAGCAATCGCGAACATGCAGATTCATTTGTTGAACGAAAAACAGGAGCCGGTGGCGGCGGGCGAGACGGGAGAGATTTACATCGGAGGCACCGGCGTGGCGCGCGGCTACCGCAATCAGCCGGAACTGACGGCGCAGAAATTTATCACGGTGGAAGGCGGAAGGATGTATCGCACGGGCGATCTGGGCGCGCTGATGCCGGATGGGCAGATCGCGTTTCACGGTCGGCTCGATAATCAGGAAAAGATTCGCGGGAATCGGATCGAGCCGGATGAGATTGTGAGTGTGCTGGCGCGTCACCCGAAGGTCGCGACGGCGGCGGTGGCCGGAGTGGGAGTGAACGGCAATAAGCAGCTTGTGGCATATATCGTTCCGGCAGGACAAGCTCCGCGATCGAGCGAATTGCGAGAGTTTCTGGCGCGGGTACTGCCGGAGTATATGATTCCTTCAGCTTTCGTGAAGCTGGCGGCGCTGCCGCTGACTTCGAACGGCAAGCTGGACCGGGCGGCGTTGCCGGCGCCATCGGCTGAAAATGCATTGGACACGACGGCGTACAGGGCTCCGGAATCGCCGGTGGAAATACAGATGGCGTCGATTCTGGCGGAGTTGCTGCATGTGGAACGCGTGGGACTGGATGATAATTTCTTTCTGTTGGGCGGGCACTCTCTGCTGGGAACGCAGTTGGTGTTGCGGGCGAAGGACAGATTCGGAGTGACGCTGACGCTGCGGGATTTATTCACCGCCCAGACGGTGGGAAAACTATCGGACGAGATCGAGCGGCAGTTGATCGAAAAACTGGAATCGATGAGCGAAGAGGAAGCAGGGCTGATGCTGGCGCGGATGGAGATCCAATAATGGACGCCAGTTTGGAGATGCCGGGTTCCCGAACATGATTCCTGAAAAAATGTCTGTCGCCAAGCGGCGTCTTCTGGAAAAATTATTGCGTGGCGAAGTGTCCCGGCAAAACTGGGAAGCTCCGCTAGAGCAGCGCGTAGCCGGGGCTGCGATTCCATTGGCTCCCGACCAGTACGTGATGTGGCTTTCTTCGCAGATGGCCGCGAGCGAACCCGCTTACAACGAGCCGGTGACGATTCACTATCGCGGCGCGCTAAACCGGGAGGCGCTGGAACGAGCTTTCCACGAAGTGGTGCGGCGCCACGAAATTCTACGCACTACATTCGCTCCAGTGGATCACGAAATCGTACAGGCCGTTCATGACCACCTTACGATTCGTATCCCGTTCTTGGATCTGTCTAAATTAGAAAGACAGCATCGCGAAGAAGAGGCTAACGATACAGCGGTGGCCGATGCGCGGCGTTTATTCGATTTGGGAGTCGGGCCGCTGATCCGTGCGCGCCTGGTGAAGATGGAGCCGGAATATCATCGCCTCTATTTGACGACGCATCACGTCATTTTAGACGCCGTGTCGCTCTACCAGGTGCTGTTGCCGGAGCTGGCGGCGATTTATAAATCGTTCGCGGCGGGCGAAGGTTCGCCGCTTCCCGAGCCACGCTATCAATATGCCGATTTCGCGCTGTGGCAGAAGCGGATGCTGGCGAACGATTCGGTGGCGCGGCAAACCAGCTACTGGCGGGAGCAACTGGCGGGGGATCTGCCGGAGTTGCAGTTGCCTGCCGACCGGCCTCGTCCGGCGGTGCATTCTTATCGTGGCGCGATGAAAACATTTGCGCTGTCGCCGGAGCTGACCGCGGCGATCAAGACGGCCAGCCGCGCTGAAGGCGTCACACTCTACATGTTCCTGCTGGCCGGTTTCAAGACGCTGCTTCATCGCTACTCCGGACAGCAGGACATTCTGGTGGGCGGCGTATCCGACATGCGGCGGCGGCCCGAGTTCGAAAACATGATGGGGCTGTTTCTCAAATTTCTGGCGCTGCGCACGCACCCATCGGGGGAAATAACGTTTCGCGAATATCTGGCGCAGGTGAAAGATACCGTGCTGGGCGCGCTCGCCAATAGCGACGTGCCGTTCGACCATCTGATTCGGGAGCTCGAACTGAAGCGCGAGTCGACCAGACGGCCGTTTTTTCAAGCCACTTTATCAATGAAACCGTCCGGCACTGCGTTGGTCGATCCGCAATGGGACCTGACCCAGATGGATACGGAGAGCGGTTTCACGAAGCTCGATCTGTATCTGGAAATCGACGAGCGGCCGGAGAGTGTGACGGCAAAGTTCGTCTACAGCACCGATCTGTTTGACGCCGCGACGATCGATCGGATGACCGGCCACTGGCTGACGCTCCTTGAATCGGCGGCGAACCATCCGGCGGCGAGGCTCAGCGACCTGACGATGTTGACCGCGGCCGAGGATCGTCAACTGCGCGACGATTGGAACCACACGAATCGCGAAATTCCGAATACGACGACGCTGGGGCTGATCGAGCAACAGGTGGAGCGTACGCCGGATGCCATCGCTGTGGAGGCCGCCGGCGTGCGTTTGACGTACGGTGAGTTGAATGAGCGGGCGAATCGGCTGGCCCATCGTCTGCGCCGCGCGGGTGTCAGCGAAGGCGCCTTGGTGGCGATATGCATCGAGCGAACAGTGGATCTGGCGATCGCGCCGCTGGCGGTTTGGAAGGCCGGCGGAGCTTATCTGCCGCTCGACCCGGCGTTCCCCAAAGACCGTCTCCAATATCTGCTCGAAGACGCACAAGCGGCGGTGTTGCTGACGATGCGTTCGCTTGCGGGACAATTGTCGTCGGTTGTGCAGACCATATTTTGTGATGAAAAGGACACCACTCCCTATGGTCACGGTTCGGAATCACAATGTTCTCCGCTGGGCGGCGCGGCGCTCGCCTATGTGCGCTACACTTCAGGCTCCACAGGCCGGCCGAAAGGCGTCGGGATTCATCATCGGGCGCTGGTGAATCTGTTGCTGTCGATGCAGCGCGAGCCTGGATTCAGGGCCTCCGACGCGTTGCTTGCGGTGACCACATTCTCCTTCGATATTGCCGAGCTGGAGCTGTATCTTCCCCTGATCTCCGGCGGCCGGCTGGTCATTGCGAGCCGCGAGGATGCGCGCGATCCGCGGCGGTTGATGGACCGTCTACGCGAATCGAAGTGCAATGTGCTGCAAGCCACGCCCGCCGTGTGGCGCGGATTGATCGACGCGAACTGGATCGGACAGACAAATTTGCGAGCGTTCTGTGGAGGCGAAGCGCTGCCGCGCGATCTGGCCGAACAACTGCTGCCGCGCGTCGCTGAACTGTGGAATCTCTACGGTCCGACTGAGACGACCGTGTGGTCGGCGGTGCACCGGGTGAGCCCAGGCGTGGGTCCGGTGCCGATCGGCCATCCCATCGACAACACCGAAGTTTATATCTTAGACGGGCATCGGAATCTGGCGCCCATCGGCGCATCGGGCGAACTCTACATCGGCGGAGCGGGTGTGGCGCGCGGATATCTGCGCCGCGAGGAACTCACCGAAGAACGTTTTGTGCCGGATCCGTTTAAAACAAATGAGCGGGTTTATCGTACGGGCGATCTGGCTCGCCGCTGGCCGGACGGCACGCTCGAATGCCTTGGCCGCGTCGACCATCAAATCAAGATTCGCGGCTTCCGCATTGAGCCGGGCGAGATTGAAGCCGCGCTGCTGGAGCATCCGCAAGTGCGGATGGCCGCGGTTCGGGTGTGGCCCGATGCGTCGGGAAATCTGAGCATTGCCGCCTATATCGCTCCCGAAGTAAAAGACGATCTGCGGCGTTTTCTCCAGCAAAAATTGCCCGATTATATGATTCCCGCGCGTTTCGTGCCGCTCCAAGCGATGCCGCTGACGCCCAATGGCAAGGTGGATCGCAACGCGTTGCCGGAGCCTTCGGTGGCGGAAAAAGTGGCGGGCACGGAACCGCGCAATGAAGCCGAGCGCAAGCTGGCGTCGATCTGGCAAGCGTTGCTCCAGATACGCACAGTGGGTATCGAAGACAATTTTTTCGATCTCGGTGGCCACTCCCTTCTCGTGGCGAAACTACTGCGCCAAATCGAGATCGAGTTCGGTCATCGCCTCTCCATGGCGGCGGTGTTCGAAGCGCCGACGATCGCCCGCCTGGCGGAGGTGCTGGGGGACGCGTCCTCGATCGCACGCATGCCCGGCACCATCAATTTGCAGCCGGCCGGCGCGCGCGAACCGCTGTTTTGGATTCAGGGCGGCCCCTTGTTCCGGCCCCTAGCGGCCAATCTCGATCTCAACCGTCCGTTTCTTGGCGTAGATTTCGATGAAACCGAGAAGGACTTGCCGCTCGCCACGCTTCCTGAGTTCGCGGCGTGCCTGGTGCGCAAGATACGCGCAGCACAACCTCATGGGCCGTATCATGTGGGCGGCTGGTGCGTGGCCGGATTGCTAGCCTACGAAGTGGCGTCGCAGTTGCTGGATGCGGGCCAGGAAGTGTCGCTCGTGGTAATGCTGGACGCTGTGAATCCCATACATTTTTGCGCGATCCCAAAAGTGCGCATGATGGCCAGTAAAGCAGCGTTTCACGTGCGGCAGATGTTACGCACGCGAATCGGCGACGTGCTGCCGTATCTGTTCAAGCGAACAAAAGGATTTGTAACGGAAGCGGCCAACCGCGCACCGGAGCAGGCGACTCAATTCGATCTGAAGCTGCTGGCCGCAGCCATCGCCTATCGTCCGAAGCCAATAAAAGCAAGGGTTCTGGCGCTCCAACCGGCCGAGCGCCCGCATGCCCGCGACCTGGAGCAGAGCTGGGCGGCATACCTGAAACACGGCAACATAGAAGTGCGCGACGTTCCCGGCCACCACCTGACGATGTTCGAAGAGCCGCACGTGAAAACGCTCGCCCGCTGTATAAAGAACAAATTGCGTGATAACGTGGTGGAGATTCGGCGTGCAAGCTGATGTCGAAATTCACTACGTTTCTCTCGATGCCGTAGCTCGTTTAAACGAACTGGCTGATTTATTGTCCGCGGAAGAACGCGAGCGCGCGTCACGCTTCCGCTTCGAACGGGACCGCAATCGATTCATCGTATGCCGCGGATCTCTTCGCGAGTTCCTCGCCCTGAAGCTGGGTGTCGCGCCGGCAAGCGTGCAATTTGTCTATGGCAGTTTCGGCAAGCCGATGCTTGCAGACCCGGAGATTCAATTCAACGTCTCCCACGCGCATGGCATGGCGATGATCGCGATGACGCAGGGCAGGGAAGTGGGTTGCGATATTGAACGGATCGATCCCTCATTCGCCGCCGGGCAAATACCGGAGCGTTTTTTTTCACCTTACGAAATAGCGGCTCTGCGAGCGCTTCCCATCGCCGAGCAGTGCGACGCATTTTTCCGATGCTGGACCAGGAAAGAAGCGTACATCAAGGCGTGCGGAATGGGAGTGTCGCTCGACCTCGCGAGCTTCGATGTCACGCTCGCGCCCGATCAGCCCGCGGCGTTGCTGCGCGGCGCGGACGGATGGTCTTTGCATCCGGTCGACGCTCCCGCGGGCTACGCGGCCGCCGTGGTATTGCGGGATCAGCCGGCGATCACCATGCCGACCAGTTCGCTCATCTCATCGATCACGAAATCGGGCGGCGCGGCGGCGAACGTCTCCGGCTGAAATCCCCAACTGACGCCGCAGGCGCGCACTTGAGCGTTGCGCGCGGTCATCACATCCACGGCGCTATCGCCCACCATGATGGTCTGCGCGCGCCCGATGCCGGACTCCTCCATCAACAGCTCGATCCCTTTCGGATGCGGCTTCTTCTCCTCGAAACTGTTCCCGCCGTAGATGCGAAAAAAATGTTTTTCGAGGCCCAGCCCTTTGACTAAGTGCTCGCTGAAACGCACCGGTTTGTTGGTCAGCACCGCCATTTTCACATCTGCCGCGAGCAATTCGTCAAGGCCCTCGCGGATCCCTGGATAGAGCGTGGTCGCATCCAGCATATGATCGCGATAATAGTCGAGAAAAAATCGCAGCCCGCGTTCAATCTCCTCTTCATCTCGGCCCGGCAGAGCGCGCCGGACCAGCACGGACGCGCCATTTCCGACATACGAATAAACAGTTTCGTCGGCCAGATGAGGCTCGCCCAGATAAACGCGCATCGCGTTGACTGAATCCGCGAGGTCACGTTTCGAATCGATCAAAGTACCATCGAGATCAAATATTAAGAGTTCGTTCAACTGTCGACCTTCTTGAGTTTTTCCTGTTTCTTCTTTTTCTTTTCCAGTTCTTCTTCCCATAGCTTGCGGATTTCGAACATGCTGTCCCGAAATGCTTCCTTCACCGCGGTCGGCGCGAGCTTCGAGCAAAGGTTCGATGCATCGACCACGTAGGGCAAAATTTCCGATCCGACCATCCACGTAGGCAGGGGCTTCGGTGTGAACGCCATGATCACGGCGACGAAAATTACGGCCATCAACGCTCCGCGTACGAATCCGAAAATGCCGCCCAGTATTCGATCGAGCCAGTTCAATCCGGTCCACTTAAATAGCTTCGAGAGTAGCTTGCCGAGCATCGCGCCGAGGCTGAGGAACGCCAGGAAAACGACGAAAAAGCCCAGCATATTCGCCGCATCGGGCGACATTTTCCAATGTTCGCGCAGCCACGCCGCCGGTACGTTGTAATACCAGAAACCGAACAGCAGGCCGGAGATGGACGCGATGAATCCGATACCGACCCGTGCGAAGCCCGCCATAAATCCCGTCGCGACGGAGATTCCCAGGATCACCACCAGCAACAGATCGAGCAGATTCATATCGATTTTCCCGATAGCGTGCGATACGCGTCTTTATATTTTTCGCTGGTCCGCCGCGCCACATCTTCCGGCAGCGCGGGCGCGGGAGGCTGCTTATTCCATCGAATTGATTCCAGATAATCGCGCACGAACTGCTTATCGTAGGAAGGCTGCGCGCCGCCCGGCGAATAGGTTTCCGCCGGCCAGAAGCGCGAAGAATCGGGCGTCAGAACTTCGTCCGCCAGAACAATCTGTCCATCTACGACACCAAATTCGAACTTCGTGTCGGCGATGATGATGCCGCGCAACCGGGCATATTCCGCCGCCTTTTTATAAATCGCCAGCGTCAGATCGCGAAGGCGCGATGCGGTCTCCGCGCCAATCAGGTTCACAACAGTTTCGTAAGAAATGTTTTCATCGTGGCCGCTTTGCGCCTTCGTCGCCGGCGTGAAAATCGGTTCGGGAAGCACGTCGCTTTCGCGCAGTCCCGCAGGAAGGGGAATCCCGCACAACGCGCCGGTGCGCACATAATCCTTCCATCCGGAACCCGATAAATAACCGCGCGCCACGCATTCAACGTCAAACATCCGCGCCTTCTTCACCCACATCGACCGGCCCGCAAATTCAGGCGGCAGATCACTGACGTCGGTACTCAGCAAATGATTGGGAACCACGCCGCGCAGAAAGTCGAGCCAGAACAATGTCATCTGCGTCAGCACGCGGCCCTTATCGGGAATGCCGGTGGCCAGAATATAGTCGAACGCGGAAATGCGATCCGTCGCGACAATCAACAGGCGGTCCCCGTCTTCGTAAATATCGCGCACTTTTCCGCGGGCCCGCAGCTTGGTGCCGGGCAGATTTGTCTCAAGCAAAGGTTCAGAGGTCAAACCCAATTATACTTATGGAATTGCATGCTTCTCTCGATCTTGATCCCGGTCTATAACGAACGTACGGTGGTGGAGCGCAGTCTTTCGCTGGTGCTCGCGGCGTCCTTACCGGAGAACATGGACCGCGAACTGGTCATCGTCGACGATTGTTCTACCGACGGCACCTCCGATATTCTGACTCGTCTCGCCGCCGCTGAGCCTCGCATCCGCCTCCATCGCCACCAGGTGAATCAGGGCAAGGGCGCAGCCGTGCGCACGGCGATCGAAAAAGCGCAAGGTGATTTTTGTCTGGTGCAGGATGCCGATCTCGAATACGATCCTTCGGAATATGTGAAGCTGATGCGCCCTCTGCTCGACGGCCGCGCCGATGCGGTCTTCGGCTCGCGCTACCTGGTGGGCGAACAATCGCGTGTGCTGCCCTTCTGGCATTCCATGATCAACAAGGGGCTGACGCTGGTTTCGAACATGTTCAGCAACCTGAATGTCACTGACATGGAGACGTGTTACAAGGTTTTCCGCACCGATCTTTTAAAGAGCATTCCCATCCGCTCCAATCGCTTCGGCTTTGAGCCGGAGATCACCATGAAGGCGTCCAAGCGCAAGCTGCGCGTCTACGAAGTGCCCATCAGCTATCACGGCCGCACTTACGAAGAGGGAAAGAAAATCGGTTGGAAAGACGGCGTGAAGGCGCTTGGCGTGATCCTCCACTTCTGGGTGGTCGACGATCTGTACGTCGCCAGCTATGGCCGAGGTTTGCTCAACAGCCTGACCGGCACGCCCCAATATCTGAGCTGGCTGACGCGTGTTGTTCGCCCTCATCTTGGGGATACCGTGTTCGAAGCCGGCGCCGGACTCGGGAATCTTACCGGCCGACTGATGGCGCGCAAGCTCGCCTATGTTGCCGGTGAAAAGGATCCTCTTTATCTGCATGCCCTGCGGAATCGTTTTTTTAAAACCCCCAGCGTGACCGTGATTAAGCTAGATCCTGAAAATCCCGAAGATTATCAGCCCTGGAAAGAAAAATTCGAAAGCGCCTTGTGCGTGAACCTGCTCGAATCGGTGGACAATCCGGCAACCGTGCTCACTCAGCTCGCCGGAATCTTGAAGCCCGGCGGAGCGGCCGTCGTGCTGGTGCCGCAAAGTCCCGGATTGTACGGATCGCTTGACCGCGCACTCGGCCACAAGCGCCGTTTTTCCGCCGCCGAACTGCGCGAAATGCTCGAGAAAACGGGCCTCCGCGTGGACCGTCTTTATCAGATGAATAAAATCGGCGCGGTCTCCTGGTGGATTTTCGGCAAGATGCTGGGCCGCACCCGCATCAATAAATTTTCGCTGAAGTTGTTCGACAAAACCGTTTGGATCTGGCGCCGCATCGACGGATTACTGCCCTGGAAAGGACTGTCCGTCATCGCCGTCGCAACAAAAAGGCCATGAAATCCCTCGCGCTGGATTTCGAGGCGCGCACGCTTGGTTGGAGCGAGTTGGATCCTCCCGAGTTTTTCGCCAATAAAGATGTCTTGTACCGCGTGCATGAGGTTGGCGTCTGCGGCACCGATCGCGCGCTCGCATCGTTTCAATTGGGCAAGCCTCCGGAGGGCGAAACGCGTCTGGTGCTGGGCCATGAAGCGCTCGGCCAGGTGATGGATACGGGCCCTGGAGTGCGCGCTCTTAATCGTGGCGATTGGGTCGTTCCCATGGTGCGCCGCCCGTGCAAGCCCGCCTGTAGCTCCTGCGCGCGCGGCCGCCGCGACCTCTGTATCAGCGGGAAATATACGGAGCGCGGCATCTTCGGCCTCCACGGCTATTTCACGGAGCGCGCCGTCGACGCCGAGGAGGATCTGGTTCGCGTGCCTCTCAAGCTGGTCGATTTCGGCGTGCTGATTGAGCCGCTCAGTGTCGCCGAAAAAGCCGTCGTCCGCGCCCTCGCCGTGCATGAAGGAGAACCGCAAACAGCCGTCGTTCTCGGCCTCGGCCCCATCGGGATTCTCGCGGCGATGGCTCTGAAAGCCCGTGGATACGCGGTCCGCGTGCAGTCTTTGGAGCCGGCCGATCATCCTCGCGCCGCCATTCTGAAGCTTCAGGACATCGCCTACGAACCGGGATTGAAAGGTTCAGCCGACATTGTCATTGAGGCCACTGGATCCACCGAAGCGGCGTTATTCGCGCTCCAGCAAATGCCGCCGCTCGGCGTGATGGTGGTGCTCGGAGCCCCGGATGGCGCGGGTCCAGTGCCTTTTCTGCGCATGATCATCAACAACCAAACCGTAGTCGGTAGCGTCAACGCCGACCCCGAATCGTTCCGCGCCGCCGTCGAAGATCTGGCCAGATTCGACCGCCGCGCGCTAGCCGCGCTCATCTCCCGTGCCCGTTTTTCCACCCTCGATCGAAGCCTGACCGATCCCCCCAGCGTCGCCCCCAAAGTCGTCCACGTCCTCTAATGGACCATTCCTGTGGAGCGGCGCCATGCGCTGCCAGAAATAGCGATGAAACGCCAGACGCATCCGCACCTCTACCGAGCCGTGACCACAGGGAGCGGTGTCTTTATGGATGTTTCGAGAGTGTCGACGTTACCCTTACACTGAAATAGTCCATGCGCCACGCGATCTGCAACGAAATCTTCCAAGGTTGGCCCTTCGCCGACGCCGCGAAGTTCGCCCGCTCCATCGGCTATACCGGCCTCGAAATCGCTCCCTTCACGCTAGCCGAAAATCCCGCCGATATTTCCGCGGCCCAACGCCAGGAATATCGAGACATCCTGAAATCGGAAGGCCTCACCTTCGTCGGCCTCCACTGGCTCATGGTTTCTCCCAAAGGCCTTCACGTCACCACTCCCGATGCCGCGCTACGTGAACGGAGCTGGCTGCACATCCGCAATCTGATCGATCTCTGCGCCGACCTCGGCACCCACGGAGTCATGGTGTTCGGTTCGCCCGCGCAGCGTTCAACCACCGGCGGCGCCACCGTCCAGGAAGCAACCGCCCGCTATCAGGAAGGATTAAAGGACGTCGCCGCGCAGGCCGAACACCGCGGCGTGACGATTCTCATCGAAGCGCTGCCCGTCAATCAATCGAACGTCGTGAACTCGCTCGCCGAAGCCGCGTCAATGGTGCGCCAGATCGGCAGCCCCGCCATTCAAACCATGTTCGACACTCACAACGCCGTCGATGAAACCGAGCCGCACGCCGCCCTCATCGAAAAATATTTCGACGTCATCCGCCACGTCCACGTCAATGAGATGGACGGCCGCCATCCCGGCATGGGCGATTATGATTTCAAGCCGGTGCTGCAAACGCTGGAACGCCTCGACTACCAAGGCTGGGTTTCACTCGAAGCCTTCGATTTTTCGTTCGGCGCGGAGAGAATTGCGCGCGAATCGATACACTATCTAAGTGGGGAATTAACAAAACAGGGATGAAGAAATATGTTGTGACGGGCGGCGCGGGCTTCATCGGCTCGACGCTGGTCAGGACCTTGCTCGAAACCGGCGGACAAGTCGCGGTGATCGACAATCTGCTCAGCGGCCGCGAAAAGAATGTTCTCGAAGTGCGCGATCGTATCGAGCTGCACGTGCTCGACATTCGCGACGGCGCCGCAATCGCGCCCATTATCGCCGGCGCCGATACCGTCTTCCACCTCGCCGCGATTCCCTCCGTGCCGCGGTCAATCGATCAGCCGCGACCCTCGCATGAAGTGAACATCAACGGTACCTTTGAAGTCTACAACGCCGCCGTGAAAGGCGGCGTGCGCCGCCTGGTCTACGCGGCATCCTCCTCCGCCTATGGCGATAGCGAGACGCTTCCGAAAATCGAGACCATGCCCGCCAAACCGAAATCGCCCTACGCTGTGCAGAAGTATGTGGGGGAGCTTTACGCCTCGGTCTTCGCTTCCTGCTTCGGCCTCGAAACCGTCGCCCTGCGATTCTTCAACGTTTACGGTCCGCGCCAGGATCCTACTAGCCCCTACTCGGGGATTCTCAGCCTCTTCATGAAGCACCTGATCGCCCGCACCTCGCCGACCATTTTCGGCGACGGCGAGCAATCCCGCGACTTCACCTATGTAGAGGATGTCGCCGCGCTCTGCCTGAAGGCCTCCAACGCTCCCGGCGTCGCGGGAAAAATGTTCAATGCCGGCAACGGCGGCCGCTACACTTTGAACCAAATCTGGTCGATGCTTCAGAAGATGGAAGGCGTCGAAATCCCTCTCAACTACGGCCATCCCCGCGCAGGCGACGTGCGCCATTCGATGGCCGACACCACCGCCGCCAAGGCCGCCTTGGGACACGCGCCGAAATTCACCATCGAAACGGGCCTCAAAAAAACTCTCGACTGGTATAAGGGGCAGCCATGACGAAAGGATTCAGAGGCAACCGTCCCCGCATGGGAGGGCCGCGCCGCACCGATGTTCCCGCTGGCGTCCAAACTCTGGGGCCAACCGGGCCCGTGCAAAGAATCCGCAAGCGAGTCCTGTTCGTCTGCATCGGCAACTCCTGCCGCAGCCAGATGGCCGAGGGATTCGCCCGCGCATACGGAGGAGATATCATCCTCGCCGCCAGCGCCGGTCTCAGCCCGGCCGCGATCGTCCAGCCGCTCACCAAACAGGTGCTGGCGGAGCGCAACGTCCGCATCGACGACCAGTTCCCCAAAGGACTCGAAATCCTCAACCGTGAGAAGTTCGACGTGATCGTCAATATGAGCGGCCACAAGCTCCCTCTCGCCGCTGCCATCCGCGTGCGCAATTGGCTGGTGCCGGATCCCATCAACCAGAAGGAAGAGATTTACCAAGCCGTCGCCGAACAAATTGAAGGCTTGGTCATGCGCCTCATTTTGGAACTTCGATCTTCCACGTTATAATAAAAAAGTCATCTCAAGCGGATATGGCGGAATTGGCAGACGCGCGTGGTTCAGGTCCACGTTCTCGCAAGGGAGTGGAGGTTCAAGTCCTCTTATCCGCACCATCGATACTGGAAAACCTACTAGTTTGTGGGGCGGCGAAAACGCCCTACCCTTCCGCACTCTACTGAGCCGTGACCGCAGGGAGCGGTGTCCGGCGCCTTTCATTCACCATATTTCCCTTGTCCACCACCCCGATCATGGGATAAGCGGTTTGCTCTTCCTGGCAGCGAGCGCGCGAGCGGATTGATGATCGGTACGAATCCGCTTCCTTAGCCCGGCGCTCCGCGAAGCTCGGATAATCCCCATTCCTGGAAACACTGCTCCCTTCACCAGACTCTTACTGCATGAGGGAGCAGATATGCCGGCCAAGAATCCTCAATCAGGCGAGCGGAAAATCCACAAGGTGATGGAGGAATTTAAGGAAGGAGACCTGAAATCCGGCAGTGGAGATAAGGTCACGGACAGGAAGCAAGCAGTCGCCATCGCCTTGAGTGAGGCCCGTCATGCGGGAGCAAAAATACCCGAGAAAAACGCCTCAAAGTCCTGACGAATAATTTTATAGCTGCTATAGACCCCATGCCAATCCCCTAGCCGATGCCAGGGTTATAACCCCGTCCCGTCAGGGCGGGGATTCCGCTAGCCGTCTTGTTCGCTTGGCTGTGTCTATAGCAACTGTGAAAAATGCCCTAGGCGACGTCGATTACCGTGTCTTCAATCGGCGTATCCTGGAAGCGGAGTGCTGCCGCTTCTTCCAACGACATGATCTCGGGTCCGCCCGATTTTTCCTTGGTGCCCGCCTGTAGTCGCTTCTCGGCCTTGTCGCGCTGCTTTTCAACGCGGGCGAGTTCTTTCTGGCGTTTCTTAAATGTAGAATGTGAACGTCCGGCCATAAGATTCTCCCCTAATTTTCTTCGACCGGCCTCATCGGCCGGCCGTATATATTTGGAACTTCAGAAACTTGCCCGCAAAGGGCGTATCGCTCCGTTTGCGGGCCTCTCACTTGATGTGATGCTGGAAACTACCAGCGCGGTTCACGTCGCTGGCGAGGTCCGCCACTGCCGCTGCCACGTCCACCGCCGCCACCAAACCCGCCGCCACCGCCCGGTCCACGTCCGCCCCCGCCACCTGCCGGCTTCGGCCGTGCCTCATTGACGTTCAAAGCGCGCCCGCCGACATTCGCGCCGTTCAACGCCGTAATTGCACGATCCGCCTCTTCCGTGTCCGTCATCTCGACGAACGCAAATCCCCGCGAGCGGCCAGTTTCCCGGTCCGTCATCAGGCTCACGCGCTCCACGGTGCCATACGCTTCAAATAACGAGCGAACCGTATCCTCCGTCGCGCCAAAATCCAAGTTTCCAACGAATATGTTCTTCAATGTCTTCTCCTAACGGGTTGAAAGCGGCGACAAACTGAGGCGGGCACTTCATGAGCCAGGGCTTGCGGGACAATCAAACGCCAACTTTAGTGTATCACCGAGTCCGCGCCGTGGGAAGTAGAAAAATATATGCCGATTCCAAGAATGGAATCCCCCCGTCCAGTTAATGGGATCACACTTTATTTGATTTCAATCGGATGCGTCGAGCAAGCCATTTTCCCGTCCACCGCCTCCTCCGTCACCTGCCGTAATTGATAGGTTCCGGGCGGGACCGCTAAACTGACAATCGCATTCACTCCGCTCGCCGCCAACCGCTTGTAAGTCGCCTCCGTCAGCGCCAGATCCATTTGCCCTTCCTTCGCCGCCGCGATCTTGCCTTGTCCGTCGATCAGCGCCGTCGTGAACACGATCTTCTGCATCTGCCGCTCTCCGTTTTTCACAAATCGCAGCTTCGAAATATCCACTTTCACGATAACGGCAAGCCCTGTCTTTTCCCGTTGCACCGCGATCCCCACCGGAAACTCGGCTACTGTATCGTCCGCCAGGATTTCCCGGTCGATCTTCGATTGCAAACTCTCCGCCGCGGCTTTTTCATTGGGAGCAAAATAACCCGGCCGCGCCTGCACCGAATATTTCGCATGCACCAGGCTCACCTTCAGCTTGTGATACCCTCCATCCGGCGCCACGCCGTCGGGGCGGAAACTGATTCGGTAAGTAATTTGAGGCGAATCGCCTAACTCGCGAAATCCGGCCGCAAGGTCGTTGTTGTTGTGATAGAACATGCCTCCTGTGCCCTCGGCCAGATCGGCCAACGATTCGTTCAACGTTTGCAGCCGGAGAGGCATCTCGACGGTCTCAAATGTCATCCACTTCTGGAAAGCCGCGACCGCCCGCCCAGTGCTGAGATCATATCCCTGAGCGTCCTGTGGCCTAGTCCCCGCCAGCGGCTCGGAATAGATGCCTTTTGAGTCCAGCGCGCTGATCACCACGCCAGCCCGCAGCGCCTGATCGATAATTTTATCCTTCTGATCCTGCATCGAGACGGTCAAAAATCCGGACGAAGCCACCAGCAACTCGCGTCTTCCTGACATGGCGCCCAAGTGATCCACGACGCGTCCGATGGAGTTCAGCGTATCGGTCGAAATCTCTTTCACCCGCCGCCAGGTTTCCTCCGCCTGCGTGACAACCGCTGCTGCCGTCACCGGACAACTCCTGCTACCGGATTCAAAGATCACGGCGGAAATTGCGCTCCGGTCGTGATCATAGGCGATCTTGTATGCCAGATAGGGCGTAATACGTGGACATGAGGTGAGACCCTCTTCCCGCATCTTGACGTGCGCCTTCAGCGCGGCGATCGCCCCGCTCAACTTCACTTCGTCGCTGGTGAAATCCAAAGTCGGCGTACCCGAAGCGGTGAAAATGCCGATACGGATGTCCGGCTTCAGGGCTTCTTTCACGAATTTTTCCGCCGCCACTTGCGTCTGCTTGAGACCAGCCGCGAGGGACCCGTCTTTTCCGTTGACGTCATCGATAAACAGAGCGAGGAATCGCGGCGGACGAACCGCGCTGGCGGGACCGGCCTCCGGTGCAGCCGCAAAATTATGGTCGTTTAAGGCTCCATCCAGCGTGTTTTCCACGACAAAATGGTCGATTAAGCGCGTCTTACCATCATCAAGAATGCGAAAATCGTCTTTTGTGAGTCCCGCAATCGCCTTCCCGTGTCCGTCCCTGACCACCGCCGCAATCTCGACCAGCTTCGTGTCCACCCGCAAAGTGTAAGGCGACTGCGGAACGTAAGCATGGCTCGACACCCGGACTTCATCCTGAGCCTGAAGCAAGAGCGCCGCTGCAAAAGCCCACATCATATAACTCACCTCGAACGCGTCTACCGAGCCGCGACCACAGGGAGCGGTGGTTAACTAACTTGCGATCTTATAATAAGATACAGCTTCTTGACAACTGCCTTAACCAAGGTTCATAATAATATAGGACTAAAAGAGTCTAAGATGTTGAAACTGACCAAGAAAGCGGATTACGGCCTGATTGCGCTGCGCCATTTGGCGTCGCGCCGGTGCGCGTCGACGAAAGAAATCGCCGATGCCTACCACATTCCCATGCCGCTGCTTTCTAAAGTATTGCAAAAGCTAGTCCGTTCCGGCCTTTTGACATCCGAGCAGGGAACCAACGGCGGCTATCGCCTGTCCCGAGCCGCGCAGGAAATTACCACTCTCGAAGCGATCCGCGCCATCGACGGTCCGATCATTTTGACCCATTGTTTTACAGAACATACCGATTGCGACCAGAGCGATTTGTGCCCTGTTCGCGAGCCTTTACGCAAAGTGCACGAAGGAATCCTGCGACTTCTATCCGGCATCACCATCTCAGACTTATCGCACGATGAGACGCCCATTCCGGGGATCCTTACGATTCAACCATTTATAGGAAGCCACACTCGATGAAACTGCCGATTTACATGGATAATCACGCCACCACGCCGATCGATCCACGCGTGTTTAAGGCCATGACGCCGTACTTTACCGAAATTTTCGGCAACGCCGCCAGCCGTAATCATAGCTTTGGATGGGAAGCCGAAGAAGCTGTCGAAAAAGCCCGCAAACAGATCGCGGACCTGATTGGCGCCACCGCCAAAGAGATCATTTTCACCAGCGGCGCCACCGAATCGAATAACCTGGCTCTTAAAGGCGTGGCTGATATGTATGCCGAAAAGGGCAATCATATCATCACAGCAGCAACAGAACATAAAGCGATTCTCGATACCTGCAAGCGCCTCGAGCATGAAGGAACCCGGGTCACGTACCTGCCGGTGCAGCAGAACGGCCTCATCGATCTCCAGCAATTGAAGGAAGCCATCACCGATAAAACCATTCTGATCAGCATCATGTATGCGCAGAATGAAATCGGCGTGGTCCAGCCGATTGCTGAAATCGGCAGAATCGCCAAGGAGCGCGGAGTGCTGATGCACACCGACGGAACGCAGGCGGCCGGCAAAATTCCAGTCAATGTAATTAAAGACAATATCGACTTGATGTCATTGAGCGGGCATAAGATGTACGGACCGAAGGGTGTCGGCGCTCTATACGTTCGCCGCCGCAATCCGCGCGTGCAACTGACTTCTCAAATGGATGGCGGCGGGCACGAGCGCGGAATGCGCTCCGGCACACTGAATGTCCCTTCAATCGTTGGGTTTGGCGAGGCCTGTGCGCTCGCGAAAGCCGAGATGGCCGAGGAATCGAAGCGTATGGAATACCTGCGCGACAAGATGAAAGACCGTTTGCTTGCCGCGCTTGACGAGGTTTATATCAACGGAACGATGGAGCACCGGCTGCCGAACAATCTCAACATCAGCTTCGCATATGTCGAAGGTGAATCCTTGCTGATGGGAATCAACGACATCGCGGTCTCGAGCGGCTCAGCCTGCACTTCGGCCACGCTCGAACCATCTTATGTATTGAAAGCTTTAGGCGCAGGCGACGACTTGGCGCATTCAAGTATTAGATTTGGTTTGGGCCGTTTTAATACGGAAGAAGAAGTAGATTATGTAACAGCGAAAGTGATCGACGTGGTGAAAAAACTACGCGAGCTTTCGCCTTTGTACGAAATGTTTAAAGAAGGCATCGACCTTTCGAAAGTTCAGTGGACGGCTCACTAAGGAGAACAAAATGGCTTATTCTGAGAAAGTTATCGACCACTACGCAAATCCCCGGAACGTCGGATCGATGGATAAATCCGACCCCAACGTTGGCACGGGCATGGTCGGCGCACCGGAGTGCGGCGACGTGATGAAACTTCAGGTGAAGGTGAACCCGGCGACGGGGATCATTGAAGACGCCAAGTTCAAGACGTTCGGCTGCGGCAGCGCGATCGCAAGTTCTTCGCTGGCAACGGAATGGCTACGCGGCAAAACGGTCGACGAAGCGCTGGCGATCAAGAACACCGATATCGTGAATGAGCTGAGCCTGCCGCCGGTGAAGATTCACTGCTCGGTTCTGGCTGAGGATGCGATTAAGGCAGCTATCAGCGATTACAAGCAAAAAGCTGCTAAAGTATAGGTTCTTATGGTACAAGTGACCCCGAAAGCGGTCCAGAAGATCCGCGAGGCTTTTGAGCGTGAAAAAGTCACGGGAGGGCTGCGCCTCGGCGTTTTGGGCGGAGGCTGCTCCGGCCTCAGCTACCAGTTCAAGTTCGACCCCAAGCCTCGCGCGACCGACCAAGTGCTTAATTTCGAAGATGTTAACGTCTACATCGATCCCAAGAGTTTCGTGTTCCTGGACGGCATGACGCTGGACTGGAAAGACTCGCTGCTCCAATCCGGATTCGTCTTCGAAAACCCCAACGCCAAAAAAAGCTGCGGCTGTGGAACCTCGTTCTCCGCATAAATGCTCTATTATGAAGCGTTTGGCATGGAGCCTGCGCTGTCTCTGGACGCCGACGAGCTGAAGAAACGCTTCTACGAGCGCAGTCGGCAGTGGCATCCTGACAAGTTTTCTCGAGCTTCCACAGCAGAGCAGGATAAGGCGCTGGAGATGACCGCTGTTCTCAATGACGCCTTTCGCACGTTGCGCGATCCTATAGCAAGGACTGAGTATTTCCTTAAGGAAAACGGGATTGAGCTTTCGAAAGAGGCTCCCCCGGAGCTGCTCGAAGAGGTTTTCGAGCTGAATATGGCGCTCGAAGAATTGCGCGACGGCGACGATTCGGCGCGTCCTCAATTGATCGCCGCGCGGGACCGTTTTGTGGCGATGCGGGGGGAAATCGACGAGGCCCTGCAATCCGCATCTGTAAGATATGATGCGTCCAAAGACGCGGTTGTGCTAGATGAAATTCGCGCCTCGTTGAACCGCCGGCGGTATATTAGAAACCTGATCAGAGAAGTGGAAAATGTCCTTCCAAATTGATTTCGGAACTGAAAAATCGCCCATTGTCGGCATAGACTTAGGCACTACGAACAGCTTGGTCGCGGTGATGGAGCTGACGGGTCCGCGCATTCTTTCGGGTATTGTCCCGAGCGTGGTTTCGGTCACGGAATCAGGTGATGTGATTGCCGGCGCCGACGCGCGCGAGCTGCTACTGACGCATCCCGACCGAACTGTTTACTCGGTAAAGCGCCTGATGGGACGCGGCGTCGAAGACATCCAGGACGAGCTGAAATTGTTTCCGTTTCATATCGTTGAAGGGAGTGAGTCAACGATAAAGTTGAAGCTGGGCGAGAAGACTTTTACCCCTCCGGAAGTGTCGGCGCATATTCTTCGCAGGTTGAAGCTGGATGCCGAGGCGGAGCTGGGTGTGCAGATCACGCAAGCCGTGATTACGGTGCCTGCGTATTTCAACGACGCCCAGCGGCAAGCTACGAAGGATGCTGGACGGATTGCCGGTTTGGAAGTGCTGCGTTTAGTGAATGAGCCGACGGCGGCGGCGCTGGCCTACGGGCTCGATAAACGCAAAGAAGGCATCGTCGCGGTGTACGATTTCGGGGGCGGCACGTTCGATATTTCGATCTTGCGGTTGCATGACGGAATCTTCGAAGTGCTGGCAACCAATGGCGATACGCACCTGGGCGGTGACGATATCGATAACCTGATGCTGCGCATTGCGCTCGAAGACATTCAATCGGAATGGGGCTTCGATGTTTCGACTAAGAGCGATGCGGTCCAATTGCTGCGGCGGGCGGTGATTGATGCGAAAGAGAAGCTGTCGTTCGTTCCCGCGACGACTATAGATTTGGCTTACGGCGGCAAGACCTATCAGCGCGAGATTACGCGGGAATTATTCGATAAACTGGCTGCGCCGGTGATCGATCGAACGCTCGGGCCGTGTCGCGATTGTATTAAAGACGCTGGAGTTACGGTCGAGCAAATTGACGAAGTGGTGATGGTGGGCGGGTCAACGCGGATTCCGATGGTACGGTCGGCGGTTGAGGTGCTGTTCCGGAAAAGGCCGCATACGGAGCTGAATCCGGATGAAGTTGTCGCGCTGGGAGCGGCAGTCCAGGCGGGAATTTTGTCGGGCGATGTCGAGGATAAACTGCTGCTCGATGTGACGCCACTTTCGCTTGGAATCGAGACAATGGGCGGGTTGATTTCGAAGCTGATTCATCGTAATTCGACGATTCCTGCCTCGGCGACGGAACAGTTCACGACGGCGGTGGACGGACAGAGAAATGTGTTGATTCACGTGGTCCAGGGCGAGCGGGAATTGGTCAAAGATTGTCGCAGTTTGGCGCGATTCGACTTGAAAGATATCGCTCCAATGCCGGCGGGATTTGCGCGCATTGAGGTGCGGTTTTTGATCGATGCGAATGGGATTTTGAGCGTGACGGCCCGGGATTCGCGGTCGGGGAAGGAGCAGAGTGTCGAGATTAAACCTTCCTACGGGCTTTCGGACGATCAGGTGGAGGCGATGATTCTGGAATCGTTCGATAAGGCGCAGGAGGATTTCAATGAGCGGCAGGTTCGCGAGGCTCGGGTAGAGGCGGATTCGATTCTGGCGGCGACGGAGAAGGCTCGGAAGAACGACGCGTATTTTGAATTGTTGGAAGAGGAGCGGACGGCGATCGAGCGCGGGGTCAGTGAGTTGATGGTTGTTTACCATGGGGATGATCATTTATTGATCCGGTCGAAGATCGACCAATTGAATGAGGCTACGAACAGGCTGGCTGAAAACATGATGAACACGGCGGTGCGAGGGGCGCTGAAAGGGACCAACATTAATGGCTAAGCTGACTTGGAACAACCTGGAAGACATCGCGTATGCGTTGTATGAGGCGCATCCGGAGGTGGATCCGACGCACATCCGGTTTACGGACCTGCATAAATGGATCACGGAGTTGGAGGGGTTTGATGATGATCCGCTCAAATCGAATGAGTCGAAGTTAGAGGCGATTCAGATGGCTTGGTTGGAGGAGTGGCAGGAGGGGCAGTAGAGGTGGACGGGCGCGGGAGGCTGTCGGTCGTGCTTCGGCGGCATGCGGGCTGGGCCAAATAGAAATCCCCTCCTTAACAATCGGGGTTCGGTTGTGGCGTCGTATCGCAGCGACCGGGGCGGTCATCTCCGTGAAGACTCCGCTCCCCTGTGGTCACGGCTCGGTAGCGGTCCGGAAGCGCCGGGCGTTTTCAGCGCGATCCATGCGGAAATTGGGCGCATCCAAAAACACGTCAGATGACGTCGGCAGAGCGTATGGCGCGGTTCATTCCCCTCGCAGATCTTTATAAAGACGCGCTTGTCCGGTCAGCGCGCCGCGGCGAGAAATTGCTCCACTGTTGCGCCTGCGGCGGCGATTAATGATCGCAGGGTTCCACGCGCGACCTGCTTATGGTCAGGAACCGAAAGCGTTGCGAGTGCCCCGGCTTTAGTGAGGACGATATGACTGCCTCGTTGCCTTGCGACTCGCCAGCCCAAGTGCTCGAACGCGCGAATGAACAGCGCGGGGCCGCAGCAGCGGGGAGAGCGGGCATCAGACGACCACTTCGACCTCACGTGTTGTCACGGTAAGCGGCATGCCGAGTTCGACCCTTACCGCCAGGCACTCGCGAATCGCGTCCGTGACATTCGCGGCCGCTTCCGCTTCGGTTTGACCTTGGCTCACGCAGCCGGGGATCGAGGGGCATTCGGCGATGTAGGTGCCGTCTTCGTCCTGGTGGATGCTCACTACAAACTTCACGCTTCCATTCTATCTGAGCTGTGCCAATCTAGGACTGATGCTGTTTGATACTTCGGATTCTTCGCTTTTCGATATTCAGAGCCGTGCTGCGGGGCCTAAGGGGTCGCTGCCGCTTACTGTTGAGATTTTGCGGGAGCGGCCTTCGGGCGACCTGTTTGGGTGGACGCAGGATGCGGGGATGGGGTGGGATCCGTCGAAGATTGGGTCGAAGGAATTTTTGATTCTTTCTACGCATGGGGGGATTCGGGCGGCGGATGGGACTCCGATTGCGCTGGGGTATCACACGGGGCATTGGGAGGTCGGGTTGTTGATGGAGGCTGCTGCGGCGGAGCTGAAAGCGGCGGGGGCGATTCCGTTTGCTGCGTATTGCACGGATCCTTGCGACGGGCGGACGCAGGGGACTGCCGGGATGTTTGATTCGCTGGCTTACCGGAATGACGCGTCTACTGTGTTTCGGCGATTGATACGGTCGCTGCCGACGCGCAAGGGTGTTTTGGGGGTCGCGACCTGCGACAAAGGGCTGCCGGCGATGATGATGGCGCTGGCGGCGATGCACGATTTGCCTTGCGTGCTGGTGCCGGGCGGCGTGACGCTGTTGGCGGATGAGGGCGAGGATGCGGGTCGGATTCAGACGATCGGGGCGCGGTTTGCGCATGGGCAGATCTCGATTGAACAGGCGTCGGAGCTCGGGTGCCGGGCGTGCGCTTCGCCGGGCGGAGGGTGTCAATTTTTAGGGACGGCGGCTACGGCGCAGGTGGTCGGCGAGGCACTGGGGATGTCATTGGGGCATTCGGCGCTGGCGCCTTCGGGTCATGCGATCTGGTTGGATATGGCTCGGCGATCGGCTCGGGCATTGATGGCGATGGAGGCGGGCGGGGTCACGATGCGCGACATTTTGACGGACGCTTCGATACACAATGCGATGGTGACGCATGCGGCGTTCGGTGGGTCGACCAATTTGATTTTGCATTTGCCGGCGATCGCGCATGCGGCGGGGTTGAGGCGGCCGACGGCGGAGGATTGGGCTCGCATTAATAGGATGGTTCCGCGGATCGTGGATGCGCTGCCGAATGGGCCACGGCATCATCCGACGATTCAAGTTTTTCTGGCGGGGGGAGTGCCGGAGGCGATGCTGCATTTGCGGCGCGCGGGGCTATTAGAGACGAAGGCACGGACGGTGAGCGGGGTGACGCTGGGCGAGGTGCTGGATGAATGGGAATCGTCCGAACGGCGCGCGAAATTGCGAGCGGTGTTGAAGGAGCGCGACGGGGTGGATCCGGATGATGTGATTCTGGCGCCAGGAGAAGCTTCGCGGCGAGGGCTGACTTCGACGGTGTGTTTTCCTCATGGCAATCTTGCGCCCGAAGGGAGCGTGATCAAGAGCACGTCGATTGATCCGAGCGTGGTGGGCGCGGACGGTGTGTACAGGAAGACGGGGCCGGCCAAGATTTTCTTGAGCGAGCCGGAGGCGATTCGGGCGATCAAAGACGGGCGGATCAAGGCGGGCGATGTTCTGGTGCTGATGTGCCGCGGGCCGATGGGCGCGGGGATGGAGGAGACGTATCAGCTTACTTCGGCGCTGCGATATTTGCCGTTCGGGCGGGAGGTCGCGATTGTGACCGATGCGCGATTCAGCGGCGTATCGACGGGGGCATGTATCGGGCATGTATCGCCCGAAGCGCTGGCAGGCGGGCCGATCGGCAAGCTGCGCGACGGCGACATGATCGAAATTATCGTCGATCGGGTGGGGTTGGAGGGCGCGGTGAATCTGGTCGGGCCGACTGGAGTGGAGGAAGGGACGCGGATTTTGGCGTCGCGCGAGTTGAGAAGCGATCTGGCTCGTGATCGGGCAATGCCGGACGATTCGCGCATCTGGGCGGCGCTGCAAGACGTGAGTGGAGGGACGTGGGGCGGGGCAGTGTACGATGCCGATGCGATCCTCGAAGTGATCGCGGCGGGCAAACGTGCGCTAAAATCGGCGACATGCGATTAAAACTTTTGACTTTCGGAATGGCGGCGCTGGCTATGGTGACTTCGTCGACGGCACGAGCAGAGGATCGGGTGTACGAACTGCGCACCTACACCACTTTTGATGGGAAGCTGGATGCGCTGAAGGCGCGATTCCGGGATCACACGATTGAGATTTTCAAGCGGCACGGGATGACGAGCATCGGGTATTGGGTGCCGACGGATCCCGCGAAATCGCAGAACACGCTGATTTACATCATTGCGCATCCGAGCATCGAGGAAGCGAAGAAGCATTGGGCGGAATTCAGCAGCGATCCGGAGTGGAAGAAGGTCAGCGCGGATTCGGAGAAGGACGGAAAGATCGTGAGCCATGTGGAATCGGTGTACATGACGCCGACAGACTTTTCCATGTTGAAATAAACCTGTTGAAATAATTATTCGGACTTCAATACTTCAATCGGATTGAGTTCGAGGACGCGCTGGGTGGCGGTCCAGATGGCGGCGATCGCTACGATGGCGAGCACAACGGACGCGGCGGCGGAGGCGGCCCAATCGACCGGCGGAGCGATGGGGAGCAGATGTTCCAGCAGCTTTCCTTGCCACGCTGCGCCGCCGAGTCCGATGAGCATTCCGGTGACGATGGGCCACAAGGCCTGGCGCAGGATCATGGCCCGCACGCCTTGCGCCGAGGCTCCGATGGCGATGCGGACGCCGATCTCGCGGCGGCGCTGGGTGATCGAATAAGAAGAGACGCCGTAGATTCCCGCGATGGCGAGTAGCAAGGCGAATCCGCCGAAGAAGAGGAAGACGGTGGTGCGGAAGCGGGGGACGGCGAGGGTTTCGTCGAGACGCTGCTGATACGTCTTGGCGCCGTAAACGGGAATTTCACGATCGACGGATTGCACCGCGTCGCGGCAGAGGGCGATGGAATCTTCAGGATTGCCGCGTACGCGCTCGACGAAGGTGGCGAAGAGCGAAGGGTAGCGGTCGAAGGGAAAAAATAGCTGCTGCGTTGCGGGGCCTTGCGGTCCTTGATAGTGAACGGCGCGCACGACGCCGACAATGGTGAAAGATTCCTTGGAGCCTCGCATCTTGATTTTCCGGCCGATTACGGCGGGGCCGTCGGCCACCTCTCGCGCTACGCCTTCCGTCAAAATAGCGACTTTCTCAGTTTCGTTTGACTCTTTTGCGTCGGCTGGCAGGAACTCGCGGCCGTAAACGATTTGCGTTCCCATGGTCCGAAAGTAATCCGCGGTGACCTTGCCGATGACTACGGGAGACGTTGCGCGGCCGGTATCGGTAAGCACCTGACCGCCCATGAACGCGTAGGCCTCGAGCGGGAGGAAGTCGACTGCGGTAGCGGATTCGACACTGGGGACGTTACGGAGCCGGTCGAGCGCGTCGTGATAGTACTGCTGTTCGCGGCTTTCCGACGCTTCGCCGGTCCCGGCCAAAGATACGCTGACGATAACCAGATGATCCGTGCGAAAACCAATATCGGCTCCGAGAAGATGGAGGAAACCGCGACCCATGGTCATCGAGCCGGCGAGTAGCACCAAAGTAAGCGCTACCTGCATCGCGGTCAGCAGGGCGCGCAGTTTTGAATTGCGCTGTCCAGAGCCCTGGAAGCGCACCAGATCGCCCGAAGGTTGCAAGTGGCGCACCATCCAGGCGGGCAGGACTCCGAACAAAATTCCTGTCACCAATGCGATCCCGACGGCAAATCCTAAGACGCGCCAATCGAGAATTGTATACACCTGCGCGGCGAGATTCGCAGGCTGCACGAGGGTCGCGAGCCGGGCGGCCCAATACGCGACCGGCAATGCGGCGAGGAGTGCGATGAACGATAGAAGCACGCTCTCCGATAAAAGTTGTTGCGCCAAGCGTGCGCGGCTGGCGCCCAGGGCGGCGCGGATGAGGAGTTCGCCGCGGCGTTCCGTGGTCCTGGTCAGCAGCAGATTCGCCACGTTTGCGCATGCGATCAGCAGCACGAATCCGATAGCGGCCATGAGCACGAGGGACGCCTGGCGAATGTTTTGCGCGAGCCCATCCTGGAGAGGCATCAGGTGCGGGCGGTTGGCAGCGTCGCGATTCATTTGGCCGGGCTTGATGTACTCCACGTCGGCCTCGAACATTTGCTCGGCTTGCGCAAGATTTAATCCGGTCTTCAATCGGCCCGTCGTTTGTAGGAAAAATACCCCTGAGAATGAAAGCCGCTCAAGGTCGAAAATCGTCGGGGTCCAGACGCTGGTCTTAGATGGGTAGTCGAGTCCCTGCCGGGCGACGCCGATTACCATCATGGGCGAGCCGTTGAGGAGCAGTTTCGATCCCAACACGCGTGGATCGCCTCCGAAAAGCTGCTGCCACAGCGAATAGCTGATCACGGCGACGCCATCGTTGCCTGGCATGTCTTCAGAAGGAGCGAAGGCACGGCCGATGAGCGGCTCCATACCCAGCGCGGAGAAAAAATTGAACGATGTTTCCGTAACCGTGACGCGGATGGGCGCCGATGCCCCGCTCACGTTCATTTCCGCTGTTCCGAATGAAAAGGCGTCGTCGAGGTAGGCACTGGTGCTTCGCCACTGGTGAAACCGGGCGGGACTTTCGAATCCGCGGGTGAAGTTGTTGATTGCGACAAGCCGGTCGGGATCTC
>JBEKPC010000036.1:0-36253 GCA_049521155.1 Bryobacteraceae bacterium
AAGACGAACATGGGCAGCGGACACTTCGGCTCATCCGGACGATACGAGCGGATAAAAGAGACCGCGTTCGACTATGCGTTTATTTTGACGGCTCTCGGTGTGTGTTGAATCGGCCGAATGACGCTATCCTGTTGGCATGAACCCGCAACAACCACACACGGAGATTACGCTCCTGAATAGTCCCGATTACCGTGAATCGTACGCCAACAGCGTGCAGGTGCGCGTCAGCCTGTGGGATTTTTTTCTGTTGTTCGGGACCATCAATCAACAGGCCCAGGACAAAGTCTCGATTTCGAATTTTCAGGGTCTGTTCCTGAGCCCGCAGCAGGCCAAGGCGCTGGCCAATGTGCTGAACCAGAATATTCAGCAGTATGAGTCCGCGTTCGGAGAAATCAAGCTTGCGCCGCACGCGGCCGGCGCCGTGATTCAGTAGCGCCACGTGGCGTATTCACGGCGCTGGTCTTCGCTGCTGTTTTTTCTCGCTTTCCTGGCGCTGATGATCGCGCTGCATCTGCCGCTGTTGAAATTCCCTTTTCACTGGGATGAACTCGGCCAATTCGCGCCCGCATCGCTCGATCTATATAAGGATGGTTCGCTGGTGGCGCATTCGACGTTGCCGAACGTTCATCCGCCGGGCGCGATGGCGATCGTCGCGCTCACCTGGCGCATTTTCGGAGTCTCGGTCGTCTCCGCGCGCGTGGCGATGCTGGTGGTGGCGTCGGCAGGCTTGCTGTTTTCGTTCCTGCTGGCGATCCGGTTGTGCCGAGGCGCGGTGGGTGCGCCTGCCTTCGCGGCCGTTTTATTTTTAACGGCCACGCCGATTTTTTTCTCGCAATCGGAAATGATTCTGCTCGATATGCCGGCGATGACCTTCACCGCGCTCGCGCTCCTGCTGTTCCTGGACGGCCGCTTTGCCGCTTGCGCCGCGGCCTGCACGGCGCTGGTTTTGATGAAGGAGACATCGATCTCGACTCCGATGGTATTCGGCGCATGGCTCCTGTTTCGCGAGAAGAAAATTCGCGAAGCACTTTACTTTTTCGCGCCCGCCGTGGCGTTGGCCGCATGGCTGATCCTGCTTCACGCTAAGACCGGCCACTGGCTCGGCAATGAGGAGTTCGCGCGCGATAACGTGACCGGCGCGCTGAGCTTCATGCACATTTTGCTGGGCTTCGGCGGACGCCTGCACTTCCTGTTTATTGCCGACGGGCGCTTTCTTGGTGCCATCGCGCTGTTCGCTGGATTTCGCATGCTGCGTTCGGAGGCGTGGAAGATTGCCGCGCTGGTCGCGGTTGCGCAGGTGGTCGTCGTCACCGTGTTCGGCTACGCGATGCTCGAACGCTACTTGATTCCGGTGCTGCCGATCCTCTACGCTGCCATCGCCGCGGCCGCTTCTGTTTATCCCGCAAGCTGGCGCTGGGTTTCCCACACGGCGATGCTCGCTCTGCTCGTCGCCGGCTGGTTCTGGAATCCGCCCTACCCTTTTTCTTACGAAAATAACCTCGCCTGGACCGACTTTGTCGCCCTGCAAAAGGACGCCGCGAATTATCTCGAAGCCTATGCTCCCAATCAGCGCATTGCCAGTGCGTGGCCCTTCACCGGCGCCATCCGGCATCCGTATCTCGGCTACGTGGAGCGCCCGCTCAAAAGTATCGAGCTGCCCGGTTTTCATCTCAAAGACATCGCGGACTTCGACCGCAATTCCTACGATCTGCTCGTCGTTTATGAGAAATTCTGGACCTTCGAAGGCCGCGCCTTTGACAACGACCTGATGCGTCCCTTCATTCGCCAGTACAAGGATTATCACCCGCAGGCGACGGAGGCTGAAATTCACGCCGGAACCGGACTGATCCCGCTCCAACGTTGGGAGCGCGGCGGCCAGTGGATCGAAATCTACGCGAAACCTCGTCAGTAAGGTCCTACGGCTGCTTCTTTTTCGATCCTGCCTTCGAAGCCTTCGGCGGATCCAGATCGGCGAGAACGTGTTCGATCTGCCCCCGCAATCCGTCATGATCCGCGCGATTCGGATCGAGGATCCCGAGCGCCTTCCGGTACAGCGCAACGGCATGCGCTTTATCGCCGTGCGCAATCCACGCCGTCGCTTCGGTGGAAAGCCCGGTGGCGTAAACCAACGCGCGCAGAGCGATCGCGTTATCTGCCGCTGCCGTTCCTTCTTCCCATTTTTGCTGCTCGCGATAGAACACCGCGATTTTTTCGTTCGTATCCGCGATCATTGGCAGATTCCCGATCAGCAGCCATAGATCGAGCAGGCGTTTGTAAAACACCTCCGCGTCGTCGTACTTTTTTTGGCCGAACAGCGAATACGCCAGCCCGTCCAGCGTCGTCAATATATCCGGCGACTTCGATCCCTCCACTCGTTCGCGGATCACCAGCGCCCGGCGAAAAGTAATTTCCGCCGCGTCGTAGGTGCGCGCCGTGATCTGCGCCGCGCCCAATCGGTCCAGCTCCGACAGCAGTCCTGGAGAATCCTCGCCCAGTACTTTTTCGCGAATGCCGATCACGGTGAGCAGCGTGGCGATGGCTGCCTCGCCCTTGTCCGCCGCGGCCTGCACCAGCGCGATGCGGCTGAAATCGTCCGCCACATCGGAGTTTTCAGAATTCCCGTGGGCCTTCGTATGGATCCCGATCGCCTGTTGCAGAATCGCGATGGCCCGATCAAAATCCTTGCGCCGCTCGCAATTGGTCGCCAGTTCCACTAGGTCATCCGCGATCAGCGGATCATCGCGTCCCACCGCATTCTCCCGCCAGTTGATCTCGAGCTCGATATATTTCTCGGCTTCTTCATTGGCGCCGGAGGAGCCCAGCACGCCGGAGAGCTGCTTCAGAATCTCGTAGCGTTTGGGATCGTTCTGCGCAAGCGCGCCAGCCGCGGCCCAGGCCTCTTCGAGCGATTTGCGCGCCGCCGCATAGTCCGCCTTGCGATAGGCGGCGTGGGCGGTTTTGAGGAGTGCATCGATATCCGGCGGCTCTTGGCCAAAAAGCACAATGGCGGCGAAAAATAGTATGGCGCACATATTTGCAACGATCATACTATACAATTAGTACGATTGTGTTAGCGGCGCCGGCAAGCGCCAGGAAAATAACCCGATATTTTTTGCGTCCCCACGCGAAGTCCCCGCGTATTAGTCTTCGTGAGAATCCGTGCGCTACCGTTTCTAATAATTCTGCCTGCTTGCCTCGCCCAGGACGCCCCGGCGATTCATGTCAGCGTCCGCCTGGTCAATGTAGCTTTCACCGTTCGCGATGCCGCCGGCAAGCTGATCACCAATCTCACCAGGGACGACTTCGAGGTCCTCGACGACGGCCAGCCGCAGCCCATTTCCTTCTTCGCCCGAGGCGAGGATCTGCCGCTCACCCTCGGCTTGATTGTCGATGCCAGCGGCAGTCAGGACCATTTCGTCAAGCAGCACGACCGCGACCTCGGCACTTTTCTAAAGAGCGTCCTCACCCCGCGCGACCGCGCGTTTGTCATCCGTTTCGGCAATCACTTGCGGCTCGCCGCCGATTTTTCCTCGAACGGCTCGGATTTAATAGACGGCCTGAAGCATATAGACAAGAGGAATCAGGAACCCCCGGAGATCGGCCCTCCAGACCGCCGCTCGGAAGGCACCGCGTTTTACGACGCGCTCTATTATGCGACTACGCTGAAGCTCGCCCAGGTCGACCAGGGACGCCGCGCCATCATCGTTTTCAGCGACGGCGAAGACAATTCGAGCGCGCATAACATGATGGATGCCATTGAGGCCGCTCAGGCCGAAAACGTGGTGCTCTTCGGCATTCGCTACACCGAAACCCGGAAAGGCGGCGAATGGACGGCTCGGAACAAGTACGGAGCGTCGGTGATGGCGCGCATCTCGCACGACACCGGCGGCTCCGATTTTGACGCGCAAGCCGATGACCTCCCCGCTTCCTTCCGCGAGATCGGCGAGCAACTGCGCTCGTCTTATGAGCTCGCCTATCACGCCAATCCGCAAGCCGACGGCACCTTCCACAAGCTCGTCATCCGAGCCCGCCAGCCGGGCCTCACCGTTCGCACTAAGACAGGCTACTTTTCCCGCGCCGAAAACTAGCCGAACAGTTAGCACCTGGTGCTGCCTTGTGGGGCGGCCAATTTTGGCGGCAGCCGCGTTTCAGACGGCTTTTGTGGATTTGGCCCCCTCACCAGGGCCGGGATCCAGCTACTCGTAACGCAGCGCGATCAAAGGATCCACTCTCGTCGCCCGCCTCGCCGGAATCACGCACGCCGCAATCGTGACTGCGCCCAGCAGCAGAGCCATGGCGCAGAAGGTGATCGGATCGAAGGCGCTCACGCCAAACAGCAGTCCGCTGATCAGGCGCGTCAGCGCCAGTGCGCCCGCCGCTCCGGCCAGTACTCCGATGGTGGCGAGCTTCGCGCCTTGCCACAGCACCAGACCCAGCACGTCGCTCGATTTTGCGCCCATCGCCATGCGGATGCCGAACTCGGTCATGCGGCGCGTGACGGAGTAGGAGATCACTCCATATAATCCGACCGCGGCAAGCAGCAGCGCGGTGGCGGAGAACAGGCCCAGCAGCGTGGTGAGGAATCGCGGACGGGAGCGCGCGCCGGCCAGCACTTCATCCATCGTTCGGACCTGCGCGACCGGTAGCGACGGATCTATATCGCGTACCGCCGCGCGCACGGCGCTGATGAGCGAGTGCGGATCGCCCGCGGCGCGCACGGCGAGATAGACTTGACTGCGCGATGAGCCCTGACGCTCCGGCAGAAACAATTCCGTGCCGGCGGGCTTGTCCAAACCGGCATTTTTCACATCCTCGACCACGCCCACGATGGTGCGCCACGGGTCCTGAAAACCGGGGCGAACGCGGCGTCCGATGGGACTCTCGTTCCCGTAATAAGTAACCGCCATGGTGTGGTTGATGATGATCGTGGCAGGCGCTCCGTCGACATCGCGCGCATCGAAGAAGCGTCCTTCAAGAAGCCGTGTGCCCATCGTTTCAAAGAAGCGGTCGCCCACCACTTGCCAGTAGTCGATGTTATGGCCGGGGCCACCGGGGACGGGCGTGAAGTTTTCAATCTCCGTATCGTTGGCGTTGATGGGGCGTTCCGGTGGCAGGCCATTCATGGCGGTCGCCGACATCACTCCTGGAATGCGGCCGATTTTTTCCTGGACCGCGTCCCAGAAACGGCTCTGATTCGCCGGCTGCGGATAGACCGTAGCGGGCAGATTCACGCGCAAGGTGAGCAGACCTTCGGGGCGGAAGCCGGGATGGACTTCGCTGAGTTTCCAGAACGCGCGAATCATCAGTCCGGTGCCGATCAGGAGAATCAGCGCCAGTGCAAGTTCGCTTGAAACCAGCGCGGAGCGGAAACGGTTCGCAGCGACGGAGCCCGCGGAACCTCGGCCGGCGGCGGCTTTCAGGGCGTCATGCAGAGTTCCGCCGGCGATCTGCGCCAGAGGCGCGAGTCCGAAAAATAACGCGGTTAACAACGATACGGCGATGGTGACGGCGAGCACCGTCGGATCGATGCTGACTTCGGAGGCGCGCGGGATGCTGGCTTTCCCCGCCGCGACCATCACTTTCAACCCGGCCATGGCGAGGGCCAGGCCCAGCACCGCTCCGCCGAGCGAGAGCAGCAACCCTTCGGTGGTGAACTGCCGGATCAGTTGTCCCGTGCCTGCTCCCAGCGCCTTGCGCACCGCGATTTCGCGCTGCCGCGCTTCGGCCCGCGCGAGCAGGAGATTCGCTACGTTGACGCAAGCGATCAGCAGCACAAACGCCACCGCGCCCATTAGAGTCCAAAGCGCGGGGCGGATGGAGCGAACCACTTCATCCTGCAAGCCGTAGGCGACGATCGGATGATTATCGGGACTGAAAGGGTGATTCTTCTGCCCGATCAGATCGGTGGATTGTTGCACGTGACGGGCGATTTCACCTTGCGCCTGGCTCAACGGCACGCCGGGTTTGAGCCGTCCAAGCAGATAGAGAAAATGGCTGCCGCGCCTGTTCGGATTGGGCGGAGGGAGCTGCATGGGCCCCCAGATTTCAGGCGGATCCAGCTCACCCGGAGGGAACGAGAATGTCTGCGGCATCACGCCCACGATGTTCGCGTTGTCGCCGTCGACCTGAATCACACGGCCGACGATGCCGCGGTCTCCGGCGAAGGCCCGCTGCCACAGATTGTGAGAAATGACAAGGACGACAGGCGCTCCAGGTATGTCGTCCGCGGGAGTGATCGCGCGGCCCAGCTCCGGTGAAACGCCGAGCGAAGGGAACAGTCCTCCGGTGACCGCCGCGCCGCTGACGCGAATGGGGTCGGCCGCGCCGGCAAGGTTCACCCCGGAAGTCGACCACGCATCGAGCGATTCCCAGGACGCCAGGTCATGCTTCAACTCGGCATACTCAGGAGGCGAAGTCCAGAAGCGGCGCAATCCGCCATTCGGGAATTTAGGAAATTCAGTATAGAGTCGGACCAACCGTCCCGGATCGCGATAGCCGAGCGGCCGCAGCAGGACCGCATGCACCACGCTAAAAATCGCGCTGGTGGCGCCGATCCCAAGGGCCAGGCAAATCACCGCCGCCGCCGTGAATCCAGGACTCTTCGCAAGCATCCTGCCGGCGTAGCGAAGATCCTTAAAAAAAGTCTGCATGAATTAATTACGGTCCAACCAGCGAATAGTTACCAACACAAGAAATCCGACTGCTGGAGGCATTAGGGCTAAGCCGATCACAAACATCTGAACAATCCGAGACCGATGCGCCTGAGAATATCATGCGGCAACGCGTGGTTTTCGCCCCATCACTCATTCCCATTGTTGCCCGATCTCTGGGCAGCGGAACACTTTTGCGTGCCGTGTTTTGGATGGCCGATCGCAATGAAAACCATGTTCCGTCGTGGGGCAGGTTGCCAACTGTGGGGCGGCGCCATGCGCTGCCAGTATAACGATAAGAGCGCCCGACCCTTCCGGACCTCTATGTCCGAGCCGTTACCGTTAGGGAGCGGAGCCAACGGTCAGTAAGAACAACAAAATTGCAACTAATATGCTACAATTCCCATCGAGATAGTGCCTTATGAAATTCCTCGCCGCTATCGCGCTCGTTCTGGCCCCGCTCAGTCTCGCCCAATCCCTAGCCGGACTCTGGGACGCCACCGTAAAAGTGAACGACCTCAACATCCCCTTCCGCTTCGAAATTTCGGGCGACAAATCGAACCCCTCCGCCTCATTCTTCAACGGCGACGCGAAGTTCACTTCCTCAAGCGCCAGCTACGCCGATGGCAAACTCGCGATCAACTGGGATTACACCGCATCGAAGCTCGAAGCAACGGTGCATGACGGGCTCATTGAAGGCAATTTCACCCGCGTCGGCCGCGATCAAACTAGCGTCTATCCGTTTGAAGCCAGGCGCTTCACTCCATCCCCTCTCGCGGCCGAGGACGTTCCTTCCATCGCCGGCCTCTGGGTAATCCCGACTAAAAGCGAAAAAGGCGAATCCGCCTGGCAATTCATCGTCCGTCAATCCGGACCGGAGGTCACCGCTGCCATCCTCCGCATCGATGGCGACACCGGCGCACTGCAAGGCACATATAAGGATGGCAAGTTCGTATTGAGCCATTTTTCAGGCGCCCGACCCGCGCTGTTCGAAGTGAAACTGCTCCCCGACGGCACACTCGACATTCTTCAAAACGGCAAAACAAAATTCATCGCGACCCGCTCCGCCGAAGCCAAAGGCTTGCCGGAGCCATCCGATCCCTCCAAATTCACCACCGTCAAGGACCCCACCAAGCCCTTCACCTTCGCCTTCAATGACCTGAATGGAAAACCCGTCACCAGCGATGATCCGCGTTTTCAAGGCAAAGTCGTCCTCATCAACATCACCGGCAGTTGGTGCCCGAACTGCCACGACGAAGCTCCGTTCCTCGCCGCGCTCTACAAGAAGTACCACTCGCAAGGCCTGGAAATCGTAGCGCTCTCTTTTGAAGAAGCCGACCAGCTCAAAGATCCCACCCGCCTCAAAGCCTTCATCCGGAAATACGGAATCGAGTATACGGTCTTGGTCGGCGGCCAGCCCGCCGATGCGAAGGACAAACTCACCCAAGCGGCGAACTGGGTCTCCTGGCCCACCACTTTCTTCGTCGGTCGCGACGGCTTGGTGCGCGGAGCCCACGCCGGCTTCCCCAGCTCCGGTAGCGGCGAGCTATTTACCAAAGCCAAGGAAGACTTCGAAGCGAAGGTAGAAAAACTCCTCGCCGAAAACGTCCGCTCCTCACGCTAGCGTGACCGCTACCCTTCTTCTTCCGGCAGCTTCTTGTGCTTCGGCTTCTTCCGCTCCACCTTGGGCACAATCGCCCGCGAA
Organism: Bryobacteraceae bacterium; assembly: GCA_049521155.1. Lineage (GTDB taxonomy): Bacteria > Acidobacteriota > Terriglobia > Bryobacterales > Bryobacteraceae > Palsa-187. The sequence goes on from JBEKPC010000036.1 coordinate 8,356, forward strand.
GCCTTCACCGGACCCACCCGTTCGCGCGCAATCGCCCGCACTTCTTTCCTCTGATCGAATTTTACTTTCTTCTTCGCCATATCCGCCTGTGTTACAGTAGAGTCGAAGGAGGCCGCATGCTAAAATCAATCGGCTTACCTGAGCTACTGGTTATCCTGGTTGTCGCCTTGTTGCTATTTGGCGGCAAGAAGATTCCCGAGGTCGCCAAAGGCTTGGGAGAAGGTATCCGCAACTTCAAGAGTTCTTTGAAGGGCGAAGAAGATCACCCCGACGATAAGAAGCCGGCATAAGCGCTTCCTGGCTTCGCCTGAAGTGTACGGCGGACCCTCACTCGGTTTTCGAAACTAACAAAAAAACCCCGCGGCGGCCCAACAGCCTCGCGGGGTTTTTTCATGCGCTGCGAGCCTCGCAGCTATTTCTTCACCTTCGGCGGAACAATCGCGTCCTTCACCGCTTTCGCGACGCGGAACTTTACGACCTTCTTCGCCGGAATCTTGATCGCTTCGCCCGTCGCCGGGTTACGGCCAATCCGCGCCTTGCGATCGACGCGAACCAGCCGGCCGATGCCAGGCAGCACACTCACACCATTTTTCTTCGTTTCCTTGATGGCCAGTTCGGCATAGGCGACCGTGAATGCTTTCGCCGTTTTGTTCGGTACTTCGACCGCTGCCGCCAGCTCTTTGATCAATTGCGATTGCGTCATTTTTGTTGCTGCCATAATGCTCCTTTGTTGAGATTCTCCCGTAGTACATGCGCGCCAAACGCTTCAAAAAACGCTCTGGACCCGCATTTGCAACTAAATGATAAGGGATCGGCAAACCCGGTGTAAAGAGAAATATGCGAGGAAAGCCCGATTTTTCAGGGCTTTTTCACATGCCGATGCGCCGAAGCCCACGCCAGCGGGCCTTCCGAAGTGTCTGTTATACTGCGAACAAAAGGCGAATGAACAACTTACGGCAGCTCATCGAGAATATCAATCGCAAATACGACGCCCGCCCGCTGCCTCCGCCGCGCCGCATGCCGGTTGAGGAATTCCTGCCCGGCGATGAAATCGAGACCGCCTTCGGGCGTCATTTCGAGACCGAAAAATTATGGGAGCATCATCGCCATCACGGCAGCGCGGATATTGGCGCGCTCGCTTTTCTTCCCCACGATTTGCTGGCGGCGATCGGCGAAATACCCTCCTCGGCCCCGGAAACATGGGCTTTTCTCGATACCGAGACCACCGGCCTTTCGGGCGCCAGCAGCACCTGCGCGTTCCTGGTGGGCGTGGGCCGCATCACCAAAGAAGGTTTTCGCGTGCGTCAGTTTTTCATGCGCAGCTACATCGAGGAAGCCAGCCTGCTCGATTCGCTCGCGCGCCATCTCAAAAAATTTGAAGTCCTGATCACCTATAACGGCGCGACTTTCGATCAACCTCTGCTCGAATCGCGCTATCGCCTGAATCGCGCGAAATCGCCCTTCGCGCGTCTCCCGCATCTCGATTTGCTGCACGGAGCGCGGCGCTTGTGGAAACTTCGTTTCGATCGCTGCCGCCTCGTCGATCTCGAAAATCAGATCCTCGGCTTCGAGCGCGCAGGCGACATTCCGGGGTCGATGATTCCCTATGTCTATTTCGAATACCTGCGCACCAAATGGATTGAGCGCCTGGTTCCCGTCTTCCACCACAACGCGCTCGATATCCTCACGCTGGCGTGCCTGACCGGAATCGTCCCCAACGCCTTCAAAGACGCGGCAACGTGCAGCAACGGCGCCGAATTAACCGGCATCGCCCGATGGCTGGCAAAAAGCGGTGACGCCGGCCGCGCCTTGCCGCTGTTCCGCCGCGCCGTAGAATCCGGCCTCGCCGACAATCTGCTGTTCCGCACCCTTTGGGACATCGCAAAACTGGACCGCGCAGCGTCCGTTGAAATCTGGATCGATCTCGCCGCGTCCAGAAATCCCTATCGCGTAAAAGCCCTCTCGGCATTAGCAAAGCACGCCGAGCACACCGAAAAAAATTACGCAAAGGCGCTAGAGCTAACCCGCAGCGCCCAAGCCCTCGAACCCTCCCCCGACCTGGAAAAAAGAGAGCACCGCCTACAGAAAAAAATCAAACCCTAGATATGTTTTGTAGGGCGGACGCCCCGGTCCGGCTCTGCGCCGTTTTTATTCCGGGCGATAGCAATGAAAAGCCCGACGCTTCCGCATCTCTACCGAGCCGTGACCGCAGGGAGCGGTGTCTACGCAACGTTTTCGAGAGTTGCGCTGCGCAGGCACAACCCCGTCCCGTGAGGGCCGGGATTCGATTGTTTATCTAGCAGTAACGATACCCTCAAGCCCCCGCCGCCGACTCCTTCGCCTTATCGAAATCCCCAAACGTCTTCCCCTCTTCGACCAGCTTCTTCAACAACGGCGCCGGAGCCCACAATTCGCCATGGCTCTTCTCGAACTCCTCGATTTTCGCCAGAACATTTTTGAGTCCCACCGTATCGGCATAAAACATCGGTCCGCCGCGCCAAGCCGGAAAGCCGTAGCCCATTAAATACACGATATCGATGTCCACCGCTCGCAGCGCGAAGCCCTCTTCTAAAATCCGCGCCCCTTCATTCACCAGCGCGTAAATCGTTCGCTCAATGATTTCGTCGTTCGAAACCGCATGCCGCTCGATGCCGGCTTCGCGAGCCAGTTTATCGATCAGCGCCGTCACCACCGCGTCGCCCGACGGTTTACGATTCTCGTCGTAGTGATACCAACCGGCTCCGGTTTTCTGCCCGTAGCGGCCCATTTCGCACAATTGGTCGGCCACCAGCGGAACGCGGACTCCCGGCTTTTCCAGGTGTTTAAACTCCTTGCGGATCCGCCAGCCGACGTCGAGCCCCGCCAGATCGCCCATCGCCAAAGGACCCATCGCCATGCCGAAATTGTAGAGCGCGGCATCCACTTGCTCTACCGCCGCGCCTTCTTCCACCAGGAACTGAGCCTCGCGCCCGTAGCAGTGGATCATGCGGTTGCCGATGAATCCCCGGCAATTTCCCGCCAGCACGCCGACCTTGTTCAGCTTCTTGGCCAGCGCCATCGAAGTCGCGATCACTTCCTTGCTGGTCGCTTTTCCACGCACGATCTCGAGCAGCCGCATCACATTGGCGGGACTGAAAAAGTGATGGCCGATCACCATTTGCGGACGCGTGGTCGCGGACGCGATCTCATCGATGCTGAGCGTCGAAGTGTTCGACGCCAGAATGCAATCCGGTTTCGCGATCTTATCCAAGGCCGCGAAAATCTCTTTTTTCAAAGCCATCCCTTCAAATACGGCTTCGACGATAATATCGGCTTGCTCAAAACCGTCATAAGTAAGGCTCAAAGTGATTAAATCGAGCCTTTTTTGCATCGTTTCCGCGCTAAACCGACCCTTACTGACGCTGTTTTGATAGTTCTTTTTAATGATGCCGATGCCTTTGTCCAGCGCTTCCTGCGTAGTCTCCTTAATAATCACCGGAATTCCGGCGTTGGCATAGTTCATCGCGATCCCGCCGCCCATGGTGCCTGCGCCGATGACCGCCGCTTTACGGATGTCATAAGTCTTCGTGTCTTTCGGAATATCCGGAATCTTCGAGACAATCCGCTCCCCGAAAAATGCGTGGATCAGCGATTTCGATTGCGTCGAAAAAAGACATTCCTGAAAAATGGATTGTTCCCGATCGCAGCCGTCGGCGAAACTGCCGCGGGTCGCGACCTCCACCGCTTCAATCGCGGCCAGCGGAGCCGTTTGCCCGCGCCTGGTGCGTCGCGCATGTTCGCGGGCGACCGCGAAAACCGTCACGTTCTTGGTCGCGTCGTGCAGCTTTTCGCCGCGCTCGCGCGTTTTGAAAGCCAGCTTGCCAGCCACTTCGCGGGCGAACTTCACCGCCCCTGTGACCAGATCGCCGTCGATAATCTTATCGAGAATCCCGCATTCCAGCGCGCTTTTCGCATCGATCGGCTCCCCGAACGCGCACATTTCAACAGCCTTGGCGACGCCTGCCAGCCGAGGCAATCGCTGCGTTCCGGCAGCGCCTGGAATGATGCCGAGCTTCACCTCGGGCTGGCCCACCTGCGCCGATGCCACCGCCACCCGGTAATGGCCGGCCATCGCGACTTCCAGTCCGCCCCCGAACGCCGTGCCGTGAATCGCCATCACCACTGGTTTCTTGGAATCTTCAATCTGGAGCAGCACCGGGTAAAGCGTCAGCCGGGGCCTTGTGCCGGCCGTGATTTTTCCGAATTCTTTAATGTCTGCGCCGGCAATAAACGTCCGCCCACCGCCGATCACGACGATGGCGTCCACTTCAGGATCGGCTCCCGCTTTCTCGATTCCTTCGAGAATGCCCTCCGGCACGCCCGGGCTCAGCGCATTCACCGGCGGGTTTTCGATGGTCACAATGGCAACATTGCCGTCTCTCGTGTACTTGACGAGTTCACTCATTTTAAGAAGATCCCTTTCCGAACCAAATAGCTCTACTATTATAAGATCCATGCGCCTCGTTTCGACTGCCCTTATTTTGAACGCGATCGCGCTCGCCGGCGTGGACGATTGGCCGGGATGGCGCGGGCCGACCGCCGATGGCATCTCCCCGTTGAAAGATATTCCTTCGTCCTGGAGCGCGGACCGTAATATCGCCTGGAAAACGCCGCTCGAAGGGCGCGGTCATTCCTCGCCTGTCGTCTGGGGCGACCATATCTTTCTCACCACCGACGTCGAAGGCGATGCCGTCGAAGGATTGGTTCCACCGAAGCACAAGATTGATGGGCAGCCATTTCGCCATCCCGATAGCACCGGCATGAACCGCAAACACATCCTCAAAGTGATGAGCTTCGATACCAAATCCGGCAAGCAGCTTTGGGTGCGCACCGCCTACGAAGGCACGGTGGCCGACGAAATTCACAAGTTCAATACCTACGCCTCGGCTACCACCGTCACCGACGGCAAGTTCGTCTACGCCTATTTCGAATCGCAGGGACTCTATAAATACGATTTCGACGGCAACCAGATCTGGAAGATGTCGCTGGGCCCGATCTCGACCGAAGGCGTCGGATCCGGAGTTTCGCCCGTGCTGTTCGAGGACAAGATCATCATCCTGGCCGATCAGGACGAGGGCGAAACTTCGTTCCTCGCCGCGATCTCGAAGACCGATGGCAAGATCGCCTGGAAAATTGCCCGCAAGGCGCAGGTCTCCTGGACCGTTCCCCTGGTCATTGAAGTGAACAAGCAGCCGCAGTTGATCGTCAGCGGCACCGAGAACGTGATCGCCTACGATCCGCGTACCGGCAAGGAGATCTGGCGCACCGATGGCGTGGGCGGAAATTCAGTGCACACGCCCGTCTACGGGCACGGCATGGTCTACGTATCGACCGGTTATCCCACCAAGAACGTGATGGCCGTGCGCGTCAATCCCGCGCCGGGCGAGGACCGGATTGCCTGGACCTATAAGAAAGGCACCGGCTATCTTCCCTCGGCGATGCTTTATGGCGACTACCTTTATTTCATGACCGATGCCGGGCTCTTGACCTGCGTCGATGCAATGACCGGGAAAATCGAGTACGAATCGAAGCGTTTTCCGACCCCGGCCCATTTCGCGGGCGCTCCAGTGGCCTTCGACGGCAAGGTGCTGATCACCAGCCAGGATGGAGATACCTACGTGCTGAAGGCCGGACCGGTCCACGAGATTCTGGGGACCAATTCGCTGGGCGAAGGCGTCATCGCGTCGCTCGGAATCGCGGGGGATTCCGTCTATATAAGGTCGGAAAAGAATCTATACCGCATCCGGCAGGCTCGCGAAGGCATCCAATCCCTGAAATGAAAAATACCCGGAGCCTTCGAAAACTGGCTTTGTTGCTGCTGGCCGCAAGCCTCTTCGGACAGACTCCAGCGGAAAAGCAGAGCCAGATTGCTTCCTTCGAAAAAGTCTGGACCACCATTCGCGACAAGCACTGGCAGAGGAATCCCGGTGGACTCGATTGGCAGGCGATTCACTCTGAGTTTCTGCCGCGTATTGAGGCCGCGAAATCGGACGAAGAAGCGGTCGCGATCATGCGCGAAATGCTGGGCCGCCTGAAGCAGACCCATTTCGGCATTTTTCCCGCCGCCGTCTATAACGACGTGGAGGGCGAAGGTGGAGGCGACGGGTCCGCCGGCATCGACACCCGCGTGCTGGAAGGGAAAGCCGTGGTGACCGATCTGGATCCAGGCTCGCCTGCGGAAAAGGCCGGCGTGAAACCCGGCTGGGTGGTCATCAGCGTGAACGGCAAGCCTCTCGGCCCCGTGATCGAGAAGCTGAAGTCCGACCCGGAGATTCATGAGCTGGCGCTGGAGCGCGCAGTCCATTCGCGATTGACGGGCCTAGTCGGCAGCACCATTAAAGTGGCTTTTCTCGACGCCGCCAATACCCCCGTGACGCGCGACCTCGAACTGACCACGGAGCGCGGCCAGATGGCGCGATTCGGGAACCTCCCGCCGATGCCTGTCTTTTTTGAATCGAAGAAATTCGGCAACACCGGCTATGTGCGCTTCAACATGTTTCTGGACCTGGTGCGCGTCATGTCGGGATTTGGCACGGCGGTCGAAAACTGCATGAAGTGCGACGGTTTCATCATCGATCTGCGCGGCAATCCAGGAGGCATCGGCGGCATGGCGATGGGCATGGCGGGCTGGCTGGTGGATAAACCGGATCAGCGCCTGGGCGCGATGTACCTGCGCGATGCGACGCTCAATTTCGTGATCAATCCGCGCGCGGAAGTTTTTACCGGGCCGGTCGCAATCCTAGTCGACGGAAGCTCGGCATCGACGTCGGAAATTTTCGCCGGAGGCTTGAAAGACCTCGGCCGGGCGCGGATCTTCGGAACCAAAACCGCGGCAGCGGCGCTCCCCTCCATCTTCGAACGGCTGCCCAACGGCGACGGTTTTCAATACGCGACCGCGAATTATATTTCCGAAGGCGGCAAAGCCCTCGAAGGCATCGGCGTCACCCCGGATGTGGAAGTGAAGCTCACCCGGGAAGGATTGCTCGCTGGCCACGATGCGGTGTTGGATGCTGCGCTAGAGTGGATTAGGAAGAAAAAATGAATCGTCGCTATTTAATCACCGCTCTGCTCGCGCTCGCCCCCTTCGCCCTCTGTCAGGATGAACCGCTCCCAAAGGCCGAAACCATTCTCGACCACTATGTCGAGGTCACCGGCGGCAAAGCGGCTTACGACAAACGGACCAATGAAATCGCCTATGGCACGCTGGAATTCAAAGCCCAAGGATTGAAAGGCGCGGTCACCCGCTATTCGGCCGCGCCCGCCCAGGAGTATCTGGTGATGGAGATTGAAGGCGTCGGCAAGCTCGAATCGGGCATGGACCACGGCGTGGTCTGGGAGAAAAACGTAATGCTCGGACCGCGCATCAAAAGCGGTGCCGAACGGGCGCAATCCCTGCGCGAAGGCACCTTCAACGCCTCCGTTTACTGGCGCGATCAATACCCGAAAGTGGAGACCACCGGCGCCGAGATGCTCGACGGCGAACTCTGCTACAAGGTGGTGTTGACCCCGAAAGAGGGCAATCCGGAGACCATGTATTTTCAAAAGAAATCCGGACTCGCCGTGAAGATCACGACCGTCGCAGTCAGCCAGATGGGCGACATTCCTTTTGAAGTGGTTTCGAGCGATTACAAAACCTTCGGCGGCGTCTCCATGCCCACCAAGATCACGCAGAAGGCCGGCGGCCAGGAATTCACCATCACCATCAACGACGTGAAAACCAACCAGCCGCTCCCCGCGGATCGATTCGAGCCGCCCGCGGAAATTAAGGCCCTGCTCAGCAAAGCCGCCGAAAAGAAATAGCGCTATTCGTGTGGATGATCCATATCGGGCGGAGCGTCTGAGACGCGGTAGAAGCGTTGCCGGCAACTGCGGCAGCGGAACGGCCAGCGGCCGAATATACGCTGAATGACAGCGAAGAAACCGTCGCTCTTCGAGCGGCGGATGTCGGTCGAGCCACACTTTGGACAGTTGGGCTGCCGTTTGACGGATTCCGGTTCTTCAGCAGACATGGTGGAATCTAACAGTACGAAGAATAGCATGCGTACTAGATATTTTTCCCAATACAGGTTATAAACATAACTTGGGGCCATTTTTACAAGCGCTGTTTCAAGGATCCAAACGCCGGGCCGGATTCGTAGTCGTTGTGATCCTGGCAACAGCCTATGGATGGATGTTCCTGCGCGGCCCGCAAGGCCTCCAAACATTGATAGAGAAGCGCCGCGAGATCCGCCAACTGGAAGAGCGCAACGACGGAATGCGCCGTGAAAACGAACGCCGCAAGGAACGCATCCGCCGCCTTCAGGAGAGCCGCAGCGAGCAGGAAATGGAAATCCGCAAACAACTAAAGCTGCAACGCCCCGGCGAAACCACCTTCATTCTCCCCGAGTCAGAGCAAAAAGATAAGCCCGCTCCGCCCGAGTAAATCATATCTGTGGGGCAGGTTGCCAATCGGTCCATCCGAGCGCCTGTTGCTTGTGGGGCGGCGCCATGCGCTGCCAACGACGCTTCCGGTCGCTAACCGAGCCGTGACCGCAGGGAGCGGAGTTTATGGCGCCCCGGCGTGATGGTTCAGCTCCAGTGAGGGTAGACAGTACAGCCACCACCCCTCCCACCGAACCCCGACCGTAAGGGAGGGGATGAACCGAGGGACAAAATCACCACACCCGGCAAGCCGGATACCGCACCATAGCCTGCCCCACTCTACACGCAAACGCCTTCTGAAATTCCGGCATGTTCGACACAACTCCGTTCACCCGAAACTCGCTCAGCGCATGCGGATTGGTTTGCGCCTGGAGCCGCGCGCTCTCTTCCGTGATGTTTTCGCACCACACCTGCCCCCACCCCAGGAAGAAGCGCTGCTGCGCCGTGAACCCGTCGCGCTTGGCCGGATCCTTGCCGTCCAGCGTATCCATCAACGCCATATAAGCCACGCGCAAGCCCCCATTATCAGCCGTGTTTTCGCCCAATTCCAGCTTGCCGTTCAGCCGAGCGTCGCCCGGTCCCACGAAGCTCGAATACTCCTTCACCAGACAATCCGCACGCTGCTCGAATGCCTTGGCGTCCGCTTCCGTCCACCAGTCGCGCAGATTGCCGTGGGCGTCGAATTGGCGCCCCTGATCGTCGAAGCCGTGCGTCAGCTCATGGCCGATCACCGCGCCGATCGCGCCGAAGTTCACCGCGTCATCCATTTTGTTGTCGTAAAACGGAGGCTGAAGAATCCCCGCCGGAAAGTTGATATCGTTCTCCTGCGGATCGTAATAGGCATTGACAGTGGGCTGGCTCATCTGCCAGTCGCTGCGGTCGAAAGGCTTGCCGATCTTGGCCAGCTGCCGGTGCAACTCAAACTCATCGGCGCGCGCCAGGTTGCCATAAGCGTCGCCGCGAATGATGCGGACCGTCGCATAATCCAGCCAATGATCCTTGGTGCCCACTTTATTCAGGATGGCGTGCAGTTTCACCATCGCCTGTTCCTTGGTTTTCGGCGTCATCCAATCCAGCGATTGAATATCCTGCCCCAGCGATTTTTCGAGCGCGGTAACCATCTCATGCGTCCGCTTCATGCCCTCTTCGCCCAGCGTTTTTTCGACAAAGCGCTCACCCAGGGCGTCAGGCAGCGCAATGTCGGTCGAATCCGTGCAGCGCTTCCAGCGAGCCCGCATTTCCTTCGCTCCCGACAAAATGCGGCCGTAGAAATCAAACGTTTCGTCCTGAAATTTCGTCGGCAAAATCAGGGAGCGGTCGGTAACCACCGTGGCCGTCAGATACGATTTGATGTCGTCCAGGCTATCCTGCACGATCACCGATTCCAGCGCCCGGATGAACGGCGGCACGGAGACATCCAGGCTCTTAATTCCCGGCGCGCCCACGCCGTCGAAAAACTTTTCCCAATCGAAGCCCGGCGAAAGCGAGATCAGTTCCTTCACCGTCAGCCGATGGTAGACCGCCGCCGGATCGCGCCTCGCCACCGAATCGAGCGAGCCTTTGGCCAGCGCTGTTTCGATCTTCATCACCGCCTCCGCGCGCTTGGCCGCCGTTTCGGTCGAATTGCCCAGTAGCTCGAATACTTTCAGCAGGTGGGCCACATACTGTTTGCGGATCTGCACCGATTTATCGTCAGTACGGAAATAGTAGTCGCGGTCCGGCAGCCCGATGCCGCCCTGATCGAGCCCGCCAATGATCTCGTTCGAATCTTTCGCGTCCGGCTCCGAGGAGAAGCGGAAAAACGGATTCGACCCGATGCGGTAAAGCCCCGTCACGACCCCAGTCAGCGCGGCCTTGTTATCCATCCCGTTGATCCGGTCGAGCTCCGCCTGAATCGGCGTCAGCCCCTTCGCATCAATGGCCTTGGTGTCCATGCAAGACGCGTAATAGTCGCCGATTTTCTGCTCCGTAGCAGTGCGCGTAGGCTTGTTGCCGGAGGCAGCTTCAAGAATCCCTTGCAGAATCGTGCGATTGCGTTCCTGAAGCGCATCAAAGCGCCCCCACCGCGATTGATCCCCCGGCACAGGATTAGCAGCCAGCCACCCTCCGCACGCATATTGATAAAAATTGACGCAAGGATCAGCATTACGATCAATCGCCCCCGCGTCGAACCCCGACATTTTTTGAGCCCCGGCCAGCCCGGAAAATAAAGAAAGTACAGCCAGAAAGCGAACCATCATCAGACCCATACTCCAATAATAGAGCCTCAGCACGCACTCCTGCGGGCCGCGTCGAGACTCGTCTCGACGCCCGGTGAGCGCCACGATCGCCACGAGCATACCGCCAGACGAGCGCATTTTGCCGGATGACGCCTCCCAAATTGGAGTTAACCTCCGCCTGCTATAATTCCCCTAGCGCTGACAATACGCAGCGACTATTAGATTGTGCTGCCCTCCAAGGCCGCATGTAAGTCCGGGACTTGATCGATTTTGACAGGTACCAAGGCGATGCTGAATAACTTCTTCCAATCCCCAACCAGCTCGCTTCTTAACCGAAACGAGGTGAGCGATGTCCTCTAGAGAATTTCTGCGCGCGAAAGCCGAAGGCCGCAAGCTTTCGATGGTCACGTGTTACGATTACACCTTCGCCCGCCTGCTTTCGAAAAGCCCAGTTGATGGAATTCTGGTGGGCGATAGCGCCGCCATGGTGATGCATGGCCATCCCTCCACATTGTCGGCTGGCGTTGAGCTGATGCGTCTTCATACCGAAGCGGTGGTGCGAGGCGCGGCGGGCAAGTTCGTGGTCGCCGATATGCCGTTTCTATCGTTCCGAAAAGGTCCGACGGCCGCGCTCGAGACGGCATCCGTTTTGATGACCGCCGGCGCCCATGCGGTGAAGCTCGAAGGATTGGATGGGCATGAGGATGTGATTCAGCGGATGGTGCAAAGCGGTGTACCCGTGATGGGCCATCTGGGCCTCCAGCCGCAATCCGTTCACAGCTACGGAGGCTTCCGCGTGCAGGGCCGCAGCGACGATTCGGCGCGGGAGATCGCCCGCCAGGCCGCCGCGCTGGAGGAATTGGGCGCCTTCGCGATCGTGCTGGAGTGCGTTCCCGCCACGCTCGCCGAGGAGATCACCGCCGCGCTCCGCATACCGACGATTGGCATCGGCGCGGGCGTCGGATGCGACGGCCAGATCCTGGTGCTTCAGGATCTATTGGGAATGAACGTCGATTTTCATCCCAAGTTTGCCCGCCCGTTTTTCGACGGCGCGCAAGGCGTTTTGGACGCGTTGACGCGCTTCGATGAAGCGGTGAAAGCCGAAACTTTCCCGGCGATCGAGGAGAGTTACTCGTGATGCAGGTCTGGAAAACCATCCCTGCGTGGCTGGAGCAGCGCCGCGCGCTCGACGGGCGCAGCATCGGTTTTGTTCCCACCATGGGAGCGCTTCACCAGGGACACGCTGCGCTCGTGGAGCGATGCCGCGCCGAAAATGAAATCGTGATGGTCAGCATCTTCGTGAACCCCTCCCAATTCAACGATCCGAAGGATCTCGACCGCTACCCGCGCACGCTCGATGAGGATCTGGCCCTGCTGGAGAGCCTGGGAACGGACGACGTGTTGATGCCCGGCGCGGCGGAATTCTATCCGCATGGCTACCGCTTTCGAATCGAGCCGGACAGCACCTTTCAAGTGATGGAAGGGGCCTACCGGCCGGGCTTCCTGCAAGGCGTCATGACCATTGTTTCGAAGCTCCTGAACCTCGTCCGCGCGGATCGCGCCTACTTCGGAGAAAAGGACTATCAGCAACTGAGAATCGTGACGGAGATGACGCAGGAGTTTTTCATCCCCACGGAAATCGTCCCTTGCACGACTGTACGAGAAGAGTCGGGCCTGGCGATGAGCTCCAGAAATAGGTTGCTGTCCCCAGAAGCAAGGCGCCAGGCGGCGCATCTGTTCCGCGCTCTCACGACGGCGCCGAATCCCTCCGAAGCGCGGGCTATGCTTGAGGCGCACGGCTTCAAAGTCGAGTATGTCGAGGAGCACTGGGGCCGGCGTCTGGCCGCGGTATTTCTCGACGGAGTACGCTTGATCGATAACGTATGCTTCTGACACTGGATATCGGCAATAGTCAGATTTTCGGCGGCGTCTACGACGGCGAGGAACTGAAGACCACCTTTCGCCGAACCTCCAGCGTCCGAGCCTCCTCTGACGAGTTCGGGACGTTTTTCCGCGCCGTGCTGCGCGAAAACGGAGTCGATCCGGAGCGAATCGATACGGCCGGAATTTGCTCGGCCGCGCCCGACGCCGTACACTCGCTCCAAAATTGCTTCCGGAAATACTTCCGCCTGGAGCCCTTTGTGCTGCAGCCGGGAGTGAAAACGGGCCTGAAAATCCGGTATCGCAACCCCTTGGAAGTGGGCGCCGATAAGATTGCCAACGCCATCGGCGCGTTGCACCGTTTTCCCGGCCGCAATTTGCTGATCGTCGATTTCGGCACCGCGACCACGCTCTGCGCCGTGACCAAGGATAAAGAATATCTGGGCGGAATCATCACTCCCGGCATCCGGATCTCCATGGCAGCGCTGGAATCGCAGACGGCGCGCTTGCCGACGGTAGAAATTCTGCGCCCCTCCGAGGTTCTAGGCCGGTCGACGGTCGAAAGCGTGCAATCGGGCCTATACTATGGCACGCTCGCGACCATGCGATCTCTCGCCTCCCTGGTGACGAAGGAGCATTTTGCCAAGGACCCACCCCTGATTGTCGGAACCGGCGGCTTCGGGCGCCTCTTCGAAGGCGAGGCTCTCTTCGACGAGTTCGTCCCCGAACTTCCGCTGCTCGGATTGCGCCGTGCGATAGACCTTTCACGCGCATAATCTAATCCCCTTCAAACTCCGCCGCCGGGGCTGCTCGCTCGTTTACCGTTAGTCGGAACACGTCAGGACGGGCGTAATGGCCGGCGACGTCGAGGTCGAATTTGCCTTCGGCGATTTCATCGCGGTCGAGATCGGCGATCAGGATCGTCTCACTGCCGTAGTGCGGTCCCGCCAGAACCACCCCTTGGGGATTGACGATTACGCTACCGCCGCGAATCAGCAACGGGGCTGTGTCGGCGTAATCAGCAGGGCAGTCCTTGCGCTCCAGATATTGCACGGCGGAGAGTACGAAGCAGCGGCCTTCAAATGCGATATGCTGCATGGAGCGCGCCCAGGTATCGCGATCGTCGACGGTCGGGGCGCAATAAAGCTCGATGCCTTTTGCATACATCGCCATGCGCAGCAGAGGCATGTAATTTTCCCAGCAGATCACCGCTCCCAGACGACCTAAAGGCGTATCGAACACGGGCATTGTGGAGCCGTCGCCCATGCCCCAGACCAGCCTTTCCATCGCGGTCGGCATCAGTTTGCGATGTTTGCCCAACAAATCGCCGGAGGGACTGAAGAACAGCACGGTGCAGTAGAGCGTGCCGCCGTCGCGCTCGATTACGCCGATCACAAGATGCACAGAATGATCCTGCGCGATCGCGCCGAGCTCGGCCGCCGCCGGGCTCGGCAGCTCGACGGCGCTCTCGAAATAGCGGCGGAACATACGGCGGCCTTCGAGCGTGCGCGAGCCGACGCGGGCGCCGAAATCGAGACCCTTGGGATAGCCGGAGACAAAAGCTTCCGGAAAGACGACCAGCTGAGCGCCTTTCGATGCAGCGTCCGCGGTCAGCGTGCGGACCTTGGCGATGGTTGCTTCCCGATCGAACACCACCGGAGCAGCCTGCACCACGGCTGCGCGAATCGTTTTCATTTTTTAACACCCTCCACAGGCTCCGCGATGAAACGGTAGCCTACGCCGCGCACTGTCAGCAGATGGCGCGGATGGGTTGGATCGTCCTCAATATAGCGCCGCAGGCGCACGATGAAATTGTCGATGGCGCGGGTATCGGTATCCTCATGCAGGCCCCACACTTCATCCAGCATGCGCTTGCGCGAGACCGGTTTCCCTTCGTGTTCGATCAAATACCGGAGGACGTTCACTTCCATGAGCGTGAGCGGAAACACCTCGCCTCGAACACGCAGTTCGAGCGCGGTGAAGTCGATCGACTTGTCGCCGAAGGTGAACTCTTCGGCCGGTGGAGGCGGCGCTGCCGTCTTTCCCATCAGCCATTCACGGCGCCGCAGCAGGCCGCGGATACGGGCGATCAGGATCGAAAGATCGAAAGGTTTGGCGAGATAGTCGTCGGCGCCGGCGCTGAAACCTTTCAATACGTCTTCCGGATGGCCGCGCGCGGTCAGCATCAGAGTGGGCACGAATTGGCCGGCCTGGCGCAGTTCGGAGATCACCTCGAAGCCATCCTTGCCGGGAAGCATTACATCGAGAACCACGACATCGAAACCCTGCTTCCCGCCCTCGAACAGTTCGAGCGCGGCTTCGCCGGTATCGACCACGTTGACCTGATAGCCTTCGGCTTCGAGGTTGAAGCGGAGGCCTTCGGCCAGGTGCGCTTCGTCTTCGACTACTAATATATTGCTCATTATTTAACAGCCGGTAGTTGGAGCACGAAGGTGCTGCCTCGCCCCGGTCCTTCACTTTCTGCCCAGGCGCGTCCGCCGTGGCGCTTGGCTACGGAGCGGACGATGTACAATCCCAAGCCCGTTCCTTTTACACGCGTTGCGAGCGAGCCGGGCACGCGATGGAACCGTTTGAAGATCTGTTTCAGCTCGGTTTTGGGAATCCCAGGGCCTTCATCGATCACGCGCAGCGAGACGACGTGATCGATTTTCGCGGTCTCCACGCGTACCTTCACGTTACTCCCGGAATATTTCACTGCGTTGTCGATCAGATTGGAAACGGCGGCGCGCACTTCGTCGGCATCGCCCATGATGGTGGTGGGGCCATCGGGGTGATAAATTAGCGCGTCCGGCGCGAGGCGATAGAGCGCCTGGGCACGGACGAGCGACTCTTCAATGACCTGGCTGAGGTCGATGCGGGTGATGTTGAGCTTACGCGACCCGCCCATGCGTCCGGTGCGCAATACCTGTTCAATGGTTTGAAGCAGGCGGTCGCTATCGTCGAGCATGATGCGGTAAAACTCTTTGCGTTTCTCTTCGTCGACGGCGCGTGATTGCAGTGTTTCGAGATAGAGACGGATGGACGCGACGGGCGTTTTCAGCTCATGCGTCATGGCGTTGATAAACGCGTCATGCTGCTCATTGCGGCGGATTTCGCGGACCAGAAAAATGGTGTTGAGCACCACGCCGGCAATAATCATGGCCAGCAGCAGGATGCCGAGAAACAGCAGAATCCCCGTCTTCCAGTTGAGCAGCACCCAGCCGACGTAGAGCAGGAGCGTGACGAGAATCAGACCGGCGCCGAGCGAGATAAAGAACGCGATGGATTTGCGGCGGCCGGCGAGCACCATGTCTATAGTATGACCTTCATACCTACTCGGCGGCGGATTCGCAGCGGTGTTCGTAGGCTGCGGAGGCGAGATTTTCGCGGTTGCGGGCGCGGATGGCGGCCTCGATTTGTTGGTCTGAAAAAACGAAGCCATCGTCTGAGGAGCGATAGGCTTCTCCTTTGTCCTCGTACATTTCGATGATGTCAAGAAGGTTCGACATCTCCTGCTTCTCTTGCACCTGGCGGGTTTTCTGGATCTCGCGGAGTTGAATGACGGTCCGTTCGAACTGGCGGGACAAGCGCTGGCTGTGCATGCTCAGGTTCGATAGTGCCTTCGACTGGCTTTCGAGCGCGGACACGAGCGCCATCGCGTCCTGGACCTGTTGCGGGGCGGTAGAGAGAGGGTCGGGCTCGCGAGCCATGCCGAGGGTGAGGAGGTTGGTTTCTAAGGCGGCGACGCGGTTGAGGCGCCAGGAAGTGTCGGCCAGGGCTTGGACAAGGTTCGCCTCGGTGGCGCCCTGGGGATGGTACTCGTCGGTGAAGGAGGTTAGATGAAGCTGATAGGCTTGCAGGTCCTCGGTGGGCATAACGACGATTTGGCCGGTGAGTCCGTGACGCAAGGCGTTTAGGGAAGATTGTTTTTTGCCGGCCTCGGTTTTGGGTCCGGTGGAGTATTGGGCATTTGCCCGATTAATTTCGGCTCGGTTGATTACGGCGTGAGTAAGTTGTGGTGACATTTAGATATCCTTTTCGCCTTATTCAATAGCATCGGGAGAGTGGGGAGGGAGCGGGTGGAAGTGGCAGGTGGTTGAAAGGCGGGGAGTTGGAGGGGGAATGAAGGGTGTTTTCAAGAGCGCAAAAATCGCATAGCCACTAACCTAAGCGCTTAGGAATGTACGTATAATTGGAGTCGTGCCGACGGTAATGAGGCTCGATGGAGTGCGGGTGGTGGTGTACCCAAACGACCATCGGCCGGCCCATATCCATGTGATCGGGCATGGTTCGGAGGCGGTATTCAATCTGAACTGTCCGGCTGGGCCGGTGGAACTCAGGGAGAACTATAGATTCGCACGGCGCGAGCTCAGTGACATGGCGGCCGTGTTGACGGCGAAGCTCGAAGGTTTGTGTAGAGCATGGGAGGAGATTCATGGCATCGGGTGACGATTTCAAACGGGCAAACCAGCGTGCGAAGGATCTGGCCGCAACAATTCCGCGAGTGGTTTCCGCGCATTACGATCGCAAGACCGGGCTGATCGTAATTCATCTGAGTTCTAAGCTCATCGTGAGTTTCTCGCCTGCCGATGCAGAAGGCCTCGAAGGCGCTCGGCCTTCGCAACTCAAAGAAATCGAGGTCAGTCCATCCGGCTCCGGTATCTACTTCCCGGCGTTGGATGCGGACCTTTACGTGCCGGGCCTTGTGGAAGGCTTTCTGGGCTCCAAGGCTTGGATGGCGTCGCGGTTGGGGCAGATGGGCGGCCGATCTCGGAGCCTGGGAAAACAGGTTGCTTCCAGAGCGAATGGAAAGCTTGGGGGCAGGCCAAGGAAGGGTGTCGAACAGTAGCGGCGGGCGCTTTCAGTGTCAAGCGTCTCCTCCCGCCGTGTTTTCTCCGCCCGGCTTTACTCGCGCTCGAAATGTCTAGTCATTTCGCATTTTTTAGTTCGGGTATAACTTGGGTTATACTGCGAACATGAAGACCGCTGTGTCGGTGCCGGACGAGCTTTTTCGCGAGGCGGAGGCTGCGGCCCGGCGCCTTCGGCTTACGAGGAGCGCATTGTACGCGAAAGCCATCGCGGGGTTTCTGAAGGATCAGAAAGGCAGTGCGATCACAGAGCGTCTGAATGAGATTTATTCGGGAAATCCGGCGAAGGTGGATTTCCGATTGCATGACGCTCAGATGAAAACGCTTAAGAAGGATGCCTGGTAGAGATGCGAGGGATTCAGCGAGGCGACGTCTGGTGGGCGGATCTTCCGCAGCCGCGCGGCGCGGTTTCCCAACCCGCTTCACAAAAGCGACCGCGAATGCAGTCTTACGGGACAGCGAAAAAATCGACGGATCACGACGATTAGAGTGCTTTTCCATAGCTTCCAATCCGATTTGCAAAGCCTCACTCAAGACAATATCGATCGCGGCGCCAGGATGTTCTCCGTCGACCGGCTCAATATTTGGATGTGGCTCGCAGCCGCAGCCACACAACGGGACACCCGCCAGCTTCGCCGCACGCGCAACATCTCTCGGGAAAAGCTGGAGGTGTCTCACCTGAAATTAAATTGCCGCGACTGAGCGGCGTGCAATACTATCAGATTTCGGGAACCTAGAAGATGAAATTACTTATCCTTACAATCCCGGCTAGTTGCCGGTGTGCCCAGCGTACCGGCATGAAGAGATGATAGAATCTTCGGCTGTTGGATACAGTGAAAACCGCTCTCCTAGCCCTGGTTCCCATATGCTTGCGCTTTTATAGTGCTTTCGCCATCAAGGTCATGTGGAACTGGTTCGCCGTGCCGTCCCTACGAGCGCCCAGTCTGAGCTATTGGCAGGTGTTGGGACTACTCCTCATCCTGGAACTGATGCGCAATGCACCTTTGGTTCAGGACAACAGATGGGATATGGCTCTGACTGTCATAGACGATTGCGCTCCCCAGCCCATAAAGAACAGCATCGAGCGCTATATTTTCAACACTAGAATTGATTTCTACTGGCAGCTTTTTTCGGGAGCGCTGTCATTGATCGCCGTGTGGACCACGATTCTCGGACTTGGCTGGATGATTCACCTGTCGCAGACCTGAAGTCTGAAGCCCTAGTATCTGTGATGGTCTATCAGAAGCCGTCCACGTCGCTTTGGAGATCGATCGCCCGCTTTGTTTCACTGATCAAATCCTCCGCCAGAGTGCGAAGCTGTTCTGCCTCCAGCAGGCGCTCGTGAGCCCGTTCGAGGGAGCCAACTAGATGAGAGTTACCGAGGGGATTTTCGTTAAAAGAGTTGAGGGTTCGGGACAGGTCGGTTAGCGCATACTCGTAGGCGCGAAGCTTCGAATGAATTGTGCTGATATTGCTCTGCGCTTCCCTTAGCGCCGCTCCGAGGCCGGATACAGGCGGCCGGTTCTTGTGGTCCAGGCAGACTCCTTTAATCTGAGCCGCATTCAAACGGCAATCGTCGCTACGATTACCAGCAACATCGAGCTGGCGGGCGCTCCGGGGAATGTCCTGCTTCCGGCGCGGTCGGCGGGCCTTCCGCGAGAGTCGGTTGTGAACGTCTCGCAACTTCTGACCCTGGACCGAAGTTTCCTGACGGAGCGCGCCGGCACGCTACCGGTTGGAATACAGCGATCCGTGGATGAGGGGCTGCGTACGGTTCTGCAACTATAGCTGTATGTGGTTGAAGGGTATTCGGACGTCGCGGTGTGACGACTTTCCTTAAACCAATTCCAGCCGTTTCAGCTTCATTCGGCCGGCGCGAACGTGGGTAAGATCGTACTAAGCCCCGAGCGGGCCATCTCACATGGGACTCTCGATAATCCGCGGCGATTATGTCCACTGGTTGAAGGACTGGTGTTACGAAGACCAGTTTAAGCTGCTTCGCGTTCTGCTAGCACTGCGTCGATCTTTACGACGCGGACTTGTTTGGCGATGCCTAGAGCTTTCAGCATGGTCAGCGTGATCCAGGAGATGTCGAATTCGTACCAGGCCAAGCCGTGGCGGGCGGAGGTCGGGTGGGCGTGGTGGTTGTTGTGCCAGCCTTCGCCGAAGGTCAGCAGGGCGACCCACCAGCTATTGCGGGAATCGTCTTTCGTAGAGAAACGGCGGGTGCCCCACATATGGGTCGCCGAGTTTACCAGCCAAGTAGCGTGCAGGCCTAGCGTGACGCGCAGGAAAATGCCCCAGAACATCAGTGACCAGCCGCCGATGGCAAGCAGAATCACGCCCAATGCCACCATCGGGACCCAGTGCCAGTTGTTGAGCCAGACGTAAAACTTGTGCTTGGCCAGATCGGGCGCGTATTTCGACATCACGCGGGTGTTGTTGTGATTGGTCTCGCCGAAAAGAATCCAGCCCATGTGCGCCCAAAATCCGCCTTCGTGCGGAGAGTGCGGATCGCCCGGCTGGTCCGACTTCTGATGATGAATGCGGTGCGTGGCAACCCAGAAAATCGGGCCGCCTTCGAGCGTCAGCGTGCCACAGACGGCGAAGAAATATTCCATCCAAAGAGGCACTTTGTAGGACCGGTGGGTGTGCAGACGGTGATAGCCGAGGCTGATTCCCCAGCCGACGGTGATCCAGTATAAAGCCATTGAAACCAATAAATTACGCCAACTGAACATGAACAGTGCGGCAATCGCCCCAATGTGAAACAGCACCAGGACCAGGCTCGTCGGCCAATTCATTCTATTGCCGTTAGGCAATTCGATAACGTGTTCGCTCATTTGTAGAAACCTTGCAATCCTAAACTAGCAGGGATTGGCTCTATGATTTGTAAGACTTATGTAATTTCGATTGAAGATTAGAAAACATTAGTGAAACGCCTTAGCGAGCGGTATTTTCAACTTAGCTCGATGAGGTGCCGCAGGCTATTGGCATCTTGACATCATCGCATCATGTCATCTAAATTAGAGCTATGCGCACCACGGTGGATCTGGACGAGGACATTTTACGAGTGGTGAAGGATTTGGCTCGCGAGAGTGAACAGAGTATGGGGCGCGTGCTGTCCGAGCTCGCACGGCGCGGACTGACGCCTCAGGTACGGCAGTTCAAAATGCGCAACGGAGTGCCTCTGCTTATTCCGAAGCCCGGAGCAAGACCGGTAACGTCCGAGCACGTGAAGGAATTACTTGAACTCGACGACTGAGGCGGATTGGCTTCTCGATGTCAATGCACTGATCGCGTTGATTAGTCCTGGCCACGTTCATCACGAAAGCATGCACCGCTGGTTCGCGAAGAATTCGCCGGCTGGTTGGGCTACCTGCCCGATCACGGAGAATGGCACAATCCGTATCATGTCGCAGCCTCGTTTCGCAGCCGGCCGCGACGATCCTGCGGACGTGATCGAGGTATTGCGGGGACTGCGGGAGGCGCACACCAGGGATCATCACTTCTGGCCGGATGAGATTTCTCTGACTGATGAATCGATATTTCGGGTCGAGTATATTCTCAGTCCGAAACAGGTGGCCGATGTCTACCTGCTGGGCCTGGCGGCCAAACGCGGGGCGAAACTGGTTAGCTTTGACCGGTCCTTGCCGTGGCAGGCGATTCGAAACGGAAGCGCACAGTTGATAGAGACTCCACTGCTACAATAGTCCCCGGGTCTTCCTTCGAAAAAATGAGCAATGTAATCGTTCTTGGTGCGCAGTGGGGTGATGAGGGCAAGGGCAAAGTGGTCGATCTTCTCGCTGAGCGGTTCGACATCGTCGCGCGCTATCAGGGCGGGCATAACGCCGGACACACGGTCTTCATCGGCGAGAAAAAATTCGTCCTCAAGCTGATCCCGAGCGGGATTCTGCGGCCCGGCGTGCAGGCCGTGATCGGCAACGGCGTGGTGATCGATCTGGCGGCGCTGCTGGAAGAAATCGCGGCGCTGGAATCGAATGGCATCGACGCGACCAAACAGTTGCGCATCAGCAATCGCGCCCACGTGATTTTTCCGTTCCACCGGCTGATTGAGAAAATGTCGGAGGCGCGCGAGAATCGGATCCCGATCGGGACAACGTCACGCGGAATCGGCCCTTGTTACGAAGATAAAACGGGGCGCCGCGGCATTCGCATCGCGGATTTGTACGATCCTGAAAGCTTCCGCGATCTCTACGACACGCTGGCTGAGGATAAAAAGACGCTGGCCGCCACGTTCAATTTGCACGACACCATCGACTACTCGGAAATTCGCGCGCAGCACGAGCAGTATGCGGAGCGGATCCGTCCCATGGTCTGCGATACGGCGGCGCTGCTGGCGGATGCTATGGCTCACGGCAAGCGAATTTTGTTTGAAGGCGCGCAGGGGACGATGCTCGATATCGACCACGGCACGTATCCATTTGTTACTTCTTCCAGCGCTTCGGCGGGAGGAGCGTCGATCGGGACCGGGGTTCCGCCGACGAAAATCGAGGGCATTATTGGAGTTTCGAAGGCGTATAACACTCGGGTGGGGTCGGGTCCGTTTCCGACGGAGAGTAACGACGCCACGGGCGACCTGCTGCGCCGGGAAGGCCAGGAATTCGGGGCCGTCACAGGGCGTCCGCGCCGCTGCGGATGGTTCGACGTGCCGTTGCTGAAATACACGGCGATGGTGAACGGGTTCGATACGCTGTTCATCATGAAGCTGGATGTACTGGACGTGCTCGACGAGATCCCGGTTTGCGTCGGCTATCGCCTGCACGGGGCGGACGTGACCGAGATGCCGGCGACTTATCGAGCGCTCGAAGCCATCGAACCCATTTACCAAAAAATGCCCGGCTGGCGCACCTCGACACGCG
The DNA here is from genome assembly GCA_049521155.1 of Bryobacteraceae bacterium. Classification (GTDB taxonomy): domain Bacteria; phylum Acidobacteriota; class Terriglobia; order Bryobacterales; family Bryobacteraceae; genus Palsa-187. The sequence continues at coordinate 30,667 of JBEKPC010000036.1, forward strand.
GCATCAATCGTTTCGACGATCTGCCTGACGAGGCGCGCGCCTATTTGCGATTCCTCGAAGAGTGCACCGGCGTCGAAGTGGGCGGCGTTTCAACGGGACCGGAGCGCAATGAGACGATCATTCGCGCGGGATCGAAACTGGAACGGCTGATCGGATAGAACGTGTTCTACGAAACGAAGCCCCTCGTGAGCGGGCCGCCGCAGCGCCCTAAAATCCGCTACTCATAATTCAATTTGTGCCCTTGGTTATTTTACGGATAACCGGCACCTCCCGAGCCGCCTATTTTGGGCAAATCCGACAATGTTAATTTTACAATTTTTGTATTGACATTATTTTTTTCCCCTAGTAAATTCGAAACATGTCCGGGGTAAAACTCTTCTTATCGGCAGCAGTTATTGTTTTAGTGTCGGGCTTTTTTGCTCTCAGGCCAAGGACAGCGCAAGGATCTAGCCGCCCCTCGTATGTCTTCACAGATCAGAACGGGCGCTCGCTGCCGTCGTTGATGTCAGACTTGGTTGCCTCTCCATCGCAACGGCAATATTTTGAGAGAAATTCGCCGTACTGGGGAAGGCTGCGTGAGCGCCAAGCCACCTGCGGAACCCAGCCGAAGCCCGTTGGCAAGTGGAGTTCCTTTTGGTCAAGCCTGCTGGTCTGGAAAGTCGAGGCCACGGGCGAAATTTGTCCCACCGGCGGCTCAGTGTCGTTCCCGTGTTCCTTCTCAGGCTGTAGTAGCTCCGCCGATCCGAGCGAATGCTACGGCATAGGCGCAGGATGCTCCGACGGCAATAGCTGCCTTTGTCCAGTCACCCGTGGTGGGTGTTAAAAGGAATATTTTGTGATGTTGATAAGAATTAATTCGTGTTTTTTTTGCGCGCTTGCTGCCAGCGCTTTTCTAGACGCGCAGACGCCGATGCACACCGCCGCGGTCGAACTCGAGTTCACCCCGCGGGTATCCGCCGCGTATTGGGCGGGTGGATTTATGGCGGAATATTCCCGCGCGATCAACAACGCGACGCCAACAGTTTGGTTATTTGACCGGGAGGGCAACCGAGTGACCCCGCCCGTCCCAATTTCCTTTCCCGACGCCCCGTCCTCTGAAATTCATGCCGTTACCGCGGATTCCTCGGGTAATTTATACGCCAGCGCCGAGGCTTGGGCGAATGGCGGCTCAGGCACTGGGATGATCTGCAAAATTTCCCGCGGCGGCCAGTCGATTCAGGTCATCCGAACCGACGATTTTCTCGCAGTCGCGCTGGCCGTGGCAGAGACTGGCGAGATCTGGGCGTTCGGCCTTCCTTTAGAACTTCAAGCCACCCAATCCACCGAGTCGGACTACATGACGTTATGGCGATTCGATGCTTCCGGTCGCGTGATTGACAAGTCCCTGCCGCGGTCCAGTTTTGGCCACGACATCATTCCTACGCATGCGTTCGGCGATGTGGGCTGGCCCCGCCTGTCGGCAAACGGCACGCGCGTGGGCCTGTACAGCGCGACCGCGAACCGCTGGATGGAGTTCGATGCGTCCACTGGAAAAACCTTAGCCGATCTACGCGTCCCGCGTCCCAAGGCCGCCGACGGGAGCATCGGAGCTATCGGCATGGTAGTGATCACGGAATCGGGCGACGTCTACGCGCGTTCCGGATATCAGACGGCTGTGAACGAGGGGTCCGGAATACTCAAGCTGGATAAAACAAACTCGAAATGGATGCCGCAGACCGCCGCACCTTGTCAGGAAAGCTGCGCGAGCCTTTACGGAGCCGACGGCAACCACTTGATCATGCGCTACGGGAACGGAACCTCGCATAGCTGGACTTTCGCATGGGTCGATGCCAGCGTCCTGGCATCGGCTGCGCATTAAGCGCCCGCACATGAGCAACGCTTCATATTAAGCCATCTTTAGAAAGCGAAACCGCGCGCTCCGCAGCTCTGTCCTACCTGGTAGGAGCATTTATGCGGAACTTTCTCTTTGCGCTGTCGCTCGTGTCATTTGCATTCGCTCAAGTCCCTAATCCTCCGGGAACGGAGCCGGATAACAACGGCCCTGCCGCCGATCCTCCGGGGCGCGCGGCGCGGCTCAGTTATCTCAACGGAACGGTTTCCTTTCAGCCTGGTGGCGTCGACGATTGGGTTCCGGCTGAGGCCAATCGGCCTATGACCACCGGCGATCGTTTGTGGACGGACGACGGGGCGCGCGCTGAAATGAATATCGGCTCAGCCGCCTTTCGCCTGAACAGCCGCACGAATTTTACGTTCCTCAATCTTGACGACAAAACCGCGCAGGTCCAACTCTCCCTGGGGACGCTGAACATCCGCCTGCGCCGCCTGGCAGACGATGAAACGGTGGAGATCGATACGCCGCAAGTGGCCTTCACGCTGCTGCGTCCCGGCGATTACCGAGTGGAAGTGAATGAGGCGGGGGACGCGACCATGGTCACGGTCCGCGCGGGCGACGCGGAGGCGACCGCAAATGGCCAGGCGTTCCCGGTTCATGCCCGGGACCAGGTTCGCATCACGGCGACGGAAGGTTCAGAGCCGGTGCTCGACCGACGCATCGCTCCTCCCGCCGATCCTTTTGATATGTTCTGCCAGGATCGCGACCGGCGCGACGATATGTCGCCCTCGACAAGATATGTTTCGCGCGATATGCCTGGCTATGCCGATCTCGATGCCAACGGCACTTGGCGCAACGATCCGCAGTATGGTCCGGTATGGGTCCCGAATAACGTTCCGGTAGGATGGTCGCCGTATCATTACGGCCATTGGGCCTATATCGCTCCCTGGGGCTGGACGTGGATCGATGACGCGCCGTGGGGCTACGCGCCGTTTCATTATGGACGCTGGGCTTTCGCCGGTGGGACTTGGGTTTGGGTTCCAGGACCGGTGGGACCGGTCGGCGTGCGTCCTGTTTATGCGCCGGCGATGGTCGCCTTCGTGGGCGGTCCCGGATTCGGTGCGGCGATCTCGGTTGGCGGAGGAGTCGCCGTCGGCTGGTTTCCGTTGGGACCGCGGGAAGTCTTCGTACCGGCTTACGGCGTGAGCGCGGTCTATATGACTCGCGTCAATATGACTAATGCTGTGGTTACTGAAGTCGCTATCCGCAACGGCGCTGTCGGCGTGGTCTACGCGAATCGAGCCGTTCCCGGAGCGGTGATCGCGGTGCGCGGCGATGCCCTGGTCGGCGGCCGGCCGATCGGCGCGGTCGCGATTCGCGTTCCTCCAGGAGCGGTGGAGCGCGCGGAAATCATGCATGGGGCACCGATCGCGCCGCAGCGAGCCGCGCTGCTCGGCGGACGCGCGCCTCTGGCCGGCCATATGCCTCCGCCGGCGTCGATGAATCGGCCGGTGATCGCCCGCATGACGCCTCCTGGCGCGGTCCACGCGAATATTCGGCCGGCCGGTATTGCGCCCCGCATGAACAGCGTGGCGTCGCCAAGACCGGAGTCACGTCCGGAAGCACGTCCTGAAGCGCGTCCAGAGGCGCGTCCCAATACGCTGCCGGAAACTCATCCCAATGCGCCGCCGGCGCAGGACCATGCACAAAAGAAAACCTCGAAGCCTGCCAAAAGGACCACCAGGACAGATAAGGATCGATAGGGTCCGAAGTGCCAGACATACTAGCCGCCGTACGCAACGAGCAAACCGCATGCTGCGCATGGCGGCTCAGTTGTGCGACACTGACTGTCCCCGACGTGAGAAATCGAGTATCATGATCCGGTTAGCCGCGAGTTTCTTTGTGGGGCTGCCAATATGCCATGCATAGTCACGCCATTTAAAAGTGCCAATGGGCAGCGAAGGAAGGAACTGGACATGCGGACACGAATTTTAAGTGCAGACAGAGGGGGCAGTATGCGGAAGCTTTTCATTCTTTTTACCGCGGGCGTTTTTGTGAGCGCCCTCGCGGTGGCCGACGACGACCCACCCAGCCGAGCGGCACGGCTGAGCTATGTGGCGGGTAAAGTATCATTTCAACCCCAGGCGGAGGAAACGGACTGGGTGGACGCGGATCCCAATCGCGCCCTCACCACCGGCGACAAATTGTGGGTGGAGCAGGGTGGGCGCACCGAAATTCAAACGGTGAATTCCACTGTCCGGCTGAACGGCCACACCAATTTTTCGTTCCTCGGCGTGGAAGGCGACACCACCCAGATTCAACTCTCGCTGGGCGTGATGTTGATCCGGCTGAAGAACCTGGATCCGAATGAAACTTATGAAGTGGATACGCCGCAGGTGGCGTTCACGCTGTTGCGTCCGGGCATTTACCGGGTGGAAGTGAATGAGGCCGGCGATACGACGGTAATTACGGTTCGCGGAGGCGACGGCGAAACCACGGCCGATGGCAAAGCGGCTCCGCTGCATGCCAATGAACAGGTGGTGATCAAAGGCGCGCCCGCCAGCTACGACAAGCACGGCGCGCCGCGCGGCGATGAGTTCGACGATTGGGCAGCCACGCGCGATCAGCAGCAGGACGCCTCCGTATCGGTGACCAAAGTCGCACCGGGCGTAGTCGGCGCCGCCGATCTGGATGTCGCGGGCGCGTGGAGACCGGCTCCGATTTACGGTAACGTATGGTTTCCCAACGGCATGGTGGCCGATTGGGCTCCTTACCGTTTCGGCCACTGGGGCTTCGTTCCGCCGTGGGGATGGACCTGGATTGACGACGCTCCCTGGGGCTACGCGCCGTTCCATTACGGCCGCTGGGTCATGGTGGGCGGAGCTTGGGGATGGGCGCCGGGACCGGTCGCGGTAACCGCGATTTTCGCGCCAGCGCTGGTATCCTTCATTGGCGGCGTCGAATTGGTCGGCGTGGTCGATCCGGTGAGCTGGGTGGCGCTGAGTTGGGGTGAGCCCTGGTATCCGAGCTTTGGCGTCAGCTTCGGCTATTACAACAGCGTCAACCTCTGCGGCACGATCTTCGCCGCCGGAATCATCGCCGGTGTGTGGGGCGGAGCGGCGGTCAGCTTGTCCTTTGGACACGATCCTAGAGCCGTGAACGTAGTCGGCCGCGGTGGTTTCGCAGGAGGCCATCCGATCGGACGCGAGTTCGCTCATCGCGATCGCTTTGGCGGTCACGCTTTCGATCATGCCGGAGCGCGGCGTGACGGTGCTCGTGGAATCGCAGGTACGCGGGAAGGCCGCCTGGGCGGTCATGAAGCTCTGCACGGCCGTGGCGTTCCGCCGCGTGGTGCGATGGGACGTGCGGCAGTGACTCGTCATGCTCCCGCCGCGGCTGCGCATGGCGGAGGTAATTTCAAAGGAGCAGGCGTAGCGGCGCGACATGGCGCGTCGGCCAACGGCGGTCATGCCGGTGCCTTCCACAACACGGCCGATAGAGGCGGTGCGGCAAAGGGTGGAGGCGGAGCACCGAAGGGTGGAGGCGGAGCACCGAAGGCGGGAGGGGGAGCACCAAAGGCGGGAGGGGGAGCACCGAAGGCTGGAGGCGGAGCACCAAAGGCGGGAGGGGGAGCACCAAAGGCGGGAGGCGGAGCACCGAAGGCCGGAGGCTCAGCACCGAAGGCTGGCGGTTCGGCACCGAAAGCCGGAGGTTCAGCACCGAAGGCGGGAGGTTCGGCACCGAAGGCGGGAGGCT
>JBEKPC010000037.1:0-35981 GCA_049521155.1 Bryobacteraceae bacterium
AACATTTATACCGGCGCATCGCTCGCGCTCGACGGACAATTTGCAACGATGCACGAGGTCGACGTGCAGCTTCAGCGTGAAAAGAAGTTTGTTCCGTCGACCGATGCGCTCGTGCCGTTTGTCAGGCCGTCGTTTTATGCTCTGCTGCTCGCTCCGCTGGGCCTGATCCCGTATGCGACGGCTTTCTGGGTCTGGATCGGCGCACAAAGCGCCCTGCTGATCGGCTGTTGGGCCTGGGGATTCCGCCGATTCGGGCCGAATGCGCTGGTGTTCGCGGCGTTCTCGCTGCCCGCGCCACTGGGGGTCGCAAGCGGCCAGGATTGCGTGATCTTGCTCGTCCTCTTCATCCTTGCCTTCGAACTGACAGACCGGGAAAGGCCTGCCGCCGGCGGAGCGGCGCTCGCTCTGATGCTGATCAAGTTCCACCTGATTCTGTTATGGCCGGTCGCGCTGCTGTTACAGAGGCGCTGGAAAATGCTCGCCGGGTTCTGCGCGATGGCCGCGGGCGAAGCTTTCGTTTCGCTGGCGCTGGGCGGGATGAAGGGCGCGCGGACGTACGCCGCTCTGTTGCAGAACAAAAGCCTCGACCATTTGTCGCCCTCGAAGGAACTCATGATTTCTTTCCAGGGATTGACGGAAAATCTGGGAATTACTTCTCCTCCAGCGATCGCGGCGGTCATTGGTGTGATCTTTTTGATCTTCCTTTTCGCGGTGTATAAAGCTCCCCTATGGAAGATGTTCGCGGTGACCGCGGTGGCGTCGCTGCTGGTCGCGCCCCACGTCTACGGTTACGATGCGACGCTGCTCCTGCTGCCCTTCTTGCTGACGATTTTCAATTCCCAACTGACCGGCGCCAAAATCGTGGCGACGCTGCTCTGCACTCCGCTGCCGTTCGGATTCGCGTTGGCGGGCAAGCCGTATGCAGTGGTGGCGTCGGCCTCGCTCGTGATTTTTCTGCTGCTCCTCGCTATAGATCGAGAACGTAGCCCTTCTTCCCCACGTTCTGCGCCCGCGTCGAGCCCATCTGGATGACCACCCCCTCCGCTTCGTGAATGTGGCCGCAGAAAAAGTAGGCGGGCTGGTGCGCGTCGATGAATTCCCGCACGGAGCGGCTGCCGCCATGGAGCCCTTCCTTAATACGGTCGAGTGCGGTGTCCAGCGGAGGCGCGTGGCAGATCAGCACCAACGGCTTCAAATCCGCGAATTTCGCCAGCCGCCTGGCAATCTCCTCCTCTGAATATTCGCCCGGAGTATCGAACGGCGTCGGGCTGGAATAGCCAAGCCCCGCGACATGCGTCTCCCCAATCTGAATGGCGCGTTCATGGAAATTCATGAAACTGAAATGCGTGCAAAGGGCCTCGATATCGCCGGCCGACTCGTGATTGCCGGGCAGCACATACATCTTGTCCGCCCGCCGCTTCATGATCTCGCCCATTTTGTCGAGCCCGCGTGCCCAGTTCACTAGGTCGCCGGCGGCGAAGTAAAAATCGGCTTCGATATCCATCAGCCTTTCGAGAGCCTTGGAGTCGTTGTGGATGTCCGAAAAGATCAGCGCGCGAGGCATCAGTTATCATGATAGGTGAAGTCAATTCGCATGCCTGAGTCCCCCAAACCCAGTATCAATAGCTGGCTCGAAGACGAGCTGTATCACCAGTATCTACACGACCGCCAAACCGTCGATCCCGATTGGAAAGAAGTATTTGAATCGAACGGCCACGCGGTTCCAGCCAATGGAACCATGGCTGTGGCCGCTCCTCCTCCGAAAACCGTGGCCGCACCGGCTGCACCCCTCGGCGCGGGCGATCAACTCGTCCCTTTGCGGGGTCCCGCGCTGCGCATCGCTGAGAATATGACCGCCAGCCTGAGCATGCCGGTCGCCTCCAGCCAGCGCGTGATGCCGGTGAAGGTGATCGACGAGAATCGGCGCCTGATCAATGAGCGCCGCTCCGCTGCCGGCAAAAGCAAGATTTCTTACACCCACATTGTCGCCTGGGCCATCGTCAAGGCGGTCGAAAAGGTGCCCGCGCTCAACCAGGCTTATTCGGAGAACGGAGACGAGAGCTTCCGCCTCACCCATCAGAACCTGAACCTCGGCATTGCCGTCGATGTGGCTGGAAAGGATGGCGCGCGGTCGCTCAAAGTACCGTCGATTAAGGCCGTGCAAGCCATGGATTTCGGCCAGTTTTTGGCATCTTTTGACGATTTAGTGGCTCGCGCCCGCACCAATAAACTGGTGGTCGCCGATTTTGAGGGCACCACCATTTCGCTCACCAATCCGGGCACCGTCGGGACCATGGGATCCACTCCTCGGCTGATGCCGGGGCAAGGTGCGATTATTGCCACCGGCGCCATCGATTATCCGCCCGAATATCGCGGAGTGCCGGAAGACGTGCGTACTTCGATGGGCTTGAGCAAGGTGATGACGGTGACCTGCACCTACGATCATCGGGTGATTCAGGGCGCCGAATCGGGCCTGTTCCTGGGCCGTTTGCAATCGCTCCTCGAAGGAGAAGACGGATTTTACGATTCGATTTTTGCAAGCCTCGGGATTCCCATGCGCGCTCTGCGCTGGGAGGCGGACCAATCCGCCGCGCCGCTGATTAATGCCGATCCCATGAAGCAGGCTGCCGTCGCGCGCCTCATGCAAGCGTGGCGGGAGCGTGGACATTTAGTAGCGAATCTCGATCCGCTCGGCGTTCCGCGTGTTTCGCATCCGGACCTGGAGCCGTCGACGCAGGGCTTGACCATTTGGGATCTGGACCGCAGTTTCCACGCCGGATCTTTTGGTGTGATGACCTTGCGCGCCTTGATCGACCGGCTGCGGATCACCTACGCCGGTACCATCGGCGTACAGTGGATGCACATCGATAACATCGAGGAGCGCAACTGGTTGGAGCAGCGCATGGAGCCGACTCTGAATCAGTGGCCTTTGGAGCCGGCGCTCAAGCGACGCATTCTCGAAGACGTGATCGGCGCGGAAGGCTTCGAAAACTTCCTCGACACGCGCTTTAAAGGACACAAGCGCTTTGGCCTCGAAGGCGGCGAATCGGCCATCGCAATTATTGAGGAACTGATGGATCGCGCGGCCAACGTGGGAACCAACGAGGTTGTCATCGGCATGGCGCATCGCGGAAGACTTGCCGTGTTGTGCAACATCGCCGGTAAGAGCATGGTGCAGCTTTTCGCCGAATTCGACGGCGATGTCGACCCCGATTCGATTGAAGGCTCAGGCGACGTGAAGTATCACCTGGGCGGCTCCCAGGAGCGCACCCTCCCTTCGGGCAAGAAAATCAAGGTCACGGTGGCGTTCAATCCGAGCCACCTGGAGGCCGTGAATCCGGTGGTGGAAGGCTATGTTCGCGCCGAGCAGGACCTGCTAAAGGACGCCCGCCGCGAAAAAGTGATCCCGCTGGTGATTCATGGCGACGCCGCGATGGCTGGCCAGGGCATTGTCGCCGAGGCGTTCAATTATTCTCAAATTCCCGGCTACAATACCGGTGGAACCATTCATCTGGTGATCAATAACCAGATCGGATTCACCACCAACGCCAGCGCCGCTCGAAGTTCCACCTACTGCTCCGATGTGGCACTGTCGGTGCAGGCTCCAATATTTCATGTCAATGGTGACGATCCCGAAGCGGCGGTGCGCGTCACCCAAATCGCCGGTGATTATCGCCAGCGTTTCCACAAGGACGTAGTGATCGACCTGATTTGCTATCGCAAAAATGGCCACAATGAAGGCGACGATCCCAGCTATACGCAGCCGTTGATGTATCGCAAAATCAAGGCGCAAAAGCCGGTGGCCGCGCTCTACGCGGAGCGTCTGGAGCAGGAAGGAATCGTCACTCCGGAAGAAGTCGCGGGCTGGCACGACGCGCAGAAAAAGCGGCTGTACGCGATCTACGATGAAGCGCAGACCAACAAGGACGCGGTGGAGGTGCAGGTCGTCTCCATGCCCGCCGAATCTTCGCTCGTGGTGCAACCCGCGACCGGGATTGAACGCTCTGTGGTCGATCGGGTGGTGAACGCGATCACCACCTTCCCGGCCGATTTTCATCTGCATCCGAAACTGGCAGGCATGATCGCGAAACGGCGCGCGGTATTGGAAGGCGCACCCATCGACTGGGCGATGGCGGAGTTGCTCGCCTTCGGCAGCCTGGCGATGGAAGGCCATCCGGTGCGCCTGTCGGGGCAGGATTCGGGCCGCGGAACGTTTAGCCAGCGGCACGCCGAATATCACGATTACGAATCAGACAAGGTGTTCACGCCGCTCTCTCGGCTAGGGCCGTTCGAGGTTTATAACAGCCCTCTCAGCGAATACGCGGTGATGGGTTTCGAGTATGGATATAGCGCCGCGGACCTGAATGCGTTGGTGTTGTGGGAGGCGCAATACGGCGACTTTTCAAACGGCGGCCAGATCATCACCGATCAGTTCATTTCGTCGGCGGAGTCAAAGTGGAATCTAAAATCGGCCCTGGTGCTGCTTTTGCCGCATGGGCAGGAAGGCGGCGGCCCGGAGCATTCCAGCGCGCGCCTGGAACGGTTCCTCCAGCTTTCGGGCGAATACAACATGCGGGTGGTTTATCTGACCACGCCGGCCCAGTATTTCCATGTGTTGCGGCGCCAGTTGAAAAGCCCTTCGCGCAAGCCTCTGGTCGTGATGACGCCGAAGAGTCTGCTGCGGCACGCGAAAGTAATTTCGTCCATCGACGATCTGACGCGTGGCAGCGTGTTCCACCCGGTGCTGCCCGATGAGACCGTCGCCGATGCGTCGCTGGTGCGGAAAATCCTGGTGTGCTCGGGAAAGATTTACTACGAGTTGCTGGCCGCGCGCGATGCGCGTAAATTGACCGACACGGCGATCGTGCGTACGGAGCAGCTCTATCCGTTTCCGGAACAGGAGTTCAACGATGTGCTGCGCCGGTATCCGGCGGCAAGCCAAGTGGTCTGGGTGCAGGAAGAGCCTCGCAACATGGGCGCGTGGGGTTTCGTGCGCGGCTATATCCAACCCGTTCTCGACCGCCAGGGCCGCACCATTGGCTACGCCGGCCGCCCGGAAAGCGCCAGCCCGTCCCCCGGCTCCTTGAAGCGCCACAATCAGGAGCAGGCGCAGCTCATAGAAGAAGCCTTCGCCCCACCGACAGTGGAGCGGAAGCGAAACAAGCGCCTGATCCGGCGAAGGCGCCGCCAGCAGGCCTAACGTTCCGTACAGGAAATCTGTACAATAAGTTTATGGCAGTCGAAACCACGTACTCCAAGCTTCGGGAGGAACTCGCGTCCTTTCTCGATCGCGTAAGCGACGACCGCGAGGTGGTAGTCGTCAAGCGGCGCGGTGGAAAGAATGTGGCGCTCATCGACGCGCACGAGTTGTCGAGCCTACTGGAGACGGCGCATCTTCTGCGTTCGCCGCGCAATGCCGATCGCATATTCCGTGCCGTCCGCCGATCGGAGCGGGGCGAAGGAAAGCGCCAAACGGTTGATCAATTCCGCAAGGAAGTTGGTCTTGCGAAGGATCGCTGATCGGCACGCCGTCTTTCACCCGGAGTTCCGCCAGGATCTGCTGGGCTGGATCAAAACGGACCGCAATACGGCAATACGAATTCTGGACTTGGTGGAAGCCGTCATGCGCGATCCGTTTCTAGGTATCGGCAAGCCCGAGCCCCTCTCGCACGGACTGTCCGGCGTGTGGTCCCGCCGCGTCACGTGCGAGCACCGGTTGTTGTACATTGTGCGTGACACGCAGATAGAATTCTTGCAGGCGCGCTATCACTACTAGAATTGTCTTTTTAACCGAGCCCAGCCAAAGGAAATAAATGCAATTTCTCGAAGAAAGTCTAATTGAACTCATCACCCAGACCTCGACCAATCTCCCGCCCGATGTGCGCCAGGCGATGGGAATCGCCATCGGCGGGGAGACCCCAGGCACGCAATCCTCGCAGGCCCTGAACATCATCGCGGCGAATATCGATATGGCGCAGGAGGACGAAGGCCCGATCTGTCAGGACACCGGCATGCCCACCTTCGTAGTCCACACACCCGTCGGCGTCAGCCAGATAGCAGTCAGGAAAGCCATTCGCAATGCCGTCGCCGAGGCGACCAGGCGCGGTAAGCTGCGGCCCAACTCCGTCGATTCGTTGACGGGGAAAAACAGCGGCGATAATCTCGGTGTCGAAACGCCGGTGATTCATTTCGATCAGTGGGAGCAGGACCAGATCGAGGTTAAACTGATCCTCAAAGGCGGCGGCTGCGAGAACAAAAATATCCAATATTCAGTGCCCTGCGAACTCGAACATCTCGGCCGCGCGGATCGTAATCTCGAAGGCGTCCGCAAGTGCATCCTGCACGCGGTGTGGCAGGCGCAGGGTCAGGGATGCGCGCCAGGCGCACTCGGCGTTTGCATTGGAAGCGATCGTGCCCATGGCTACGATCTGGCGAAGAGCCAGTTGTTTCGCACCCTCGACGATACCAACCCGGTTCCCGAGTTGGCGAAACTGGAAGCCGAAATCATGGAGGAAGCGAATCGCCTCGGCGTCGGCGCGATGGGATTCGGCGGTAAGGCATCCTTGATCGGCTGCAAAATTATGGCCGCGAATCGCCTGCCCGCGAGCTTTTTCGTCTCGGTCGCCTATGAATGCTGGGCCTTTCGCAGGCTCGGCGTGCGGCTCGATCCCGGCAGCGGTGCGATTACGCAATGGCTTTATCGCGACCCTACGCGAACCATCGAAAAAATGGCCCATGGCGAAGGTTTCCCGCTCAGCGGCCGCGAAGTCGTGCTCCGCGCGCCCCTCACAGAGGAGCAGGTTCGCATGCTGAAGGTCGGCGATGTGGTGCTGATCAGCGGCGAAATGTTTACCGGACGGGACGCGGTGCACGCCTATCTCATGAAGAATCCGCCGCCTGTCGATCTGCACGGCGCGGTGCTCTATCACTGCGGTCCGGTGATGTTGAAAGAAGGAGAAACCTGGACCGTGAAAGCCGCCGGCCCCACCACCAGCATTCGCGAGGAGCCCTATCAAGCCCACGTCATTCGCGAATACGGAGTGCGCGCCGTGATCGGCAAAGGCGGCATGGGAAAGAAAACGCTCGCAGCGTTGAAAGAGTGCGGCGCGGTCTATCTCAACGGCATCGGCGGAGCCGCCCAATACTACGCCCGGTCCATCGAAAAAGTGCTCGGCGTGAATCTCATGGAATTTGGAGTCCCCGAAGCCATGTGGCATCTACGCGTCAACAATTTCGTCGCCATCGTCACCATGGACGCCCATGGCAACAGTCTCCACGCCGATGTCGAAAAAGAGACCGGTGAGCACCTCGCCGAACTTCAGCACACTAAGGGATAGCCGGTACCGTGGAGGATAGCGCCACAGGTTCGAAGCGCGTCAGGTATAGCGAGAACGGCGTAATCTCAAACGGCATTTTTTCACGCGCCGAGAGCAGCGATATCGGACGGGTTTTCACCAGCGCGATCTGGTTATTCCACGGATTCACCTTCACCCGCGACCCCAACGGCAGCGCGGCGATCTGCTCGATCTTGTTTTCTTCGAGCGCCGGCGCCGATTCCGCGAACGCCGCCAGCCGCTGCAACGCTTCTGTATTCGCAAACTGATTGCCCAGGTTCGCCTGCAACAAGCGCGGTAAAGCCGGCCCGCGGCTCGCCAGCTCCTTCAGGAACAAGCCTGCGTTCCCCGTCTTCTGATAAGGCGACGCCTTCATGATGTCGATCGTCTTTTTACTCGCCTCCAGCATCTCCTCCGGTGTCCTCTGTAAATGAAATTTCTGGAGCAGCTCCGCATCGCTCAGCATCGTCTGATTATTAAATGCGAATTGCGTTTGCGTGTGATGGCCCAAAGCGATGTGCGACAGCTCATCGGCAATCACCATCGCCAAGCTCGCTTCGTCCGGCAGTACATCGATCAATCCGCGGCTGATCACGATCGTGTGGCCGATGGAAAACGTCTCGATCGGCGTGGTCAGCATCACCCGGCAATGCGCCTCCACATTCAGATTGGCCGACACGATCAGATTATTCACCACCGTGTTCAGCACCTCGTCCACCGGCCCCGCCGGCGCCACCAACCCCGCCTTTTCCAGGCGCGCGATTAGATTCTCTTCCGCCTGCCGCTCCCACGAACGTTGACTTTCGAGCGGCGAAACGTCCTTCGACGCTTCCTGATCCTTCACCGCCGCTCCGCTCTCGATCAAAATACTGGTCAATTCTTCCAGCTTATTCAGCGGCGCGGCCGCGTAATCCCAGATCCGCGTCTGCGCCTTGAAGCGCGGCATACCGGGCCGGCCGTCCTGTCCCGGCGCGCCCACTTCTTCGACATAAATCTGCGCCGGAACCCACATCGCCGGGCCGACGTTCACCCGCCAACTGTCGAAATGGAAATAACGCTCCGGCGTCGTACCCTTAGCCGGCGGAGCTTGCACGTAAGTGCCGTTAAACCGTACGATCGAGTCGTCGCGATCCTCCACCCAAATCCGTCCCACGAATTTTCCGGCTTGCGCTCGGTCGCGCGGCGAAACATCGAACACCAGACACCTGATATCTCCCAGAAATTCGCGCCGCACATATTCGAAGTTGTACGTCTGCCGATTGAAATCCAGCAAATCGATGATCGCCATCTGTGCGAATCCGCGCGGCAGAAACATCATCGTCCGATTTTTCGCCGGCAAATGAAACGGCCCCCATCCGGCGCCCTTCGCCTGCGGCGCATCCGACCGCTCGATCAGCGTCTGGTATCCCAGCGTTTCGCCAAGCTGGAAGCGCCCCAGAAAATAGTGATCCTTGCTGGGGCGCTCATCGGCCTGCGCCGAATCGGGCGCCTCTTGAATGTACGTCTCAACGATCGGCGTCCGTTTCTTCGCCGCATCTAGAAATGTTTTTTCACGCTCCACGATTCGATCCAGCAGCCGATCCACCACCGCGTTCGGACTTTGTGCAAAAGCCTGCCCAACAAGCAAAGTAGCGAGGAGAAATATTTTCATTCGATGAGTCCTTCAATTCGCGAGCTGAAATACGATATGCACGATGGCCGCGGAGTCAACCGCTCCGCCATCGCGTGTAGCCGGATGGAAGCGGATGCCCCGGGCGGCGGTGAGAGCAGTTTCGTCTAAGCCATACCCCAGTCCGCGCACAACTCGCAGCACGCGGGCCTCGCCGGAAGCGCTGAACTGCATCTCGAGCAGCACCTCTCCCTCAATCTTTTTTGCCCGTGCTTCGTCCGTGTAAACGGGCTTCGGCTTGGAGAGAATCTCAACCGGAGTCGAAGTAACCACCGCGGACCTTTGCTTGGGAGCCGCGCCTTTGTCTACGGTCGTATCTCCGAATGTGCCGCTCGTAACCGAGCCTTTATGCGCGCCGCTCGAAGACCCGGCCGAGGCATCGGAAAATCCCGCGGCTCCTGTATTGGCAGTCGCGCTCCGCGCCGGTGCGCTTCCCGTCGAAGTAGATGCGGCATCAAAAGCGCCAACCGGCGCCAGCGTGCGAGCGGGCCCTGTCGCGGAGGTCTCCGCGCTTTGAAATCCGGCAGCTTTGACAACCGGTTTCGGCGCGGGCAAGGGCGCGGCCGGTTTGGCTTCAGGAAAGCTGTTTACCTTGATCACAGCCAGCGTCACCGGCAACTTGGAAATTTCTGGAAGTGTCGGTTTGGGAATCTCAATCGCCGGCGCCACAATAATAGGCTTCAAGGTGATCGGAATCACCGGCACGGAGGGAACGTTTACATGCGCCGGCGGCACCGGACGATATCTTTCCGGGCGCGGCGCTTGCGTCTTTGGCGCCGGCGGCCGCATTTCCGGAACCGGTGCGAGCAGAGTAAAGTGCTGAACGGCAGCCGGAATATTCGACACATTGCCGGAAAACCGCAGCATGAACAAGAGGAGCAACACGAGCCCATGCACCGCTAAACTCGTTACGAGCCGCGGGGATCGCGGAACGCTTCCTGCGGGAATCGCGAACTCGAACAAATAGGGCCTTCTTCTACCTGCCAGAATCACCCGGCTCGCTCGCCGGTGCGAAGAGGGCTACTGAACCGTCCTCTCGCTTATTCCATCGACTGAGGCAGAGGGGGGCGCTACTAGGGATTACCCTGCCAGTTCGGTGAACCGGGAGATCATCCACCAAATGAACAGGAAACAAAGGACGGAGGTGGATCCAAGCACCGCGAGGGAGGTGAGTCTCCCTCCCGTTACGCCCTTTGTGGGAAGTAAAAAGCCGGCTGAACCGAACCATGCCTGGCGGGCGCGGCAATCGTGACAGCGCCGGATTTCGCCGCCGACCCGGCAGAGCAGTCGTTCATATCCGCTTCTTCGATGGGACCGGTGTACGCGCGTGGAGCGGCAATGGGGGCAGCTTTTTTCGGCCACTGCATTTTCGGCGAGTGTATCTGACGTGTTTATGAGGATGCCTCCAGTCGCAGGTTGCGAATTTCGATCTGGCCCTCGGCCCGTGTTGTGCCAGGTTCGCGCCGGTAAAACAATCGGAGATGCGCCAGACCGCGAGTGCGTGGGACCTCGAAGGCTCCCTCTTTCCACCGCTCGCTCGGTTCGATCAGCGGTCCCTCCGTCTTGTCGAGCGACCAGCGAATCCCCGCCGCCGGCGCGTCGCGCGTCAGGTAGTCGAATCGCAATCGGAAGTGGCCGGGTACAAGATAGATCGTCTGTTCCAGAAGCACGCAGTTCTCCGGCTCCGATCCTGAAAAAGTGAACATGAGTTCGGAAGGTTTCCAACTCGAAGCGATACCCTCGGCCTGCCCCAGCCGCCAGTCAAAGCCGAGGTTGAGCGGAGCGCGGTCCAGCGTTCCATTCGTGAGGATTCTCCCTGCCGACGGCTCGATCGGACCCAATCCGGATGCGATGTTCCACAGCTCAATCGCCGCCGCCGTGTTTGCGGCGCGAAGCTGGCGATCGGCCAGATTGAGCAGGTACGGGTCGTTCGCCCGGTCCCCAGACATTCCCCGGGCAACCTTTTGAGCTGCGTCCAGCCTGTTTTCCCGCATCAGCAAAGCAAGATAAGGGGGACGCAGCCGGCGTACGTCTCCCAAATGCGCCAGCATTCGAGCCGGATCGGGCTCGAATTGATCGCACAAGCGAAGCAACGGTGGGAATTCGTCGTAGGTCAGTGCTGCGGCCCGATTCGCCCACTTCCAGAACAACTCGCGATTCTCCCACCGGAAGTAAAAGTTGGTGAGCGTCCAAGCCGGAAGATACTGATGATCGATCCGCGCCGCGCTTAATAGACGCTGCTCCGCCGAAGCCCGATCGCCGGCGCTATCGTCGAGCATCCCGAGCGAGACCCACGCCGCACTCGCGCGCGGATTGGCGGCCACAATGCTTTCCAGGATTGCGCGCGCCGCTGCTGGATCCAGTTCCGCCAGACGCTCCTTGAACTCCGCCGATGGAGCCGGCCCTTGCATGGCGATCGCCCGCCTTACCGCTTCCGCCGTGTCTTGGCGGTAGATGGTTTCCGCGGCCGCCAGCCGAATCGCCGCGAATGCCGCCCATCCAAAGAACAGTACCCCTGCTCCCGCCAGAAGTCTCGACATCTGTTTCACCTGCTGACAGACGATCCTTGACCAGGCAATTTGCCGGCCGCTGCCAATCCACCAAGCGTCGCCGCGGCCGCCACCCCGCCGACGATCGCAATCGTCGCTCCGGTTCCAAGCGCCCAGCCTGTGCCGCTTGCCGCCGCAGTCCCCGCCGCGCCACCCTGACCTGCCGCCGCTGCGCCGGAACTACCGGCCGCGCCTGTACCCAGGGATTTCACCGCCGATACGCGAATGATCTGCGAGGCGTCCGTGACCGGAGTAGCCGTCGGATCCATTGTCCCAGTCACTTCGATGCGGCTGCCCAGCTGCTTCGCCAGTCCCGGCCCCGTCAGCTCCGCCGTCACATTCGTGGTTTCGTCGGTCAATAAATAGTGGCCGCCCACCTGCCGCAGAGTGCCCGTCAGCTTGGAAGCTGTATCAACTGCTTGCGGCTCCAGCACCAGGGCGCGTCCGGAGGCGACGTTCGCCACCAGTACACCGCGCGCATTCAGCACCCGGAATGACCCGGTCAGAGCGGCCACTTGCACCCGCGCGCCGCCGGCCAGTACGATCCGCGCCGATGCGTTGCCTGTCTCCGGCTGAATGGTCAATCCCCGCGCCTCGAAGCGAAAGCTCTCCGCTTTTTCCAATCTTCCCTCCCCTTTCTCGAGGACCATATGGTCTCCATAGAATCTTGCCTTCGATTCCGTGCCCAGCAAAACCCGGGCGCCACTCGACAACTCCATGCGCGACGCCGCGCGGCTCGTTTCGATCGTGGCGCCCTCAAACAGGGTCGCGTTGCCTGTAACCGTTGCATCGTCCAGTCGAAAGGTGCCTTTCGCCACTACCGTTCCAATCACCGGAACAGCGCCGGACACCAAACCACCCCCGCCGGCGCTACCGGCAGCCAGACTCATGATCAGCGACATCATCGCCGCGACTGCTGATTCCACCGTTTGTAGTTTCATGAATATTTCTCCGATTTATTAGTGGATGCGGCCGCGCAATTCTCTCACGTCAGTTGCAGCCAACATGCCGAGTAATACAAATATCCAGGCCGATACGCCGAAGCGAGCGAAGGGATAGTCCACCAGGCCGTGCAGGAAGCACCCCAATACTCCTATTCCCCATCCCGTCAGGTAGGCTAACCGCGCGGACCACAGCGCCAAAACAACCCACACGGCGGCCAAGCCAAGCCCGCCCTCCGCTGCCCATTCCAGCCAGTCGTTATGGGCGTGCTCGACGGATTGCCCCAGATCGAACAGGGCGTATTCCGGGTAGACTACCGGAAACGTCCCCAATCCAAAGCCAGTCCATGGCCGGCTCGAAATCATCGCGACCGTCGAATGTGCGATCTCGCGCCTCACTTGGTAGGGATCAGGTTCGGTCAGCCGCGCGGCCAGCGTCCCGATCCCCGCCATCGCCGTAAACAAAGCGGTCGCCAGCAGAAGACCAACTGTAGTCCGCCGCGCCAGCCGTGATTTCCGATGAATCCACAGCAGGGTAATCGCTTCGAGTACAAGAATGCACGCGCCTGCGCGTGACGCCGCCGCCAGTCCCGCCGCCAGCATGATTGCCGAAAAACATAAATAAATCCCGCTCCCCCGCCTCTCGCTGAGAGCGAACCACAAGGCCACCGGCATCGCCAGTTCCAGAAACTGCGCGAAATTGTTCCGGCTCAGGAACGATCCCCAGACGTCCGGATAAGGCGCGTCGAACATCCAAAGAATCTTTCCGGGCGACGTAAAATAAGCCAGCACCGAAATAACCGCGATCGCGGCTCCGAACCACGCAAAGGCCCGTAGAAATGCAACTCGCAAGCGGTGGGAACCGAAAACGCGGAAGCTGACCCAGGCGGTCGCCGCGAAAGCCGCAAACCGCAGCGAACCTACCAGCGTCACGTACCGGTAAACCGTTGCGCCCATCGCCAGTTGAAAAAATCCCCAAACCGCGATCGCCGCAAGCGCTATAGCCGGTATCGGCGGCATAGATTTTCCCCGTCCGCTCCAACAGTAAATCGCCGCAAGCATAAAGAGGATGCACTCATAGCCATACTCCACGCGCGGTTCGCGAAACCCGATGGCGAGTGTCGCCGCTCCGGATGCCAGGAATAAGATTGTCGCTCCCGTACCTCCGGCCCAGGGCGTACTCAAACGAGGACGGTTGTCCGGTCGCACAAAAGGCCCTACTCTCACCCTAGGCCACTACTCCTTTATGAAACATTTGATCTTTTCCGCTGCGTTCGTGATGTCCGTCGTCACCGCCGCCGATCTTCCCGCATCTCATGAATCCGTCGCGGACCTGGGCATGAAGTCGTGGAAAATCAGCCTGATACCTCTAGTCGGGAGCCAGGCTCTCGATGCCGCCAGTTCCTACGGTATGCGCGAATTGAATCCGCTCCTCGCCAGTTCGAACGGCGGGTTCGAAAGGAAGGCCACCGCCATCAAACTCGGCGTTACCGGAGCCTTGGTGGGAGTAGAATATCTGATCGTCAGGAAATACCCCCAGTCTGCGCGAGTGATATCGAAATTGAATTGGACCACTGGAATCGTGACGACCGGTTTTGCCGTTCATAACTACGCAATCAAGTAAATTTAAGGTCATCTAAGGCTCCTTACAGATGCATTTATCGCTGTTTATGCCACAACAACGCGCGCTTTGAACGCCTTTCGAAGCAGAAAACTGCTCGGATTATAGTCGGGTGCCAGTTCCTTCAGCGACAGCACGACTCCTGCGGCATCCCTTTCGTCGGTGCATCGCCGCAAGTCTTCCAGGCATCGTGAAACGGTTTCTTGAGAAGCTCCTTTTCCGGTAAAAATACGGATTTTTGCGTGCGTGGTGGAAACGGTATCTTCCTCAATCCCATTGACTTCTTCATACAATTTTTCACCCGGCCGCATGCCCGAAAACTCGATGCGGATATCGACATCCGGCTTCAAACCGCTGAGCAGAATCAGGTTACGCGCCAAGTCCTGAATCCTGACGGGCTCCCCCATATCGAGAACAAAAATCTCTCCCCCCTGTCCCATCGTCGTGGCTTGCAAAACAAGCTCCGCTGCTTCCGGTATCGTCATGAAAAAGCGGCGAATTTCAGGATGCGTCACAGTCACCGGACCGCCCAAAGCAATCTGGCGTTTGAACAAAGGAATGACGCTGCCGTTCGATCCCAGAACATTTCCAAACCGCACCGCCCGAAACCGGGGCCCGGCGGCGGAGCAAATCAGCTCAGCCAGACGCTTGGTGGCACCCATGACATTGGTGGAACGGACAGCTTTATCGGAACTGACCAGCACGAAATCCTCAACGCCCGCGGCCATGGCGGCGCGGACCACGTTGCGGGTTCCGAAGACATTGTTCTCAACTGCTTCAAACAGATGGGCTTCCATCATCGGTACGTGCTTATACGCGGCTGCGTGATAGACCGAGGCCGGACGATGGTCGCGAAAAACTTCATCCAGACGGCGGCGATTCTGGATGCTGCCGATCTCGGGATAAAACGCCAGTTTGGGAAATTGTTCGCGCAATTCCTGATCGATTTGATAGAGCGCCGTCTCGGCATTATCGAAGCCGATGAGCGCGCGCGGCTCGTAACGGGCGATCTGGCGGCATAATTCACTGCCGATTGATCCGCCGGCGCCGGTTACTACGACTACGCGGCCGCTGAGCCGGGCGCGAATGAGAGACGGTTCAAGGCGCACCGGAGCGCGCCCCAGCAGATCTTCGAGGCGCACCTCCCGAATCTGATCGACCAATACTTTGTGATCCATCAATTCAGAGAGTGCGGGAATTCGTTTGGCCGCCACGGGTGCGGCGCGGCACTGCTCGAGAATCGCCGTGATCTCAAAACCGTGGGCGTTGGGGAGCGCGATGAGGACCTCTTCGACATGCTGCCGGCGGGCGACTTCGGCCAGGGTGTTGCGATTGCCCAGCACGCGGACGCCGTCCAGGCGCAGATCGCGTTTTTGAGGATCGTCGTCGAGAAAGCCGGCGACTTCATAGCCCAGTTCGGGATGGGCGCGGATTTCGGACAACACGGTGACTCCTGCATTCCCGGCGCCGTAAATCAGGATGCGCCGGGCACCTGAAGGCCGCTGGTCTTCAAACAGGACTCGCGCCAAGGCGCGGGCGGCGACCATCAACGTCAGACAGAGCAGCAGGTCGAGAATATGGATGGAGCGAGGGAACGCCGAACCGATGACGATCCGGATCACGACGGTTGCGGCGGCCGAGGCAACCAGATTCGCGGTGGCAATGCGCAGCAGATCCTGAAAGCCAAGGTAGCGCCAAGCGAGATCCCGCAATCCGAAAGCGCGGAAGACCGGGAACTTCACGAGCAGCAGCAAAGGAAGCGCCTGGAGGAACATTCTCGTGTTGAGAGGGTCCAGCGTAAACTCGAAACGCAGTAGAAAAGCGGCGAGAAGTGCGCCCGCAGCCAGCGCCATCTGGAGCGCCTCCGACACCAGACGGCGGTATTTCAGCAGAATGGCCTTCATGCGTGAGCAGCCACCTTTTGCGGTGCGTACTGTTTCACGATCTCGCTCGCACCCGGAGGCGGCCAGGGATATAGAGGGAATTTGCGGCTGGCGGCGATTTTGAGTTTCTCGCTGGCGCCCCAGGAATCGAGGATGAGAGTGAGGGAGCGCAGTGCGCGCGGCCTGGAAAGGAGAGCGAGCGTGGTGAGGAAGATGATATGCAAATCTCCCAGAAAGGACTGGTTTTCGAGATAAAGCAAGACTAGCCGGCTCTTCCAGGGACGAATGATCTGGTTATAAAGCAGGTCGGGGTCGGCGCTGCCATCGAGAATTTCGCCCTCGTCGGCGAAGGCGATTGACGCGGGATCGGTAATCCCGGGGCGCGCTTGGAGCATGGCGCGCTCCAATTCGGTATAGAGGTTGACGTCGGCGCGAACCTGCGGCCGGGGTCCCACCAGAGCCATGTCTCCGATGAGGACATTCCACAATTGGGGCAGTTCATCGAGCTTACGCCGGCGCAGCCACTTACCGGTGCGGGTGATGCGCGCATCGCCGGCGGCAGTCGAACTGACACCGGATTTCCAGGCATCCGGAATCATGGTGCGGAACTTCACCATGCGAAAATCGCCACCGCCGCGGGCGACGCGGAGGGCGAAGAAGAAGGGCGAGTGGCGGTCGTCGAGCCAGATTGCGATGGCGATGGCGGCCAGCAGAGGGGCGAGCAGGGTGAGAGCGATGAGGGCGGTTAGGAGATCGAAAGTTCGTTTCATTTGTCTGGACTCCGCTCCCTGTGGTCACGGCTCGGTTGTGGCGTCGCAATAGGTTCATAGAGCGGGACGAGTAGGATATCGAAGGTTCGTTTCATAACAAGAGCCGCCTTAAAAGGGCGGCTGCCGCCAAAAATGGCGGCCCCACAAGATTGGTGTGCGCGGTTTTGCGGCACAGGCTCGATCGGTTCTTCAAGGTGATGGAACGGCATGCACGAGTGCGCGCGCAATATTTTAGGTGTACTCTTCATGCGGCGGCTTCTTTCGCGGTTTTGCGGCGCAGGGTCTTTCTCGCGGCGGCGCATATTTCTAATGCTCCGGGATAATAGGCAGCTTCCTCGGAACGGCTGGTGGGGGCGGGACAATCGGGGAGGGTGACGCGTTCGACCGGCTCTGCCAGGTCATGAAAGGCTGCTTCGAAGATGGAGGCTGCGATTTCGGCGGAGGCTCCGGCGGTGCGCCAGCCGGGATCGGCGACAACGGCGTGACCGGTTTTCCGAACGCTGTCAAAAACGGTTTCGGAATCCCAGGGTTTGAGGCTTCGCAGGTCGATGACTTCGGCGTCGATGTTCTCGTCGGCAAGCATCTCCGCTGCTTTCGAACATTGGGACGCCATGGAAGAGATCCCAACGAGAGTCACGTCGCGTCCGGACCGGCGCAGGGCGGCTTTCCCGATAGGCACGCTGAACATTTCTTCCGGCACATGCGCGGCGTCGGCGTAGAGGCAGCGGTCGTCGATATAGAGCACCGGGTTAGGATCTGCGAGCGCGGCGATGAGTAAACCTTTGGCGTCGTAAGGGGTCGCGGGCATGACCACTTTTAATCCGGGAATGTGCATAAACATGGCGTGGAGAGCTTGCGAATGTTGCGCGCCCTGCTCCCCTCCGCGATTGATGACGGCGCGGATGACCAGAGGGACGCTGATCTGGCCTCGAAACAGGTAGGACCAGTTAGCGGCCTGATTGACGATAGGATCGACGGCGAGCAGCATGAAATCCATGCGCGGATGAAACACGATGGGCCGCATGCCGGCGAGGGCCGCGCCCACGGCGAGTCCGGTAGTGGCGTTTTCAGAAACCGGCGAATCGACAATGCGGTCGCGCGAAAATTCGTGATCCAGCCCGGCGAGACTGGCTCCGGCGTACCAGGGGCTCCATAATCCCTGTCCAATGACGAAGGCACGGGGGTCAGTGGCCAGTATTTGGGCGTGCGCTTCGCGGATGGCCTGGGCGTAGTTCAGGATGCGCATCGCATACCCTCAAATTCGCACTCGGCAAAAACATGATCGAAGACGCGTGCGGAGGCAGGGAAGGGGGCTTGGCGAGCTTGCTGTAGCGCACTTTGAATCTCCCGTTGTACATTACTCTCGTCAAACTGCTGCACTCCGCAATCGCGCAGGCGCGCTTCGACGCGTGCAATCGGGTCTTTTGTCAGCCATTCCCGTAACTCTCCGCGGCGCTTGACGCCGACGTCGATATCGGAGCTGGCGCCGACGTGTCCACGCCACCGGAAGGTCCGGCATTCAAGAAACGATGGCCCTTCGCCCCCCCGCGCTCTTTCGATGGCGGCCGATGCTGCCTGGAAAACCGCTTCCACATCATTGCCGTCGACTCTGGCGCTGGGGATAGAGTGAAAGTCGCCGGCACGGTCGAGATTGTCCGCGACCCGGCGCTCACTCCAATGCAGATGGCTCGAATAAAGATTGTTCTCACATAGAAATACAACGGGAAGCCGGTAGAGCGCGGCCAGATTCATAGCTTCGTGGACGTGTCCTTCTTCGAGGGTGCCGTCGCCAAAGAAGGCTACGGCGACGCGAGGTTCTTTCCGCATTTTGTAGGCCATGGCTGCGCCGGCGGCCAGGGGGACGGTGCCTGCGACGATGGGAACGGTGCCCAGAATTCCCTGGTCCGCGGCAAGAAGGTGCATGGATCCGCCGCGCCCTCCGGAGCAGCCCGTGGACTTGCCCAGAATTTCGGCAAACATAGACACGAGCGATCCGCCTTTGGCCAAGTAGTGGCCGTGAGAACGGTGGCCTCCCCATACTGTATCGGTGCGATTGAGTGCGGCACAGACACCGGCGGCGATCGCTTCCTGGCCGATGTAAAGATGACAGGGGCAGCGCGCTTCGCCGCTCTCAATCAGGTCCGCGACGGCTTCTTCGGCACGGCGGATGCGAAGCATGGCGGTCCATTGAGTGAGCAGCCATTTTTCTGATGGTTCATTTTTAGATGGGCCGGTCATAGCATCCTTTCTGGCTAGAGCCGCCTCGAAAGGCGGCTGCAGCCAAAACTGGCCGCCTACAAGATTGGTTCGGCAATTTATCCTCGGTAAAACGCGTGGATCGCGTCGGAGACGGTGTTCACCTCGTCGTCAGTTAATGACATGTTCAATGGAAGGAGTAGAATTCGCTCGAACAATTTCTCAGTAAACGGCAGTTTTTCCGTAAACCCGAGCTTCTCCCATTGATGAACGGCCTTTCCTCCCCACGGAAGGAGGGTTCCGATGCCTGAGGCCTTTAAATGGGCCCGCAGTTCGTCCCGTTGAGCCGCCTCGATCTCATAGTTCTGATAAATATCGAAATGATCGTCATCGGCATCCGGGGCTGGAGGCAGTTTCAGTTCCGGCAGGGTGCGGAGGCGAGCGTCGTAGAGCCGTGCGATGGCCCGGCGGCGTTCAATGACCGTTCCGTAGTTTTTCAATCGTGCGTCGAGAATGGCGGCTTGCAGATTGTCGAGCCGGGAATTGAGGCCCCAGCTCACGATTTCGCCGTCGGCGCGGCGGCCGTGGTCGTGGAGTTGGAGCGCGCGGTCGTAGATGTTTTCGTCGTTGGTGAGGACCGCGCCGCCGTCGCCGAGGCAGCCGAGGACCTTGGCTGGAAAGAAACTGATGGCCGCCGCGGCGCCGAACGTTCCCGCGCATTGTCCCCGGAAGCGGGCGCCGAGCGCCTGGGCGGCGTCTTCGATGATGATTAAGCTACTTTTGTTTGCGATGCTTTGAAGCGCGGCCATATCGGCGGTGCGTCCGTTGAGATGCGTGGGCAGGATGGCGCGGGTACGCGGAGTGACGGCCTGGGCGACGGCCTGGGAGTCGATCAGATGGTCCGGGCCGCATTCGACGGCGACGGGGATGGCTCCTGCAAAGTGAATGGCGGCGGCGGTGGCGACCATGGTGTGGGAGCTGAAGATTACTTCATCGCCGGGCAGGATGCCGGACGCACTGAGGGCTATGAGCAATCCGTCGGTGGCGTTGCCCACGCCGAGCGTGTGCCGGGCGCCGAGATAAAGGGCCAGATTTTCCTCGAATCGGGCCAGATCCTGTTGCAGGATAAACGCGCCGCGGCGGCCGACGTCGCGCACAATGGCGACCAGCATCTCTTCTTCAGACGTGAAAAGACGAGGGTAATCGAAAAACGGAATGACGCGGCGAAGAGTGGGGGTCATCTGACTTTCCTCGCTTCGGCATACAGGGTCCGGTAGCGGGTCAGGTTCATGCCGGGGCGAATCGGGTGGAGAGGCGCGCTGTGGCCTCCGGGTTCAAGCTCCCGCGGGATTTGTTCGAGCGACCCATAAAACAGCCGTTTGAGAAATGCTTTTCCGGCCATGGTATGGGGGATCAGGCGCGCCGCCACGGCTGCGCGGCGGATTTTTCCCACCAGCCCGGCGCGAACGCTGGGCGGCTCCGGAAATCCAGCCTGGAGATTGGCCGCGAAGCCGGCGCGTGTGAGCGCGTCCTTCAACATGGACGCCGAGAAATAGAGGGTATGAAAGGGACTGGGGTTGAACCCGGTCCATTCGGGATTGACGGTGGAGAGCAGCAATTGGCCGCCGGGACGCAGCACGCGCCGCACTTCCTCAAGAAACGCCCCGGCGTCGCGCAGATAATAGATCGCCTCGAACAGCAGCACCAGATCGAGGGAGGCGTCGGCGAAGGGCAGATCGAGCGCGTCCATGCGGCGGATGCGAATTTTCTTGCGTCCCGCATAAGTTTGAAGGGCCATGCGGCAGTTGGTGTCGTCCAGATCCCCCGCCTCGACCGATCGCGCCTGGCGGGCGAGCCAGCCGAGGCCGAGTCCGGCTCCGCAGGCGATCTCCGCCACATCCTTGCTGGCGGAGTGCCCGGCGGCCCAGCCGTAGCGGGTCGAGAGCATGGCCAGTTGCAGGCGCGTCGCTCCTTGTTGCGGCTGTTCTGTAACGGTCGAAAAATCAGGTCTCAATACGGCTTGCATGAGTTCCTTTGAGGGTGGAGAGCTTATCGCGAGCGAGTTGGAGACAGCCCCAGGCGCTGCCGAGTCCGTAGGCGAGGTGGAGGCTGGCGAAGACCACCGGCAGCAGCGCCAGATAAAGGGCTTGGCGCAGGTCGAGTGCGATCTTCACCGAGGCGGCGAGGTTGGCGGCGAGATAGGCCGCAGGGACGGCAATCGACCAGGGAAATGGCAATAAAAAGCTGGCCGCCAACGCCGTGACGAAGGCCAGAGGGATCAAATGCCTGGCCCGGACCGGGATCACATCGGTGCGGGCAAAGGGCAGCACCGCCCAGACGCCGTTCGCGAAATTATGCTTCCAGAAAGACGCGAGGTTGGTCCGCGCGTAGTAATCGCAGACAATGGCCGGATCGAGGAGAATGATCCCGCCGGCGCGCCGCAGACGCAGGTTGAACTCGATGTCCTGGCCGCGGGCGAGCCGCTCGTTGAAACCACCGAGGCGGGAAAAAAGCTCACGCCTCCAGCAGCCTCCAAAAACGGTATCGGCGGGGCGCGGGCGTGTTTCTTTAGAAGTGGTGCGAAAAGCGGAGTTGCCGACGCCAAAACGGCTGCCGAGCGCGGCTGCGATGGGTCCCGAGAAGAATCCGCCGGTGGCGGGAACGGTGCGGATCGAGCCTCCCACATTATCGGCGTGCGAGGATTCGAGAAGATCCACGCAGCGGGGCAGGTAATCGCGCGGCATCACGGCGTGGCCATCGAAACGGACCAGGATTTCGCCGCGCGAAACGGCGATGGCGCGGTTCAGGGCCACCGGTGTGATGCGCTCCGGGTTGTCGATCACCCGCAGCCGCGGTTCGCGCGCGGCAACGGCGTCCAGCAGAAGGCGGGTGCCATCGATGCTCATGCCGTCGGCGACGATGACTTCCATACGGCTGGCGGGATAGCCGGACGCGAAAATCGAGTCGAGGCATCGCTCGATGAACACGGCTTCATTGCGGCACGGAATGATGACCGAGATGAATGGCCTCATTTCGTCCCCGCCAGGACCCAGCCCGCGCGCGCGTCCCAGGCGAGCTTCGCGACCGCCTTCTTCGGACGGCAGGCGAAGGCGAGGGTGAACATCGGGATGACGAGTCCGTCGATCAGCAGTCCTTTATATCCTTCCGGACCGGCGCGGATCAGCGAGGGCAGACAGGCCACGAATACCCAGGGTCCGATGGTCGCGAATAAACGGAATGCCAAACCCGATTTCTGACGGATGCGCTGGTGCGCGTTGACGAAGTAGGCCCAGACCAATCCCATCACCACAGCCCCGAGGGCGAGGCCGGCATAGCCGAAATTGAGATACCAACCGGTCGCATGGTGAACGGAATAGCCCTGGTTCTGGATCACACCGACGCTATCGGCGTAATAGTTATAAATGTCGGTGGGGCGATCCGGCCACAGCACGCGTGGGATGGCCGAACACGCGAGCGAGTAGAGGCTGTAGCCGAAGCGCGGCTCGGCCCCGCTCGCAAGGACGCCGTACAGCGAGAAATGGGCGGCATAGGCTTCATTACTGGAGGTCACGAAGGAAGCGACCTCAGTCGCATCCTCAATGCGCTGATGGATTGCCTCCCGCATTTCCGAGATGGGGGTTCCGCGGAAAAAATCGACTGCATAGAGGAACCACATTCCTCCGAGCATGAGCAGGCCGGTTTTGAGAAAGCTCGGCCGGCGCACGGAGCCGAGATAGGCCAAGACGCCGGTGAGCAGGGCCGTGAACCCTTCGTTCTTATTGCCGAGCACGAACGTGAATACGCCCATCCCTGAAAAGAGCGCGAGGTAGCCGGCCCAGGTGTAGCGGCGCACCACGTTGACAAAGAAGCGCGAGCGATTTCCGGCGGCGAGCGTCGCAAAACCGATGGCGGAGGGCAGCATCGCCACCCGGTTCAGCACCTGATGCAGCGTAAACCACTCGTCGGTTTGGCGGCGCGTATAGATGTAGGCGGAGGTGTTCAGGGCCCATGCCTCATTGAGCTTGTCCTTGATGATGTAGAGGCTGACCAGACCGGCCAGAACTGAAATGATGAGAATCGGCTCATGGCGCATCACCAGGCGCGGAATTTCGATGCCTTTGTCGGGCGAGAGAGCCACCAGCAGCGTAAGCTGGATCAGGATAATGAAGCCGGCGTACAGCGCCAGCGTGAGCATGTAATCGCTATCGAGCGAAATGGGAAACATCTTGTACTCCAGATACTGATAATGCTTCCCGCTTAAGCCCCCCATCTTGTCGATGACGATGTACCAGGCTCCGTAAAGCGTCCAATAGTACAGCGCCGTCATCCCCACCAGAAAGCCCACATCCCTGCGCTTCCGGTAGAGGGCGAGAGTCAGCACCATGATCACCACGGTGGCCACTCCGAGCATCGAGAAATATTCCATTTATGCCGCCGCCAGTTTGCGGTAAATTTCCGTCAGTTGAGCGGCAATGCGCTGCGAAGAGAATTCCGCGACCTTCAAACTGCCGTTGCTGCGCCGCGGCGGCTCGAGCATCGTCGCGAGCGCACGGCCCAGGGCCGCGGGATCCGGGGCGGAGACGACGGCGTTGCTCACGCCCTCGAAACGCTCCATCACATCTCCTACCTCCACGCTCACTACCGGAAGATCGCAAGCCAGTGCTTCCTGCACTACCGTCGGCGAGCCTTCCGAAACGCTAGTCAGCAGCAGGCAATCGGAGGCGTTCATCAGGTCCGGAACCAAAGCCGGGCCCACGCTTCCATCGAGAATTTCGAGGCGCACGGCGGCTATTTCGCCGCGTGCCCGCTCGACGGCGGCTTTCGCCAGGTCAACGCGCTTCCCCTTCGCATCGTGCCCGGCATTGAACAGCACCACTCGCTCGGTATCGGTCCATCCGAGGCGTCTCCGGACAAGAGCGCGAGGCTCGGGATGGAAAACCGCGGGATCGACCCCGGTCGGCAGAATCGTTACCGCCGCGCGTCGCCACCACAGACGATTCCGAAGTGGATGGCTGACGCAGATGATCTTTTGCGCCCGCAGCGCAGCTAATTGGGAAAATACATATCCACACGCCGCGCGGGCCTTGGAAAGCCGGCTATAGGATTGGGGCGCTGGATTGAGGTCGCCTCCGCGGTAGGTAATCACCAGTGGCAACGCGCCGCACGCTAATGCGGAAAATAGTGCCGTCACCGTTCCGAAGTGGGCGTGGATTACGGCGGGACAAAGCTGTTTGATCTCCGATCGAAAACGGAGAAAGTCGGCCAGAAGATGTCCAGGTGAGGTACGCGAAGCGAGATAAAAGAGATTGGTCGGAATACCCTCGGTAGCCAGACTGTGGGCCTGCCGGCGCACGAAAATCATGGAGCTGCCTTGCCCATCGCCGGGGACCACGAACAATACGCCGGGCTGAGGACAGACCGGACTCAGGGCGGGCGAACTCATCGGAAGCAACCCTCCCGGGCTGGAGGAATTGCCTGAAACACTGCCAGTCGAAATAATTTGGCCCACGCCAACCCGCTCCACGGATGCGATCGCAATAAGCGCAGGTATGCTTTTCTGGCGCCCGGAAAATTTCCCGCCAGCATAAAGTGATCGGCTTGCTTGAGGGCGGCCCGAAACGCATCGGATGCTATCTGTCCGCCCGCTGCGGCGAGCGCCGCCGGAATATCCTCGGGCTCCCCCCTTCGCCGGGTGGCGGCCAGCACTTGCGCGGCCCGATGGACGCACGCCTGATCCGCTGCCCTGCGCGCGCTGATGGATCCGCTGGTATAGCGGTAGTGATACAAAACCTCATCCAGATTCACGGCGTTTCCCGCCTCCATCAGACGCCACAGGAAGTCATAATCGGAGGCGCACGGAAGCTGTTCCCGATACCCGCCGATCTGGAGAGCCTTTTCGCGGCGAAACATGGTGGAGCCGTGCACGAAGGGATTTCCTTGCCATAGCGCACGCGACAACTCATCGGAGGCGTGCGGGAGCCGCAGGCGCCAGAGAGGGGTGCCATCGGCGGCATGGGCATAAGCGTCGGTGCCGACCAGTGCGACGTGAGAATGACTTTCGAGAAACGAGGCCTGTCGCGCCAGCCGGCGGGGTTCGCTCCAGTCATCGGAGTCCTGACGGGCGACGTACTCGCCCCTCGCCATCTCCAGTCCGCGATTGCTGGTGCCCGGCACGCCGCGATGCGGCTCATGAAGGAGACGGATACGACTGTCTTTGGATGCCCAGGAATCCAACTGCGCCCGCACTCTTTCATCCCGGCTTCCGTCATTGAGAATCAGAAATTCGAAGTCGCCGAAAGTCTGCCCCAGCACCGAGGTGACCGCCGCATGGAGCATGTCGAGCGGCGGATCGTACACCGGCATCAGGACGGTCACCCGCGGATTTACCATGTTGCTCTCCATTCCCTCGCCCACCCGGCGAAAGCCGCCATCGTCCACAACTTCTGCCCTTTGAGATGCTGCTGCGGCCCGCGTTCGAGCAGAGGGCTCGGCGTCACGTCCCGCGCCCATTCCCGCAACGGTCCGGCAAGCCATTTTTCGATCGGCGCGCCGAAGCCTTGCTTGGGCCGGCTCAACACATCGCCGGGCAAGTCGTCTTCATAGGCGGCGCGCAGCAGAACCTTCTTTTCGCGCCCGTTCACCAGTTCTTCCGCGGGCAAAGACTGTGTCCATTCGAGCAGACGGTGATCAAGAAACGGCGCCCGCCCCTCGATCGCGTTCCCCGCGAGCGCAATATCCACCTTATAGGTGAGGTTATTCGGCAAATAAAGATGCCGGTCCGACCACATGGCGCGTTTGAGAGCTCCCGCGCCAGGAGGCGCCAGATACCCGTCCCGCGCGAGCAGCCAGGAAAGTGAATTTCCGGTGGAGCTGCCGTTCATCAACCGGGTTCGCTCGCCCGCGCGAAACGCTGTTTTCGATTCGACATAGACATTGGTCGCGCCATCGGTGAGTCCAACCGCCGCGGCGGCCGCCTTCAGTGCCTGCTTGGCCGCGATGTGCTCGTAGTGGCGATAGCCTCCGAATGCTTCGTCGCCTCCTTCGCCGTTTAAAACGACTTTGTACCGCCCGTGCAGGGCGCGCGCCAGAGCGAAGGAAGGAATCGAGGAGCTATCGGCAAACGGCTCGTCATAGTGCCACAAAAGTTGCCCGAACCCGGCCGCCGCTTCGTTCCCCTCAATCGGCAGGACCTCATGGCGCAAGCCAAGATGTTCCGCCACCCGGACCGCATTTGGCAGATCGGGATTCCCGCCGCCGAAATCCGCCGTGAAAGCTTCGATCCTGGACCCTTGCCGCACGCATTCCGCCGCAATGACCGAGGAATCGACGCCGCCGCTCAGGAAAATTCCCACCGGCACGTCGGCCCGCAGCCGCATACGGACCGCATCGGCCACCAACGACCGCAAGCGTTCCACCCGTTCCGTCCGCGTGCGCTCCTTGCCCGGCCCACCGGTATGCTCCGGATACCACCAGCGCCGCACCTCGGTGCGTCCGTTTTTGAATCGCAGCAGATGGCCCGGTTCCAGTTTGCGGCAGCCGCGAAAAATCGCCAGCGGAGCGGGAACGTAGCCCAGCGCCAGGTACGCATCCATCGCCTGCGGATCCAGGCGGCGGTCGTGAAAAGGGGCCAGCGCTTTCAGCTCGCTCGAAAACGCCAGCATGTTCGCCTGCTGAAAATAAACCAGCGGTTTTTCGCCGACGCGGTCCCGCACCAGCGTCAACTCCCGCTCCCAGGCATCCCACAAGGCGAACGCAAACATGCCTACCGAACGCGCCAGCGTTCTTTCAAGGCCCCACTCCGCGCAGGCCCGCAGCAGCACTTCGGTGTCCGTCGCTGTCTTGAAAGGGCCGTCGAATTCATGGCGCAGTTCGACATAGTTGAAAAGCTCCCCGTTGAGAACGAGGGTCCAACGGCCGTCCGCCGACGTCATGGGTTGCGCTCCGGCAGCACTCAAATCGAGAATCGCCAGACGCCGGTGCCCTAGCGCGACATCGCCTGTGGGATCCACGAAGGTTCCCTCCCCATCCGGTCCGCGATGACGCTGGACCTCAATCATGCCGTATACCAACTCGGCCGCGCGACGATCTCCGATCACCCCGGCGATTCCACACATAGCCTCAGGCCTCCCTCCCGCGCATATACATTGCGAATCCCGCCGAGAATCCCACCGCGAGAAGGATCCAGGCAGCGGCTCTGGCCGGGTGCAGCATCGTATCTCCCCAGGCGCTCGCCGACGCTCCCAGGACCAGCAGGAGTCCCGTCAGCCAGGCCGCCAGGCCAATCGCGCTGAAACGAAATCCGTACCGCGAGCGGGCATAGGCATAGCACAGCGCAAAGTAGGCCGCATAGGAGAGCAGGAATCCGATCGCCGCACCCTCCGCCGGCTCGATGATCCGTGCCAGCCACATCGCCGAACCGAGAAAGATCGCCTGCGTCAGCAGATCGAGCGCCAGGAACGTCCCCATCTCCCGCGTGGCCAGCATCGGCGCCGCCAGTACCCAGGCGCTCACTTTCAGATAGTCGCCCGGCAGCGTCCAGCGCAGGAAAGCGGGAGACGCGGCGAATGCGTGCGAGTAAAAAACACTGACCACCAGCGGTTTCAAGGCTGCCAGCGCTACCGTTGCCGGGACCGTGGCCAGCGTCGCCACCAGCAACATGCCGCGGATTCGCCGCCCCCGCTCCCGATCGTTCTTAGCCGCCGATAGCGCCGGCAGATAATAGGTCTGCACGGAACCTAAAATCAGCGTCACCTGATTCATGCTGATGTTCCACGCCGCGTCAAACTGCCCGGTCATGGCGAGACTTTCCCGGCGCGTAATCGATCCGCGTACCGCCAGCAGCACGGTCGTCGCCACTAAGCCGCTGGCCAGCATCGCTCCCGAAATCGAGAGGAAGTGCCGCGATGCGCCGGCGGTCCACCATCGGCCCGAACCCTGAAACCATTCGCGGATCTGCTCGCGATGTCCCCACAGAGCGAACGCCGCCGCCGCTACCGTCGCAGCGGCCGGAAGCAGCAGGAAGAAGGCCATGGCCACGGGATGTCCTGCCCGCACCTCCATCGCGACCGGCCAAGCCACCATCGCCGAAACCATCGGTGACGCCAGTTGCAGCAAGGCCAGCTTTCCAATCTCTCGCAACGCATTTAGAATCGCCGTCAGAAATACAAACACACTCAATAGGGCGATGGTGACTGCGAGCCACGGCAGCAACTGTCCGCTCGCCGCCGGTAGCCGGCTCCACCGGACAATTTGACCCGAAACCACCACGATCGCCAGCGCGACCAGGAGCGTGGCGCCGGCGAATATCAGCGCGACCGTACGTAGATATTCCCGCCGTTCGACTCCTTCAAGCGCGCTCGCACCCTGCACCAGGGCCGTTTTGCCGTTCGCCGTCGCCGCCGCGAGTGTGCCGTCGCGCAACTGTTGCAGAGTTTGAAGCAGGGCAACCGACCCCGGCCCCAGCATTAAAGCGATGATCTTCGTCCCCAGCGCGCTCAGCAGGCCGCTCGCGATCGCACCGCCCGCGGTCTTGCCCATCGCCGAGATCATCGGCCGCCATAATGCTTCTTGCGCCCGGGCCGGCCCCACCGCGGTGGTCATGTCTTTTCCACCCACCAGTTGCCAAGCGCCATGTGACTGAGGCCGCTGCGGAGAAACACGTCTACCGCATCCCGTGCCCGGTAGACGATCGGCTCCCCGTGCAGGTTGAAGGAGGTATTGAGCAGAATCCCTTCGCCCGTTCGCGATTCGTATTCCTTAAGCAGCCGGTAATAATCGGCGTTGTGTTCCTCAAAAACCTCATGCGGCCGGGTGGTGAAGTCGTAAGCATGCTGCGCGGCGGCGAAGGCAACGCGCTTCTCAGGCCGCGATCGAAACCCGAACATCATATAAGGCGAAGCCACCGGCTTCGGTTTTACGTAATAGTCGTTCGCGCGGCTGGCCAGCACCGAAG
This sequence comes from Bryobacteraceae bacterium, assembly GCA_049521155.1. Lineage (GTDB taxonomy): Bacteria > Acidobacteriota > Terriglobia > Bryobacterales > Bryobacteraceae > Palsa-187. Next base: position 28,916 of record JBEKPC010000037.1, read on the forward strand.
GCGCGAATGGCATCCAGAAGTCGCGATTCTTGACCATTTCGTTGATGACGCGAACCGCCGTGGGCGAATCGGCGCGAGCTAGAATGGACCGGTTTCCCAGTGCTCTGGCGCCGAATTCGACCGCGCCCTTTGCTCGCGCGACAATCTTTCCCGCAGCGAGTTTTTCGGCCGCCAGGCGTTCGATATCGTATTCCCAGCGGAATCGCAGCTTGCCATTGGACGCGACTTCGAGCGCCATTTGAGCCTCATCATCGGTAATCGGCTCGCCGTAATAGAGCGCACCCAGGGGCTGAATGCGATCGCCGGCGCGCGCCGCAAGATGACAAGCCGCGCCGATGCTGTTCGACTCATCCCCGCAAGAGGGGAATATGTACAGATCCTCCACCTCCGGGATTTCGAGCAGCGCCAGATTCGCCTTCACGTTCATAAATACGCCGCCGGCGCAGGCAATCTTGCCGATGCCGGTCTCGCGTACAGCGCTCGTGACCCATTTCACCAGCATGTCTTCGATGAACTTCTGCGCGCCTGCCGCGATGATGTCGAAGCGCTTTCCGGCCAGCGCCCGCTTGAGGTATCCATAAGCCGCGTACATCGATGGCACTCCGCTGCGGCGTTTCCACGACAGCCCGTCGGCGCTGAACTCGAACAAATTCGAAAAATCGCGCGCCGCGGCTTCCACCCGGCTGCCCGCGGAAACATACGGCGCGAGGCCCATGACCTTATACTCATGTTCCAAAGGCGCCATTCCCAGAACCCTCGTCACCAGCGCATAAAGCCGGCCGATCGAATCCTGCTCGGACACCGCTGCGATTCTCGAAAGCGATCCGTGCTCGCCAATACTCACCGTCGCCGACAACCGGTCGCCTGCGCCGTCGCAAGTCAGTACGAGAATCTTTTCATCCCGCCAGGGAGCCGTGTGATACGCCGCCGACGCGTGCGCCAGATGGTGCTCTACCGCCTCCACCCGGTCTTTCGCGACGCCAATCTGAGACAGCGCCTCCACTCTCTGATTTGCCTTGCGCTTTTGATACGCGCGGTCGACCAACGTCCCTTTGAACGGCTGCTTCCATCGGCCCAGAAAATCTCCCGACCGTTCGTAATCGGCCACGATCGTTTCTCTTTGCCATTGGTTGTAATTCATGTACAGGCCGCTGAGTCCCACCCGAGCAGGGGTGCCCTGGCCATTCATCATCTGGAACGCGAGCTTTGCCGCTCCCGCCGGCGCATCGCCTTGATTCTTGATCCGGGTCAGTCTTTCCTCCTGTAGCGCCAGTTCGATGCGCCCATCGCGCACCACCGCCACCGATGCGTTGTGGCCGTCGTGAATCCCCAGGAATGTACTCATGACGGCGCCTCTTCTTTCGGCGCGTAGTAGGAGCGATAGTAGCCGTAATAGTAATAGCTGTCGCTCAATTCCTTGTGGACCTCATTGAGCACCAGCCCCACCACCTTCGCCCGCAGTCGATTCAATGTCGCCAACACCATTGCCACCGCTTTGCGGCTGGTCTGGCCGGCGCGCGCGACCACGATCACGCCATCGACCGCCGTAGCCATTTGCAGAGGCTCCGCGAATCCCAGCAAAGGCGGTGCGTCCAGCACCACCAGGTCGTAGTCCGAAGAGGCCTCTTCGAGCAACTCCGCCAAACCCCTCCCGATCAGGTCCGAGGCGCGGCGCGACGGTGGTCCGGCGGCAAGAATATGGAGGTCTTCCAGTCCCTCCACCTTCACCACCGCATCCCGCCATCCGATCTCACCCAGCAGGACGTTCGACAAGCCGACCACGCTCGGAAGATTGAAGTTGCGATGGACGCTGGGACGCCGCAGGTCGCCATCGATCAGCAGCGTCCGTTTGCCCTGCTCGGCGTGCGCGGTGGCAAGGTTTGCGGCCGTGGTAGTCTTTCCCTCTCCCGGCGCGGCACTGGTAATCAGGAGTGACCGGTACTGCCGGTCGAAGCTTCCCAGCAGAATGGAATTCCGGAGTGTGCGGATCGATTCGTGGAAACCCGTCAAATCCTGTTCCTTCTCGATCGCCATTCCATTTTTAAAGCCGGCCCTGAAATTTGGAGAACCCGCCGCCAGCCGGTTCTTCATCAGCGGCAGGCTCCCGATCACCTCCGTACGCAGCGTCCGGGAAACCTGTTCCGGATCGCGGATGGTCTTATCGAGAAGGTCGCTCACCACCGCGGCGCCGATCGCGAGCAGCGCCGAAAACAGGAACGCCAGAAGAACGTTCAGCATGATGTCGGGAAACACTGCTTTCAGCGCGGGCCGGGCCGGATCGGCGATCCGGATGGCGCTATTTTGGAATCCTGCGTTGATACCGGCCTCTTTGATTTTGCGCACCAGCTCCTCATAAAGATGTCTGTCCGCCTCGGCCTCGCGTTTTAGCGCTTCATATTCGAAGAAGCGGGCATTGACATGATCGAAATCCGCCTTCGCGTCGGCGACCGCCTGCTTCACCGCAGCTTCGTGCCGCTCACTTTCATTGAATTCAATCGAGACTCTCTGCCCGACGTCCTTGACCGTCGCCTCAATCGCCGTCTGCACCTCAGTGACCTTCGCCTCCGCTTTCCGATACTCCGGATGATTGGCTCCGAAGTGGGTTTTCACCTCGACAAAGTGTTCCCGCGCGTCATTCAGATGTTCCACCAGACGGCGCAGACCATCTCCCTGCGCGGTCGCCAGCGCGGCTTCAAGTGAGCCCCCTTTTACCGAGTCGTTCGCCGCTTCTTTTTTCAGCCGGTCGCCCTGCGCGTTGGTGTATTCGATATTCAGTTGCAGCAGGCGAGCCGCCAGAATGTTGGTCTTCTCCTCGGGATTGATCACGTTCAACTCGCGCTCGAATCCAATCAATGCCTGGCTGGACCGCTCCATCTTGGCCCGCAGTTCGTCGATTTGCTTTTCCATGAAGGTCGCGAGCGACGCCGAGCTTCGGATTCGAATGTTATAGGTGTGCTCCAGATACGACTGCGCGATCGCGTTGGCCGCATCCGCCGCCAGTTGCGGATCGTCCGATCGGTAGCTGATCAGCAGCAGGTAAGTGTTCGGAGGCCGCGTCACTTTCAGCCGTTTCAGCGTCACCGGAGCATCGCCCGCGCGCGGAATCGTCGAACTCGCCTCCGGCTGATGCTCCAATTCCCGCAATTTGAATCGCTGATCCACCGGCCGCAGCACCGAATCGGACTGCACCAGTTTGATTTGCGTCGCCAGATACTGATCGGAGTCGTTTAAAACCATGCGCGCCGAATCCTGCCCCACGACTCCCGCCGGCGTCTGACGGTCTACGTCCACCGTCGCCGTCGACTCGTAAATCGGCGTCAGCCGCGAAGAAATGATCAGCGTTCCGATCACCGAGGCGGCGACGAATCCTCCGATGCGCCACCGATAGCGCTTCAAAATCCAAAGGTATTGCGAAAGCGGAAGTTTTGCTTCCTCCGGTTCCTGGTCCGACGGGCTATAAACGGGCGGCGCATACGGCGGCATACGCCCCATCTCCACCAACATCGGCAACCTGTCTTGATCCTGCATCAAAGCTCCTTGGTACGCATTTCGAGCTACGGATGACTGTAAATAAGGATTCCCGACGCCGTTGACGAAGCGAATCCGATGGCGCGGTCGATTGTCGTCATCGTCAGCCGCTGCGACCTGTTATCGGGGATATACAAAATGTCGTTCGCCGACAACGCTACATCGGGCAGCTTGCGATCCAGGATTTTTCTGAGATCGATCGGGACTTCCTGCTGCGCCTGGGGCGACGCGCTATCGGCATGACGGTACACGAAGACTTGCTTGGTCGAAAACGGCATCAATCCCTCGGCCATCGCCAGCGCCTTCAATACCGTCAGGCCGAACCCGTCCTCGATCTTGAACGCGCCGGGATGCTTGACGTTCCCGACCACGAAAATCCTGCCGATTTGCGGCACCCGCACTTCTTCGCCGCCCTCCAGTATCACGTTCAGCGCCGGATCAGCCGCATCGATCAGCCCTTTCACCGGAATTCTTTCCACCTGCGGAACCCCTCCCGGAGTCAGAGGCGGCCTAGTCACTAGAATCTCCGTCCCCGCGTCCACTGAGAGGCCTTGTGCTCGGGTTAATGCCTCCAGCAAAGTTGTCTTTCCCAGCGCTTGAAACGTTAGCGGAGACTTCACCGCACCCGCCACGCTGATCGGACGGCTATGATACTCGGCGATATTCACCGTCACCACCGGGTCCACCAGGATCTGCTCTGCGCTCAGCGCCGTCGCGATTTTTTCTTCCAGATCCGATGGCATCAGCCCTTTGGCTTCCACCTTTTGCTTCAGCATGGGTAGCCTGAGGAATCCTTCGGCGCTCACCCGCACCGTCCTCGTCAGTTCCGGCGCCCCATAGACTGAAATGGAGAGGAGATCGTTCGACCCGATCTTTTGCGCCGGGAGATTCCCCCCGAGCGACGGTTCGAACACCGGCTGCGCCTCCTGACCCAGGGCCGCGCCGGCTAGCAACAGGAATGTGAGACTTCTTCGACAAGCGTGCACGGAAGCTTGTGCGGAATGGAAACCATTCGTCTCAGGTGGATCTGTAAATTTACTTGGACCCCAGTGGGCGGTCCCCTGGTGTCCACTGCCTGGACCGCAGCCGACGCCCCCGTCGGCTCTTCTTTTGAGTGCGTTGGTAGAGCCGACTAGACTAGCGCCAGATCTGATACCACTTGCGAGACTCGGTAGTACCAGCCGCTTCCGTTCCCCCTAAGGATTCTCCCGTCAGCGTCGCACGGGGGTTCGTCGCACACAGCGCCTCCGCCAACTCTTCTCCGTAATGCTCTTTGACCCACTCCTGCGCCAAATCGAGCCGTGGAGGCCGATGCTCGCAGTCATGCCCGTCGCTGGCCAGAAAATGCACCAGCCGCCGGTCGAGCAGGGTGCGTGCGAAGTCCGCCGCGCGTTGCCCGAATTCCCCCAGCACGCTCTGCGCCGTCACCTGCACGCAGGCGCCGCCCGCCACCCATCCGGCAATCTGGTCGGCCCTCTGCCGCAGCAGCCCGTTGCGTTCCGGATGCGTGATCACCGGAATCATGCCCGCGTCCTGTAGCCTCAAAAAAATCTCCGCTGTATTATGGAAAATCAACAGGTCTGAAAATTCCACCATCAGATAGTGATGCTGATTAATAGAGTACTTCCCCGGATTCGCGATCGCATCCTGAATATTGTCGTAGCTCAGATGAAAATCGCACCCCGAATGCAGCCGCAGAACGTGGTCCGACGCCGCCGAAATCTCAGCCAGCCGTTCTTTCACGATTTGCGGATCGAAGCGGTATTTTGGATTGGCATGCGGCGTGGCCACCAGATCGGTGGTGCCATGTTCGGCCGCCAGGCGCACCATGGCCACTGAATCTTCCAGGGTCCGCGCGCCGTCGTCCACTCCGTACAGCACATGGCTGTGAATATCGACCAAGCCTTGATGCATCAGGTTTTGATGGTTCAAACCTGATTCTAGCCCCTATTGCGCCGTCAGCGATGGAATCTTCACCAGTTCGATGCGCCGGTTCCTGATGCGGCCCGGCTCCGTAAGATTGTCCGCAATCGGCTTGGTGTCGCCCATCCCCTGTGATTCCAACCGCGTGCGCTTGATCCCGTTGAGCGTCAGCCAGGTCACCAGCGCGGCGGCGCGCTTCGACGACAAGGCCATATTCTCCATCTTCGCTCCTCGATTATCGGTATGCACTTCCACCCGCAGACGCCAGCCTGGATGAGCCTTCAGAATCGTGATCACGTCCGCCAGGATCAGCACCGACGACGGTTCCAGGTCTGGCCTGCCTGTCATGAACTCGATTCCCTTGACCGGCACGTGACCGTAGCGCTCCAGCATTTCGGCCATCGATTCCGCGTCGGTCGCCGCTTCGAAATCCGGAGGAGCCGCGGCCGTCTCGATCAAGGTATAGAACCGCGAAGCCGCGTCCACTGTAATCCACAAATCATCCTTGCGGGCCGTCAGCGATGCCTCGGCATCGGCAAACTGGTAGGGAATTTCAAACCCTTTAGCTTTCAGCGCGGCCGCCGCCTGCTCCACTATCGACGCCGGCGTTGTGCCCTCCTGGCATTCGTACATCACGGAATGGCTGATTCCGTCGAGTGGGGTGGTAATCGTCTCTCCCTTCTCGTCCTCCCCCGCCGAAACTTCGCGGTGATCGGGGTCCTTCTTCTCGCAGTTATCGATCCGGCACTCCAGAAGCTTGGGGAAATTTTTCGAATCGACGCAACCCGCCTGGTCGGCCGGGAGTTTCAGCAGCCCTTGCCCGCGCAGCGTGAACAAAGGAAGAAACAAGAGGATTACGGGAGGAAAACGTCTCATGCCTAAAGCAGTAGATCGGCAAAAGGATCATCCGCCAATAGAGTACATCGGCCTCGGCGGCGCGATAAACCGGGACGTGTTGATTTCATGCCCCAGCCACTTGGCCCGCACCGATTCCGCGATGGCGCCGGCAATTTCCTCGTCCGATGCGCCGCGCCGAAGCAGCGCGCCAATATCCGTCTCCTCCACCGCGAACAGACAGTGCCGCAAGTGCCCGTCGGCGGTGATCCGCAGCCGGTTGCAGTTCAGGCAAAACGGCCGGCTGACGGAGGCGATAAAACCCACCCGCCCAATGCCGTCCGTAAAGCGGTATTCCGTCGCCGGCGCCCGTGGATCGCCATCCGGAATCTCTTCGAGCGGCTTTAACGACCGCAGAGGACCGTTCAACCGCGTGCTTCCTTATCGTGTCGCGGCTTACCCCTGTGATTTCGGACACCATGTGTTGCGACAAGCGAGTCTGTTTAGCCAGCAAGACGGCCAGTTCAATTTTGGCCTTGCGATCCAATGTTAGTACGCGCGATTTGATGAATTCTTCAACCAGGTCGGCGTCCGATGCCGTGCCGAGCGTGACCGAGCGCCGAAAGCGATGAAGCTCGCGCTCGATGTCGCTGAATGATTCCCCACTGAACGCGAACGTCAGCACGTCCAGCCAACGCCCGAAGAGAGCGTAATTCGGGCCCAGAAATTGCTTAATAGCCGCCTTGATCGCTGCTCGATCTGGCAGTTTGAATTCGACCAG
>JBEKPC010000038.1:0-35969 GCA_049521155.1 Bryobacteraceae bacterium
GTGCTTGGAAAGCGTCTTGGTGATCGCCGCCGTCAACGTCGTCTTGCCGTGATCAATATGACCAATCGTCCCCACGTTCACATGCGGCTTGCTGCGATCAAATTTTTCCTTCGCCATAAATTCCCTCTATCAACTGCCTTCGCGCCGCAATTCCTTGGCGGCTTTTTAGAAACCGTTCCCGCCTGCTGGCAATTGCCCGGTCCGGATACTCTTCTTTTCCCAACAGCCTCCACGGCTTATAGGCGCTTGTCCATCCGCCATTCTTCGTGTTGTGCTCATGGAGCCGTTTCTCGACATCCGCCGCAATCCCAAGGTAATGTTTCCCGGTCGGGACGCTTTCAAGCACGTACAAAAAACACTTCAAAATTCTGGAGCCGTTGACCGGGATCGAACCGGTGACCTCTTCCTTACCAAGGAAGTGCTCTACCAACTGAGCTACAACGGCTTACCTTTTCAGACTACCAAACGAACCAAACCGGTGACCTTCCGCTAACGGATGCTCTACCAACTGAGCTACAACGGCCTTTCAAAACCACCGCTCCCTATGGTCACGGCTCGGTAAATCCAATACTTCAGTTCGCTAACCGAGCCGCGACCATAGGAATCGGTTTTACCACAACAAACACACAAAACTGGTGGACAGGGAAGGATTCGAACCTTCGTACCTCGCAAGGAGGGACAGATTTACAGTCTGTTGGCTTTAACCACTCACCCACCTGTCCATTTTTGGTCCGCCGCGCACACTTCCGCACGGACCAGTGGGCGTAAATTCAAGTATACAGCATCTTTCGGAAGATGTCTCGGACGAGAAAAAGGAGGGCCTGAAACTGAAGTGTGGAGGACGACGGTTAGTTCGTCGTCCCCTTCGGGATTGCTGTGAGCGTTACGGACTTATGATCATTTGCTTCTACGCTGACTTCTTGTCCCAGCGATTCCAAGGGCCGCAGGAAGTCCGGCTCTCTCCATGCGTTTGTCTCCACGTCCTCCCATGCGAAGACGCGATACCCGCCTGGAGCGACTCCGGAAAGCGTGAATGCGCCCTTATCGTCCGTGGACGATACCTTATATAAACGACTCAACTCGCGCCGAGGCGTATTTGGAATTAGGACGACTGTGATCCCGGGGACCGGAGAATGGTCCGCAGCTTCGACAGTGCCCTTAATCTCTGCGCCGGTGCTCACTTTGATTGTCAACTCGCCGCCCGCGCCTTGGCCAACCTCGACGTTTGAATCCGTATAATCGGTACTTCCGAAACGAACGGATTTGACGTACAGATCACCTTTCTCGCTCGTGACGGCCACGCTGTATGCGTCAGGAGGAAGATTCTTAAAACCGAATGGCTCTCCCGGCTTGATATCGACCGACTGTTTCCGCTGAGGCGCGTCGACTCCAATGACACTTTCAGTCCCGTTGGCTGGTCGGAAACCCCTTCAACAACCACCGACCCCTTGATCTCCAGCGGCTTCGATAGAGCAAGTTTCAACTCGATATCCGAATCTCCCACCTGGACCGGCCTCCACGCATCTTCGCGATCCACTCCATTCGCCGAGCCGTTGACTCCCAGCAGGTACGATCCGGGAGCCACATCGGCAAACTCGAACGTCCCGTTATTTGGCGATAGGCGTCCAACTTCAGGGCTCATCGAGCTACGCCCCGCCGCGTCTAGTCTCCACAGCATTACGCTGCCTGCACGTACCGGTACGCCGCTCGACCCAACAATCGCGCCTCGAACATGTGCGACGCGCGTGCGAGAGAGATGCAAGTCGATTCCGTGAGCCTCCGTTCCCGCAATCACCTCGATGGGCGTGGCTGTTTCGGCGGTCGTGGCATTTGCGTAAAAGGCCGGCAAATAACCCTCGGACTCAGCAGCGAGAGCCTCCGGCGATAGGACGACTTTATCCGCCCGAATGATATTTGAACCCGCCCCCGCAGCCGCCTGCGGGGGGGTGCCCTGGCCGCAAAGAGCGGAGAGGGCCACGGCGAATGCCACCGCGTGCCGCGACAGCTTGTCTGCTTCCTTCATCTTATCGCCCAGGAATCACCAGCGATTTGACCACTAACACTGTATTTCTTGGCCGTTGATTACAGTGCCGGACGCACTACCGCCGATCTGGGTCGGCAGGTCGTCGCTCGAATCCAGGCCCGCAACTAAATACCACCTGTAACCGTAACCATACTCAAGCCAGGGGCTATAGGACGAACCGGAGGTTGCGGCCGCCTGGAGGGAAATGTCCCCTATATCAGAGTGCGGGGGAAAGGATGAAACAAATACGCCAACGTTGTTAGGCTCTCCCGAGCTGCTCCAAACTACCGTCGTGGACCCCACGTAGGTGCTATTTAACGGGCAAGCCGTGTTCTGCAAATAAAAAGTACTCGACTGAGCGAAGGCGCTTGGTACGACCATCAGCACCGTCGCGAACATTAATAGAAACGATATTTTCCTCATGTATTCTCCTTCTCGATACATTTCGCCACACGATTGTTGCGGCGTGAGTCGATGCTAAGGCCCTTCTAGCGCAGTGTCAATAATAAAGTACATTGAAAACCCTTGCATTTGTGCATATTTTCGGTGATTATTGAATCCATTGGAAATACAGTGCGCCATAAATAGTGGCCTAAATAACGCGTTTATTTCGCAGGAGCCTCCAAATGCGAATTGCGCCCGTCGTGACGCTTTCAACCGCAGATCGGTCCTCTCTGGAACGATTATTTGCTCGAAGACAATGTGAAGGGCAGGCCCGCGCTTCACGTCCAGATCGTCCAGCTTGCGGCCGAAGGGAAATCAAATAAAGAGATAGCCGAGACTCTCGGAGTAACCGCAAGGACTGTCGCACGCTGGCGGATGCGATTCTTCACCCACGGAACAGCGGGAGTTGAAAAGGAGAAGCCAAGGCCCGGCCGCCCGCCTGCAGTGTCCCCAGATCAGGTAAAGCAAGTCCTCGCGAAGTTCGGCGAGAAGCGATGGAGCACACGAATGGTGGCGCGCACCACCGGCGTCAGCGCCACCACCATCCGTAGGATTTGGAAGTCACAAGCCGCGCCGACGCCCATTGACAGCGAATAGGCGCGCTGAGCAGCGATTAGTTCCCCACCCAAATCGTGGTCGAGATGCCATGGACGTCCGGCCCCGGCGTTCCGTCGGGAGCAGAACTGGAGTTCCCTCCAATCGTGCTCGCAATGCCAAGGTAGATCAACGCTATCGAGTTCGGCTGATTTGGATTCGCGCTCATCGGAACAATCGCATTGATCTGCCACAAACCCGGATAGCCGCCCCCGAGACCCGAGTAAGTCACGGTCGCCTCGGTCCCATCTATGATAAACGTTGTCGGAAGCACGGGCGTCGGCAGCGCTTGTGGCGCCGCCCCATCCTGCTCGCCTGACACCTGTCCTTGACCCGTCAGGTACAATACGATAGTCCCGCCTCTGGGAACCGGGTTTGCCGCCGTATTGATCCCCAAATAATGTCCGCTGCTATCGTAAGCCTCCGCGGACACTGGGCCGATTCCCTCCGCGTTCGCGGTGAAAAATCCAGGATCGGCCTTCGCCATCGTGAATTGACCTACGCCTAAAACTGCCTGGGTCGTGGCGTCCGTGACGATGACATTCACCACCCCCGACGTCGGCGCAGCCCCTGGCATCTGGAAATAAATGGCGCCCCCGCCGGTGGCGAAGATCGGCGCGCCGGTTCCACCCGTCGGTCCTCCGGGCCACGTGACCGTGAGCTTCAGATTCCCCAGAGTATAAGGCCACGGCAACGTTTGAGCCGCCGCGCTACTTATATCGAACCCTAACCCCAGCCGGCCGATAACGACCAGCATTCCCGGCGCCAACGGCTGTTGAGCGCTGAAGGTGGCCGCATTCTTATAGTAAGCCTCCGCATAGAACAGCGTCAGATGATTAAACGTGTCCCCGACAATCACGTTGCCGATGGGATCCAGCGCCAGCCCTAGCGGCGCCGCTGGGGAGGTAGAGATCGCCGCAGTGGGCGCGCAAGTGCCGGTCAAACAGGTGGTGTACTGCGGAAAGCGCAGCACGCGACCGTTGCTCGAGTCCGCAACCCAGAGTTCCCCTGCGAAATTGATCGCCACTGCCTCCGGAAAATTGAACCCCCCAAAGTTTGCCGAAGCAGTATTCACGTACGTCGGGGTCACTCCGTTAAAGACGCTTTGCGGCGCGTCGCTGAACTCCATAATCCGATTATTGCCCGTGTCGGCTACATAAAGATTGTCTGATGAGTCCGCGGCAATTCCCCGCGGACCGTTGAAGGAAGCCGGTCCCGCCGGCGAAATCGCCGTGACGCCGGTGAAATTCGACTGCCCGAAGACCAGCGTTGCCGCTTGGCCGTTGGTAAAATCTCCGCCCGCCGGCTTCGCGTAATACAGCACCCGGTTGTAGATCGGGTCCGAAACCGCCAGTCCTCCCGCCAGCGGAGTCGCGCCGGATCCGGAGAACAAAGCCAATCCCCAAGGCGAATTCATGGAATTTGCCTCGGGATTCTTAATCTGAGTGGTAAACCCGGATTGCCCCAACACCAAGTTTGCTTGAGCCGCCGTCTCATTCGCAGGCACATTGCTGAACGGAGCCGGGAAGCGCACCACGCGCCCATTTCCGGCGTCGGCTACATAAAGATTTCCGTTATTATCCACCGCCACGCCGATCGGATTATTCAGCCCCGTCTGCGTAGGCTGCGTTGCGACTCCGCCGGGGTAATTGACCACCGAAGTTTTCAAATCGGGCTGGCCGATCACCATATCCGCGAAGCCCGGAGGCGTGGTCGACCCCACTGTATATGCGTTCTTGAAACAAAGAATCCGGTTATTGCCCGGATCGGAGACGTAAAGATGCGGCGGCGTCGAACTGTTATCGATCACCATTGCCGATGCCGCCTGTCCTATCGTAGTAGCGGTGAGATAAACCTCTCGCCCTTCAATCAGGTTCGGCGCGCTATAAATGAAATCGTCCTGCCCCACCACCGCCGTTGCCGCCGAATAACCACCGGCGGATGGCAGCGGGAATCCTAAGACCCGATTATTTCCGCTGTCGGCGACCCACATCTCGTTCTGGTAAAAAACTCCCGCGTAGGGCGAGGAAAGCGTGTACGCACTCGGCGACGGCAGCCCCTGATTAGCCGTCCCCACGCTCACCGAGGTCTGGCCCAGCACCGTCATAATGGCGGGCGATGGCGAGGTGGTGGTCGGCTGCGCCCAGTTCACGGGAAGATCGTACTCCACGATTCGATTGGATGGCGTATCCGCCACAAAAAGATGATTTCCGTTCGTAAAGACGCCGTTCGGCGGGATCGGCGCGCCGTTCGAAGCAAAAGCGCCGAGCGTGTATTGCGTCGGGTAAACCACGTTCGGTTGGCCCTGCTGCTGCTGCGGCTGCACACCGAGCACGCGCGAGGCAATCTGGCCCACGGCGGAGAATCCGGCCGCGTAGTACAGCACCCGCGAATAGGAATCGGCAATATATAAGTCGCCCGAAGCATCGAACGCCAGGCTTTGCGGATTAAATAAACCACCCAAATAGGTTTGAATGTTATTCGGGTACTGCGGCGCGATGCAGGACGTGAAACTGTTTTGTCCAATCACCATGGTTGCCGCGGGCGTCGATCCCGCCCCGAGGCTCGACGCCGGATACATCAAAACCCGGTTGTTGCCCGGATCGGTGGTCCACAGATTCCCGCTCCCATCGATCGCCAAACCTGTCAGGTACGCGGAGCCGCCATTGGTAAACGCGAGCGTGTTGCTCGCGCAATTTCCACCCATATTCACACCAACGGTGTTGAATGTTTTTTGGCCGATCACCAGATCGGGGGTAACCGGGAGCGAAGTCTGGCTGAACGGAGCCGGGAAACGCAGTATCCGGTTGTCTCCCGCGTCGGCAATATACACGTTGCCCTTGGCATCCACCGCGACCCCGGTCGGAGTGCTCAGACCGGTGGTCACGCCCAGCGGCACAATGGTACTTTGAAAATCCTGTTGCCCGATCACCAGGTCGGCCATGTGGCCCGCGCTGAGTGAGCTGCTCTTGAACGCCAGCACGCGGTTATTGCCGATATCCACCACATAAAGGATCGGCGAACCGGTGCTGGTGTCGATCGCCATCTGGCCGGGAGAATTGAATTCCTTCCCTTCCACATAATTGGGCGTCGCCTGCGTGGGTGGAATCTGCAATTGGGGATGCCCGAACTGCCGCGTCGGCGATAAATTGATATCCGGGGAAGGAAGCTGCCCCCACACGGTAGCTGACAAGACGATAAGATAGCCGAACAGTTTTCTCATGAGGATCTCCGAAGGACAGTGCGCGGGAACCGCCTTCTTTCGAAGATAGCACAGGGATTATCCACCGTATATCGTCTTTTCGTAAGGTACCCTTCGTACTAAAGTTTGGATGGTCTCGGGCATGATCTGCGCAATGATAAACTGAACTTTGTCCTCCATCCATAAAAAACCTCGCGTCTGCGCGGTCAGCTACCTGAACACAGTTCCGCTCGTCTGGGGTATCGAACACGGCGCCCAGCGCGATATTTTCGAGATGAACTATGCCCTGCCCTCGGTCTGCGCCGACCAGCTCGCCTCTGGTGAAGCCGATATCGGCATCGTTCCCGTCATCGAAATGGCACGCCAGAAACTCGACTATTTCCGCACTACCGGCATCGCCAGCCGGGGAGCCGTTCGAAGCATTCTGCTGGTCTCAAAAGTTCCTCTCAGGGAAATCAAGACGCTCGCGACGGACACCGGCTCCCGAACCTCGGTCATGCTGTCGAGAATCATTCTGGCCGAAAAATACGGCGTGCAGCCGAAGTTGATTTCGCGCCACGCGGAGCTCGCTCCCATGCTTGGCGAAGCCGATGCCGCGCTCCTCATCGGCGATCCCGCGCTACGCCTCGACCCCGAAAAGCTGCCCTTTGAAACCCTCGACCTCGGCCTCGAATGGACCCAAATGACCGGACTCCCGATGGTCTTCGCCCTCTGGTCCGGCCGCAAGGAAATCATGCAGCCCGTCTTCGAACAAGCATTCGCCGATTCCTGCCGCGCCGGCCTCGCGCACATGGATCAAATCGTCGCCGGGCAGGCTCCGATCCGCGGCGTCACGGAACAGCTAGCCCGCGAATATCTCACCCGCCACATCGTTTTCGAACTGACCGACCGCGATCACGAAGGCCTCAACTTATATCTGAAACACGCCGCCGCGCTCGACCGCGTGCCAGTAGGAGCATCCATATGATCACCCGCGCCGAAGCAATCGATATGTACAATTCCAACGACCTCATCGGGATCGGCATGGAAGCCGACGCCGTGCGCCGCAAACTGCACCCCGAAGGCGTGGTCAGCTACATCATCGACCGCAACATAAATTACACCAATACCTGCACCGAATACTGTAGTTTTTGTGCATTTTATCGTCCATTAGGGCACGCTGAAGGCTACTTACACCCCAAAGATGTCATTTTTAGCAAGATTAAGGAGACCATCGACCTCGGCGGAACCGGCATTCTGATGCAAGGCGGCCTTCACCCGGAGCTTAAAATCGAGTGGTATGAGGATCTGCTTCGCTCAATCAAAGCCAACTTCAACATCTGGTGCCACTGTTTTTCCGCGCCGGAGATCGTCAACATCGCCAAAGTCAGCAACTTAACGATTCACGACACCTTAGCCCGACTCCGCGATGCCGGGCTCGATTCCCTCCCCGGCGGCGGCGCCGAGATCCTGGACGATGGTGTCCGCCATCGAATAAGCCGCTTAAAATCAAGCGTTAACGATTGGATCGACGTTCACCGCACCTGTCATTCCTTGGGCCTTTACACCACCGCAACCATGATGTTCGGCACCGGCGAAACAATCGAAGAGCGGATGAACCATTTCGACATTGTGCGCCGGATGCAGGAGGAGAGTGGAATGTTCACCGCCTTCATTCCATGGAGCTTCCAGCGCGAGAATACCTCCCTCGGCCGCTTCGTCAAAGAAGAAGCCACCGCCGTCGAGTATCTGAAAATGCTGGCATTATCGCGAATTTATCTCGATAATATCCTGAATATCCAATCCTCCTGGGTAACACCCGGATTAAAAACCTGTCAATTAGGCCTGCGATTCGGCGGAAATGACGTCGGCAGTATCATGATTGAAGAAAATGTAGTCAGCGCCGCCGGCGCGCATCATCGCGCCTCGGAAGAGGAATTGCGCCGCCTGATCCGGGATGCCGGCTTCGTGCCCAAGCAGCGCGATACCCTCTACCGTACGTATTTCTTAAACTGATTACTTCAACGTCAGCGGCACCGGCGGACTGCAAACCCCGTTTCCGCAGGCGTATAGCTCCGTCGTGATGGCCCCGAGCCCGGCCGGAATCGTGAAGTTGATTTGCTGCACGCCCGGAAATCCCGGCGCCGGTCCGGCATAGGCGAGGCTCGTCAGCTCCGTTGTTCCCACCCGGACGCTAATGGGTCCCGCACCCGATAACCCGGTGGCGTAGAAATAAATCTCGCTCCCCGCAGCGGCAGGATTGCTGACCGAGTTCGGCGTCGCATCCTGATTCGCCACGCCGCCGGTGAAAATTCCCGGCTCGAAAGGCACCACCTGCACCGTCATCGGAGCGCTGCTGACCCCGTCCACCGTAACGACCAGTTGCGCCGAAGTCTGCGACCCCAGGGTCGCCGGAACCAGCAGATTGATTTGCGTCGCGCTACTATAATCGATCGTCGCCGCGATCCCATTGAACGTCGCCGTCACCAGTTTGCCTGTAAGTGAGGAGCCCATGATCGTGCTCAACGAACCAGCCACGACCGGAACCTGCGCGAAGGTCGCCGCATTTTCCACGTTCGTAATCTGCGGACCCACCGGAGCCGGCGCCTGCGTCACTATCAGCGTCACCGCGACGAATCTGCGTCCAGCCGCCCCGCCGTCAATCGTCAGCGTCGCTTGATAAGTGCCCGCCGCCAGATTTCCCGGAACAGCATCCACCCGTATCGTGCCATTGCCGCTCCCTGCCGGATTTACAATCGATAACCATCCGCTTCCGCTGGTATAGGCCACCGAAGCGGTCCAGTTCAGGACGCCTGCGCCGCCATTATCGACGGGAATGTATTGCGCCTGTCCCGGCGAACCCACCGGCAAAGTATATTGCAGGGAGCTCGTGATCACGCTCAATTGCGGGAAATAGGACGCTCCACAATCGCCGATAATTCCGCAGTCGCTCGGAGGCGTCAACGCGATAAAGCGAGGAATCGGAGCCGTCGTCGACACGGTCGCCACGGTGGAAACAGGCGCGAGCGTGACGCTCTCACTAGTTGCAACCGGTGTCTGCACTACGTTCCGGGCGAGCCCCAGAAACGTCGGAAATTGCGCCGTCTCCAGAGTAAAAGGATTCGAATCGACCACTTCATAGACCGCGTAAGCCGTTCCATTGACGAACTGGAGCTGAGTCATCGCATCGAATTTCACGGTCCCCGATCCGACCAGGCCCGGTGTGTACAAAACCGTTCCGCCCGCCCCTGTCGAATCCGCCCCCGCAACCAAAGCCAGCAACAGCGAGCCGGTTGCCGACGGCGCATAAGCTCCGCCGGACGCAGGAACTCCCAAATCCCCACCCGCCGTCGGCTGGATCGCGTCGGAACCCGCGACGACGTTCGGCACAAACAATTGCGCAGCCCCTGGAAAGCCGGAATACTGGATCAGAAACCGCGTTCCGGTATCCGCGTTCAAACTCGCAGGCGCCGATTTAGGATCAAACGCGCCCGCCCATCCCTCGGTAATCCGCGTAGACGAAAACGACGTGCCATCGAGGATCAGACTTTGAAAACTACTGGTGTTTCCCGGCAAAGGCGACCCCGTCTGCTCGCAAATGATATTCTCCGAGAATCCGGTATACAGACTCAGTTCCGGCGTCCCCACCGCCAGCAAAGACGGCGAAATCACCAGGCCCCCGCCCAATAACGCATCAATCTGCGAGCCGACGGGAACCCCGGTCGCATTGGCCCGAATACCGGCGATCTGAATAATCACAGTACCCTGCGCTGAAAACGTTAGCGGCACTTCGTCCCAAATAATGGTGGTCGACGTCAACAGCAGCGGCTGCATCACCACCGCTTGCGGACCGGACCCATTGTCGACCGTCAGAATCGTACCCGTAATGGCGTTTCCGTTCGAAATCCGGTTCGTAACGGCAGTATTCAATTGGACAGACAGGTTCACGTTCAGCACCAGGTTGGGCGTGCCCGTGCAGCTATAAATAATGTCTCCGATGCGCTCCGTCAGCCCTTCCGCATGGACCAGCGTGTGGGAGGCCTTAGTAGAGCAAATGGTGGGTTGCGCGGCAGCGAGGCCGATCGAACCCAGAATCGTGAAAAATAATTTCATGGTTTACATCCTATGAACGCAAGTATGGCGAAACGATCCTCCGTCGCCGTGCGCGGGTAAACTTCGGCAGGAAAAACCAGTACGACTTCATTGTAACAAGCATTGCGTTATCATCAAGTCAAATGTCCAGCGAAGACCTCAAGTTCGCCGTCAGCGTCGGAATGCCGAGCCTGTTGGTTCTGGTCGGCATCCTGATTAATAACAGCAGGCTGTCAGACCTGCGCCATCTGATGGACAAGCGTTTTGACAACGTGGACAAACGCTTCGACGATATAACCCGATTCATCGAGGCCCGCTTCCAAACCCAGGACGAAAACTCTACCGCGTTGAGCAGGTGATGGACGCGCGCCTGCGCCATATCGAAGAACGCGGCTGAACAGCTATGCCTAATGGCATTCCGCAAACCATCGCGTCATATTTCATTTTCTCCCTATACTATTAGGAGAAATGCCGCGAAAAATCATCTGCGTATCGCTCCTCGTGCTCGGGGCAACCGTCTCCCCCGCGCAAACCTTCAACGGATTCACGGCCGGCAACATCGTCGTCAGCCGCAGCGTATACACCGGCTCCGCCGCAACGCTTGCGGAGGGCCAGCCCCTGCCGCCGGTCTGCCCGTCCGGCGCGACCTGCGGCACGGCCACCTCTACCGATAACGGAGCCTACCCGTCCACCACCAGCGCCAACAACGTCTTCAATAACGCCAATATCGACGGCAACTTCAGCGTGACTTCGCCCATCTTTCTCGACCAGTTGACGCCCTCTGGAACGCTGGTCAGCACGCTTCCGATCCCCTCCGCGCTGGTTACCACCAACTTCACGTCCGGCGACGAGCTGGCCCTGAATCTCTCAACCGACGGCACCGCCATCACCTTTATTGGGTACGTCGCACCTGCCAACATCATCGACGCCGCCGATTCCAATTCGCCCGGCGCCTTCGATTCCAGCAATCCGGCCGGCGGCAGCTTCTATCGCGCCGTCGTGCAGATCGGAGCTAACGGAGCCATCCAGGTTACCCCCACCAACTCCTTCAGCGGCGGCGAAGGCCGCGCCGCGATCCTCTCGAACGGAACGTATTATATGGTGGGCAACGCCAATAACGGGAGCGGGACGCCCAATCATATCGTCACCACCGCCGGTGCGCAGTTGGCGTTCCCCGGACAGAGCCTGGCCACGCCGGCGTTTGAAATCGGAAGCTTCTCGATCAGCCAGATTATCGACCCCACCACTTCTCTGCCCTATCCTCCGGACAAGGACGGCAAGGACGATAATTTCAGCGGCCTGACCATCTTCGGCAATACGCTCTACGTCAGCAAAGGCAGCGGCAGCAACGGCATCAACACGGTTTATCGCGTGGGCGATGCCGGCGCGCTCCCCACCATCGCGAATGCCGCCAGCGCTTCAATCACGATTCTCCCCGGCTTTCCCACCTCGCTCACCAGCGCCGCCAACTCATCCCATCCCTCTGGAATATTTTTCGCCAACGCGACCACGCTTTACGTCGCCGATGAAGGCGATGGCAAGAAATCCCATGCGGCCACCAGCACCACCGCCGGCCTGCAAAAATGGGTATTCAAGAACGGCGCCTGGACCCTCGCTTACGTTTTGCAGACCGGCCTCAACCTGGGCCAGCCATACAGCGTCGCGAACTATCCCACTGCTTTGAATCCTTCCCCCGATGGTCTTCGCGCCATCGCCGGCTCGGTCGCTCCCAGCGGTTTGGTCACGATCTGGGGAGTCACCTCGACCGTCAGCGCCAATGGAGTAGCCGCCGCGGACCCCAACCAGCTGGTCTCCATCAACGACTCCTTGACCAATACCGACGCATCCTTCGCTTCCACCGAATCTTTCACAGTATTAGAAACCGCCAGTGCGGGAGAAGTCCTGCGCGGAGTGTCATTGACTCCCACCGCGGGCGCGACTCCCGCCGTAAACGTGCCGCTCATCCTGAACACTCTTAACCCAAGCGCCTTCGCCATCGCGCCCGGCTCTCTAGCCTCCGTCAACGGCCAAAATCTGGCGCCGGCGAGCAGCACATCCACTACGCCGCCGACCACCGTTACAGTCTCGATCACGGATTCGACGGGCACCGTCACTCCCGTGCCGGACGTCATCTCCGTATCGCCGAACCAGATCGACTTCTTCGTCCCGTCCACCGTCGCTATCGGTACCGCGCAGATCACCGTGACCAATGGCGCCACTTCGCAGACCGCGAATAACGTGGAAATCGCCACCGTCTCCCCGGGAATCCTCACGGCAAACGGCTCCGGCCTCCCACGCGCCAACTTCGTCCAGGCACTCGCCGACGGAGTGCAGACGGTGACCGCCGCTTACGCCACCAACAGCGACGGCGCCATCGTTGCCATCCCTGTTTCCGTCGAATCCGCTCCAGCCAGCTCGTACCTCATCTTGTTAGGAACCGGCATCGCGAATGCAGGAACGGCTCTCACGACGGCGACCATCAACGGCGTGGCCGCGATCGTCACCTACGCCGGACCCTCGGGAGACCCCGGCTACGACCAAGTCAACATCCTGATCCCCGCGCAACTCGTCGCAGCAGGAAATGTCGAGGTGCAGCTCACCGTAGAAGGCGTTGCCGCCAATCCAATCCAAATCACCCTTCAGTAGCGAAGCAGAATGCCCTGCGATTTAATTGTGGGGCAGGTTGCCAACCTGCGGACCGATTGCTAATCGGTCCATCCGGGCGCAGCCCGGACGCCTGGCGCGTTTATTTCCCCGCCTTCACCGGCGGATTCATATACGCAGCGATATCCCGAGCCGCCTTCGTCTCCAGGCCGCTCTTTTCTAAAAACCCGAGATCCCGGAACCAATCGATAAACCGGATCTGCCAGGTCCCGAACGGAATCCCGTTGCGGTAAGTCATGCCGCCGCCGTGCACTCCGTTGCCGTAAATATGCATCTCGACATTCGGCGCGCCCACCGCCAGCATCGCCGAAAAATATTCATCCGCCCACACCGCGTGAACCTTGTCCCCCGCGCCTCCGCACACGATAAACGCCGGAGGAACATTGCGCGGAATCGGCGGAGCCGTCCGATTCTTCGCAAACGGCGTCGGACCCGGGTAAATAATCCCCACAAAATCGGGCCTCGACGTCACACCCTTCAGCGGATCTCCCGCGTCGCTATTCTTCTTATCGAAATCGTCATACAGCACCGCGGCCGCCGACGCCAGTTCCGCGCCCGCCGAAAAGCCCATGATGCCGATCTTGTTCGGATCCAGATTCCACTCCTTGGCGTGAGCCCGCACCATGCGAATCGCCTGCATCGCATCGTACTCTTCGTCCGTCAGCGGATCGTATCCATCGCGCCGCAGCCGGCTCCGCAGAATGATCGTCGAGACCCCATAATTGTAGAAAAACGGCACAAAATCAGCGCCTTCGCTGCCCACGTTCAGCGTATTGTGGCCTCCGCCCGCCACCAGAATCACCGCCGCGCCCGTATTCAACCCCTTCTCGACCATGTGTACTTCAATCGATGGATTATGAATATTGACAATGCTGTTGATCCGCCCCTGCACTGTCTGGCTCATGTTATATTGCTCCGCCTCGCGCACGCGGTCCATTTTGAGATAAGGCGAACCCGGCGGATACAGCGTCAGAACCAGCCCACCCTGCAAAATCGGCTGCGGAACATATGGCGCATCCGTCACCGGCCCCGGTTTCTGCGCGAACGCCGCCGTCATCATCAGGCAGGTAACAAAAATCTTCATAACGCCTTCCCGCTCACGATCAGCGTTCCCGGCGACTTCTGGAGCACATGCGCCTCCGACGATACAAACCCCGCCTTCTCGAACATTTTTCTATATTCCGCCAGCGTGTACGCATCCCCCGAAGGCGTCGAACCCAGCATCTGCATCGCGAATCCGGCCGACGGCGGCGACACGCGGTCTTCATTGGGCACGAAGTCCAGCGTCACGCATCGTCCTCCCGGCTTCAACGCCGCGAACACTTTCCGGATCAGCCCTTCGCACGTCGGCACATCGAAATGATGAAAGAAGTTCGTCACCAGGATCATGTCGTACGGCCCTCCGAACTCCTCCGCGAACGCATCCCCCGGCAGCAAACTATGCCGGTCCGCGACCCCCATCTTCTTCGCGTTCTCCGTCGCCACCGCCAGCACATTCGGCCAATCGAGCGCCGTCACCTTGGCCTTCGCATTCTGCTGCGCGATCATAATCCCAAACAGCCCATGCCCCGCCGCGATATCGAGAACGCTCAGCTCTTCCTCGCCCGCCACAATCAGCGCAATCTCGTTCGCCGGCATATACTGCATCGGAGCCATCGCCTCCGCGAACTCCACCCAGATGGGATGGTCGTAACTCACCGTTCCCTGGCCCGGCAGCGTCGTTCTTCCCGTGCGAACAATCTGAGCCAGATCCCAGAACGGAGCGATCAATTGCGGGTCCAGAATGAAGCGCGCCGCACCGCCGAAATAGCCGGGCGAGTTTCGATCCAGAAATAAACCTGCCTCCGCGCTCAGCGAATACTGATCGTCCTTCTTCACCAGAAGACCCATCATCGTGAGGAAATCGCAGAGAATCCGCACCGCCCGCCCTTTATTTAAAGGGGACGCGCCCACCGCCGTAGCGATCGCTTCTAAATTATGATTCCCTTTGCCGATCGCCGTGAACAGATCCAGCTCGATCGCCGCCTTCAGCGCCGCCGAATCCTGGTACGCGTTCATGATATGAAAAATATTTCCCGGGTTTGGTCCCGGCGCACTGCTTGGTGTACTCATGCGCGCCTATTTTACACCAGGCAGTCCCGCGCATACGCCACGCACTTCGCGATTTCCTTCAGCCCGTCGGATCCCGCGGGCAGCGGATACTCGCATTCAATGATCGCCGGGAACGGAACCTTCTCTTTCTTCATCAATTGCAGCACTTCTCGAATCGGCGCATCACCCTCGCCCCACACCGTGAACGGCCCGTTATTCCGCTTGCGATCCGTCAAGTGAACGTGCGTGATCCGGTCCGCATATTTCTTCAGGAACGGAATCGGCGATTCATTGTTCGCCGCCACGAAGTGCCCAATGTCGAGATTAATTCCGTTGTATCTCGAATAGGACATCGCCTTCTCCCAGCTCTCCGGTTTCGCAAACGCCTCCGGCCCGCGAAGGTCCTCGGCGCCGTGATACCCCACCATCATCTTGTGTTTGGCCGCAATCTCGCCCACCCGGCGCGTCTGACTGACCGGAATATTGCACGAGAGTGCTTGCGCTCCCAAAGCCTTCGCCACCTCGAACGCGTAATCGACCACGTCATCTTTCATCTTGTCGACCGCGTCGAACTTGACCACCGGGATCGCAATCCCCGCATATTTCTTTCGAAACTCTTTGAACCCATCCATCCGCGCCGCCAGCCGCCATTTCTCCAGCGCCTCGCCGCCCGCGGCCACATCTTCCGGTTCGATTCCGGCCGAGCCCGGCGCGCCCAAATACGCCTCCACCGTCTGGGACCTCATCTCCACCGCACCCAACCGCAGCGCTCTCGTATACCTCAAAACATCATCCGCCGTCGAAGGCAATCCGCGAAAGCTATAACAATAAGGAACGTTGATCCCGATCTGCACGCCTCCCCACTTCGATAGCGCCGCCAGCGCCAGTTTCCCCAGCTCTCTTCGGGAATAAAGCATCACTGCTCACGTGGCATCGAGAAATAGAACGTCGCTCCCTCGCCGCGCACTCCCTCCGCCCAAATGCGTCCGCCCGCGCGCTCCACGATGCGCTTGCAGATCGCGAGTCCCAGCCCCGTTCCCGGATATTCCTCTTTATGCAGCCGCTTGAACAGACCGAAAATTCGCTCCGCGTATTGGGAATCGAACCCGATCCCGTTATCCCGCATCGAGATCACCCAGTTGTTCCCTTCCTGCTCGGCGGAAATATCGATCCGCGGAGGCACGTCCTTTTTGCGGTACTTCAGCGCATTCGAAAGAAGATTCTGAAACACGTGCGCCATCTGCGGCGCATCGCCGCGCACCGTCGGCAAATCCCCCGCCGTCAGCACGCAGCCCGTTTCTTCCATGCGATTCTTCAGCATCAAAACTGCCTCGTTCAGCGATTCCGAAAGGTCGGCCATCCCCACCGGTAGCCCGTCCGAATGAACCGCGCGGGAGAACGTCAGCAGGTCGTGAATCAATCCCTCCATGCGCTGCACGCCCTGTTGCACGAAGTTCGCATATTGCACCAGCCGCGTCCCCTCCAGATCCTGAAGAATAAGCTGTGTGTAGATATTCACCATGCGCAGCGGCTCCTGCAAATCGTGGCTGGCTACGTAAGCAAACTCCTCCAGCTCGCTGTTGGCCACTGTAAGTTCGGCTTCGATTGCCTTCTGATCTTCAATATCCGTGCAAGTGCCGAACCACTGCGCCACCTCTCCGCCTCCCACCAGCGGCAAGGCCCGCGCCAGATGCCATCGCCAACTCCCATCGCTGCCGCGCCGCAGCCGGAACGCCGTTTCGTAGTTCTCGCCCGTCTGGATGCAATGCCGCCAGCGTTCCTCGGCATTCTCCCGATCATCAGGATGAACGCCGTCCAGCCATCCCGCGCCCAGTAGTGACTCCGGACCAACTCCGAAATAGCCCACCGTCTGGCCGCTCACATAATCCAGCGCCCCATCCGGCCCCGCCGTCCAAATCATCTGTGGGATGCACTCCGCCAGCAGGCTGAAGCGTTGCTCGCTCTCGCTCAGCTTCGACTCCGCCCTCTGCCGCTCCGTCACATCCAGCACCAATCCGCTCATCGATTCAGGCTTCCCGTCTTCGCCCATCTTGATCCGGCCGTGAGATGCAATCCATCTCACTGCGCCATCCGCGCTCCGCACACGATGTTCCACCCGATAGCGCCCGCCTTGCGAGAGGGTATCCGTCAATGCCTTCTCGACGCCGGCGACATCATCCGGATAGACCCGTTCTATAAACCTCTCGACCGGCAGACCCGCGGCCAGCTCCATTCGATCCATGCCGTATAGAAAGGCGATATTGCCCACCGCGACAATCCTGTTACCGGCGATGTCCCAAGTCCACAACCCCACCTCCGCCGAGTTCAAAGCCCCTTCCAGCCAGTCGTTGGCCCTTTTCAGATGCTCCTCGGCGCGCTTGCGTCCGGTGATTTCGAACCCCACACCCGGAAAGCGCGTAGGCTTACCGTTCTTGTCCAGATGACATCGCCCCCGGTCATAAATCCAACGCACGGACCCGTCTTTTTGGACGACGCGATACTCACCCTCAAAATCCCCTCCGGTCTCCAGTGTGCTCTGAATGTTCTCCTGCGCCCGGCCTCGATCATCCACATGTAGCGCCTTCACAAACTCCTGGATCGATACCCCCTGCGCGGCGCGATCCGGATCCACTGAGTGAAACGTCGCCAGCATGCGATCGGTATAGACGCGGTCGTTCGGCACGTCCCAATCCCACGTCCCCACCCCTCCGCCGGCCTCCAGTGCAAACAGCAGCCGTTCCTCGGTGGCTCGCATCTTCTCCTCGACGCGCTTCAGCCCTGTAATGTCGCGCGTGGACCCAGCCACCGCTTCGACCCGCCCGCCAGGGGCACAAATCGGCACGAATATGTATTCGTAATATCCCGTTTCGCCGCTCGGAGCCGTGAACGGTGTCTGGTCCCGCACAGGTGCTCTGGTATCGATCACCTGCTGGATCTGGTCCTGCAACCGTCCCGCCAGTTCCGGCGGATACTCGAGCTCGAAGAAATTCTTCCCCACCGCGTCTTCGAACGATCTTTCGAGCAGCGACAACAGCGCCCGGTTTATATAAGTAAACCGGCCATTGAGGTCAAAAATATAGGTGAAATCCGGCGTATTGGAAAGCGCCGTATCGAAGGTGTGCCACTGTTGCCGCAACAGCGCTTCCGCGTTCTTTCGCTCCGTGATATCGGTGATCGATCCCAGCATGCGGATCGCCTCACCCTTTTTATTCCAAAAGGCCTGCCCCGTAGTGGAGATCCAAACCACGTTCCCTTTGGGATGAATCACCCGAAACTCGACCGCATAAGGAGCGTTCCATTCCACCGCTTCGCGAATGGCGTCCTTGACTCGTTCCCTGTCCTCCGGGTGTACCAGGCGTGTGAAATCCTCCACGCCGCCCGGCTCCTTTTTGCGTTCGGCGCCAAATATTTCGTAGACCCGATCGGACCATTCGGCGCGATCTTCGACAATATTCCAGTCCCAAACCCCGATCTGCCCCGCACCCAGCGCGAGTTTGAGACGCTCTTCGCTCTTTTTCAGCGCATACTCAGCCCGCCTGCGAGCCGTCACGTCGCGAAACACCAGTACCGCTCCCAACACCTGCCTCTGCGAATCGTAAATAGGAGCCTCGCTCTGTTCGACCGGAATCTCCCGTCCGCCTTTGCCGATGAGCGCGCCGTCCCGAATCACAAATACTTCCGGAACCGGTTTCCCCGCCGCATCCTCCCGGCTCCAACCCGTCAGTTCCTCGGCAACGGTATTCAGGAAAGTCACTTTCCCTTGGGCATCCGCTGCAATCACCGCATCGCCAATACTGGAAAGAGTAACCCGCAGCAGGTCTCTGTCCCGTTCGCTGCTGGCCCGAGCGCGTTGGAGTCCTTCATGGAGCGCATTGAATAAACCAGCGAACCCCACGAAAATCACGGCGCGAATAATATCCGCCGGAGCATTCAACCGATGAAGAGGAATCAGGAAACTGATAACCGCGGCCAGACTCAGGGCAGTGGCCAGAATTCCCGGCCCAAGTCCCCCAAACCAGATCGCGAACACCACCGCCGGATACAGCGTGATGTAGGGAACCGTCGAACCCAGCACCCCGGAAAGTGCAAAGCGGACCGCCAATCCCGCTACGACAGACAAGAGGGCAATCGCGTATCTCCGCTTGTCAGCTAACCCATGCAAAGTGGTAGAGTCCCGGCCCCCACAATAGTTTCCCACATTCAATCGAACCGCCATGCGTAAAGCATGCGGTGTCCGCGTCGCGCACGCGATTGGCGGCGCCATGGGTCCCAGCACAGCCACGAAAACCCCCGATCCCTCCGGACCCCTCTACCGAGCCGTGACCGCAGGGAGCGGAGTCTTCGAAGATGTTTTCGAGAGTGCCGACAGGAGTTATGACAACCTGGACAACAGACGAGACCGTCCCTTCTACATGCGTTTACTAATTAGGGCCGCCGCTGCCGCATCCGTTTTACGAAAAGACCAGCGAAACCTATCGCCATCAAAGCCGACGCGGGGACCCACTCCGATGGCTCAGGGGTCGTCGTCGTCGTCATGGCTGTTCCCGTGGCCTCAACAAATCCCGAATATGGTTCGATCCCGTCCTCAAACGAGGTGGACAACTCATACGGTCCAGGCGCACCGCCCAATCCCACCGTACTGATATGCAGCGTAACCGTAAGGGGAGGGCCCGGCGGTAGGCACCCAAGAATGCACGGCGGCGGCGGCGGCAATTGGCTATCTTGGTCGCTGTAATCGGGACCGTCCAGCGGACCCGAAAATGTGTAAGTGTACGACACCGTCCCTCCGCCCCCAATCGGTTGCGTCTCCACAGCCGTAATGCTGGAGGTGCCGGGCCCCCCGGTATCAAAGGTGCCAGTGACAGTGATCGCCCCAAACGTCCCCAGCAGGGGCTGACTGCCGGTCGTAACCGTCCACTGAGTGAAGTCGGCTCGCGCCGAGGACGCCGAAAAGATGAATAGGGCCAAAAGCGAACTGCGAACCATTGTGCCGATTTTCATAATAGTCCTTATCCCCCGGGAGGTAGTATACCTAAATAGAAGGAAAATGTGAACCTACTTCACCACCCGAATCACCCAAAAATCATCCGCTAGATTTGAATCCGTTAAATACCCATAGGGAATCGTGAAATATCCGCCCATCCCCCACCCACTCCCCCACGAATTGCGCACCAGGAACCGTTGCGATGCGTCGTCATACCCCACCGCCATCACCGCATGCCCGCCCAGCACCGTCTCCGTCGAGGACGGCATCGGCACAATCCCCGATTTCGCCACTGCATCCGATTCGAAACTCTCATACACCGTAAACCCGAATACAAACGGATACCCCGCTGCCAGAATGGCCTTCATCTGGCCCGGATCCTGAGCCACCCGGGCATATTGCACCGCCGGATGCAGCTTGCCGTATTTGTAGCAGGGCGCCGGCGGACGGTTTGCGAAGCTCGCCTCCAGATACGGCCACATCGGCTCCGGACAAGCTCCCTGCGCCGCGACCGTTTTTATGCCATCGCGAATCTGCGCCCCGCTATCGGTATCGATGGTTCCTTCGAGAGCGCGCTCGTTGTAATAAATGAACAGCCGGGATGGGACCGTGTACGCCAGCTTCTGTTTCATCTGGTCGAATTCAATCGCCGCTCCGATGGCGTTCGCCGTGCAACTGCCCAGGTCTCCCTGATCGTAAACTACCGGACATCCTGATCGAAGATCAGCCGAAGGCGGCACCGGCCCAGCCTTTCTCGGCAACTGATAAACAAGGTCGCGAGCATCGGGTAAATCTGGAATCCAACCGTAACGGCCAAACGTGCGTGGCATAAGTCCTCGGCCACATCCTAGGGCAACCCCGGTAAACACCAAACGGTTGAAACACGTACTCGCTTGAGAAAACTGGGACTAATCCACCACTACTCCATCGGTGACCCTCTCAATGGCATCCTCCCGGACGATATGGCCCGTAATGAGCCGTTTCGCGCGATTGCATAGCGGACCCGTCCGCACCTGGGCCCCACCTGAAAGCCCTTTCCGCATCGAGTATTCCCCTGCCCTCTTGCGGGAACTACGCATCTCCAATTCGGGGGTAGACTCTTTCGGTGTACTCTACGGCGTTCGCCATGGCCAGACCATTAGCCTAGTCGCGGCTCGAGGACGGCCCGGTCTCGATCCGCTCGGCATCTTTGCAACTCGTGTGCGTGGCCAAGTCTTTCTTACGGAAGAGGATTTGGAACGATTCGAAAAAGCCGACGCCTGCGTGGCACTGGTAATTTCGGGGGAAAAGGGCGGATTTTTCGTTCGCGATTCCGCCGGCTCCATCGAAGCCGTCCGCAGCTATGAGGAATTCTCCATCAACGGTCAACCAGAGATTGTTCCAGTCAAAGTTATAAAACGAACATGGGCCTGGGCTTGGTGCCTGCTCCTGCTACCACTTTTGTATTTCATACCGCGGCATACCCAACCTCCTCTGGCTTTAACTTTGCGCGAGAATTTGGGGCAATTAAGTATTTCCTGGAACGTTCCGGTCCGGGCAACACTGCTCATCGTCGATGGTAGCGATAGAACCTCTATCTCCATCAATCCAGGGGCATCGACCGTTACCTATGCCCGCCGCTCCAGCGACGTCACGGTTGGAATCGGATCCGTACAGGCCCGATTTGTCGGTCCTTTGCCGCCGCTTACAGAAACCGAATTGCTGCGGTCCAGTATCGATTCGCTTGAATCAAGAATCGCCGCGCTGCGCGCCGGCCAAGCGGCGGGACAAGCGAAACTCACGGCATTGAGAAGACGTTTACAATGAAACGTCTGCATGCAAATCGACGCTTCCCGAATCGCCAAAGAACTCTACGGAGTCGATGCCACGGCCATTCGCCTGAACGGCGAATTTGACGATAATTTCCAGTTAAACGGCTACATCCTTAAAGTGATGCGCGAAGGATGCGATCGCACCTTTGTGGAAATGCAGTGCGCGGCAATGGAGCATCTCGGCGACGCGCGCATTGCGGGAGGGATTCGGGAGTATGAAGGCCGCATCGTCTGGATGCTCCACCGGATCCCCGGAAAACTGCTGGCCGAGACAAAATTTCACTCGAAACAGCTCCTCCGAAATTTAGGTCGATTATTAGCTCTTACGAGCGCGAAACTAGCAACTTTTGATCATTTAAGCGCACATAAGGAACTGAAGTGGGATTTGAAGCGCGCTTTTTGGATTCGCGATTACCTTCATCTGACCGCCGATCCGGCGCTGATCGAAAAGATTCTGGCGATGACTCCCGATTTCACGCCGCTGCGCCATAGCGTGATTCACGGCGACGCAAACGACCACAATATTATCGTCAATGGCAACGAGGTTGCCCTCATCGATTTTGGCGATTTGCACTATACCGCGACCGTCTGCGAACTGGCTATTTGTTGCGCCTATGTGGCTCTGCATAAGCAAGATCCACTCACGGCGATCGCCCATGTCGTCTCCGGCTATCACGACCTGGAAGAAAATGAAATCGAGGCGCTTTTTTCGCTGATTCTGCTCCGTTTGGCCGTCAGCGTGGTGAATTCGGCGCATCGCAAGACACTGCATCCAAACGATCCTTATATAACGATCAGCGAAAAACCGGCCTGGGAGGCTCTGCGGGCGCTTTCGAAAATTCATCCTCGATTGGCGCACTACGTTTTTCGGCAGGCTTGCGGACGGAAAGTTCTGAAGGATTGGTCTCCGCCGAAAGCGGCGCCGGTTATGGATCATCTTGATTCGATGCCGGTTGCCGACCTCAGTGTGACGAGTTCGGGCGAAATGCCACGCTTCGGAATCGGGGGCTATAACGAAGCTCGCCTCATTTATACGGAGCCGATGTTCGAAGGGCGCACCATTCATCTTGGTATCGACGTTTTTGCCGACCCAGGCACGCCGGTTTTTGCGCCGCTCGATGGCCTGGTGCATGCCGTTGCTAACAATCAGAAACGGCTTGATTATGGGCCTGTCATGATTCTGCGGCACCAAGACTTTTTCACGCTTTATGGTCATTTAGCGGGTACACCGCTGGCGGTGGGAACCGCGGTAAAAGCCGGGCAGGAGATTGCCCGTATCGGCGCACGGCCTTTGAATGGCGATTGGGTTCCCCACTTGCATTTTCAGATTATTAGAGATCTGCTCGACCTCGATTGCGACTTCCCCGGCGTTGCCGCCGCCGGTCAGCGCGAAGTGTTTACGGCGCTTTGTCCCGATCCGAATTTGATGCTGGAAATCGCTGGGATTCCCAAAGAGCGCACCAAAGAGGAAACGCTGGCCGGACGGCGCGCGCACCTAGGGGGAAATCTCAGCATCAGCTACGACGAGCCGTTGAAGATCGTAAAGGGATGGAAGCAGTTTCTTTACGACGAAACCGGCCGCCAGTTTCTGGACGTTTATAACAATGTTCCGCTGGTGGGACATTCTCATCCGCGCGTGGTTGAAGCGGTGCAGAAGCAGATCGCACTGCTGAATACCAACACCCGTTACCTACACGACAACATTGTGGGTTATGCGGAAAGGCTGACGGAGAAGCTGCCAGCGCCGCTGAAGGTCTGCTACTTTCTCAACTCGGCGAGCGAAGCGAATGAACTGGCGCTGCGGATGGCGCGGGCACATACAGGGCGCGAAGATATCATCGTGCTGGATGCGGCGTATCACGGCAACACGACAACGCTGATCGACATCAGTCCTTATAAATTTAACGGTCCTGGAGGCAAGGGGAAAAAGCCATGGGTGCATATCGCGCCGATCCCGGACGATTATCGCGGAGCTTATAAACGCGACGATCCGCAGGCGGGTGCGAAGTATGCGCGGCACGTCGACGAAATTCTCGATCGCGTGAAGCCGGCGGCTTACATTGCCGAAAGTCTTCCCAGCGTGGGCGGGCAGATCGTGCTTCCGACCGGCTATTTGAGCGCGGTCTACAAGAGCGTCCGGGCCGCCGGAGGAGTTTGCATTGCGGACGAGGTGCAGGTCGGATTTGGGAGATTGGGCTGTTGTTTTTGGGGATTTGAAGAGAGGAGTCAGGAGTCAGGAGTCAGGAGTCAGAATAGCGTCACGCCCGATATTGTTGTGCTGGGGAAACCGATTGGGAATGGGTTTCCGCTTGCGGCGGTGATTACTACGGCTGAGATTGCGGACTCCTTTGACAATGGGATGGAGTTTTTTTCGACTTTTGGAGGCAATCCGGTGGCATGCGCGGCGGGGCTAGCGGTGCTGGATGTATTGGAAGAGGAAGGATTGCAGGAGAACGCTCTCGATGTCGGAAATTATTTATTAAAAGGGCTGCGGGGGTTGGGTCACGAAATGATCGGCGATGTGCGCGGGTCGGGATTATTTCTGGGGATCGAACTGGTGCGGGATCGCGCGACGCTGGAGCCGGCGTCGGCGGAAGCTTCGCGGGTGGTGAATGGGATGAGAGAGCTGGGAGTTTTGGCTGGGATGGATGGTCCGCATCACAATGTGATTAAGCTGCGTCCGCCGCTGTGTTTTACGAGGGAAGATGCGGATCGGGTGGTGGAGGTGTTAGCAGACGTGATTGGGTAACACGTCATGCTTTGTGACTTAGATCGCGTTCCGCGCGGCGAGCAGATAGGCGATCCACTCGTCCATCCCGATGCCCTTTTTGGCCGACACTTCAAAAACGCGGATCTCCGGCTGTACGGACCGAATATTCGCGATCGCCGTCTCACGATCGAAGTCGCAAGCCTCCGCCAGGTCCATCTTCGTGATGATCGCGATCTGCGCCGAATGGAACATCGACGGATACTTCAGAGGCTTATCTTCGCCCTCCGTCACCGAGAGCAGCGCCACCCGGATGTCTTCGCCCAAGTCGTAATTCGCAGGGCACACCAGATTGCCGACATTCTCGATGAACAGAAAATCGAACTGATCCAGCTCCCAGCCTTCGAGGTGAGAGGAAACCATGCTCGCTTCCAGATGGCAGCATCCGTGCGTCTGAATCTGCTTCACCGGCGCTCCGCTCTCAGCCAGCCGCCGCGCGTCGTTATCCGTTTCAAGATCGCCCACCAGCGCCGCCACGCTATGCCCGCTTGACCGCAGCGTCATCAGCGTCTTCTGGAGCAGCGCCGTCTTGCCGGTGCCCGGACTCGACACCAGATTCAGCGTCAACACATGAGCCGCGCGCAGCCGCTCGCGCAAACCACGCGCCAGTTCGTCGTTCTTGCTCAAGACTTTTTTGCGGACTTCGACAATCTGCGGCGTCATATCTAAATCTTATGGGAATTCCACTTCGAGCGACCCGATCTCCAGTTCCCTTCCCTGCCGCAAATCGCCGCTCGGCGTATCGCACACCGGGCATCGGAACCGCTGGATGTCCGGCAATTCGCGATCCTCCTGGCACTGGGAGCAGTGAATGATCACCGGCAGCACCTCGATTTCCAGGCTCGACCCTTCCAGCATCGTATCCTGCGTGCTGAACTCGTAACAAAATAATAAGGAGTCCTTGACCACACCGGAGAGCACGCCCACCCGCAGATTCACCTTCAGCACCCGCAACGCGTTTGCCTGGCGAGCCGACTCCTCGGCTGTTTCGACAATGGAATGCACGATCGAAAGTTCGTGCATGGCGCTACTTCATCTTTTGAGAATAGCGCTTCGCCGCCGCAATCAGGACAGAGCGCGCATACCCACTGGCTTGCTGATCGCGACCTCCTTCTCGATGACGAGAGTCGTTTCAACCGGACTGAGCCTGTTGCCCTCGATCGCATTTGACTCATGAGTGATTTCCAGGTCGTAGGAATGCTCAAGATTGCACAATGGGTGATAAACGTCATCTCCTACAAAAAACGCCTCGATTAGGGGGATCTTCGACCGCTGCCTTGCGGAGCTGAACCTCGATGAGAAGTTCATCCCGTTTCGCCTCAGATTGGCTCCTGCTCAGCTTCGAATGAAGACCCAGCGTTGCGTACTTCCTGCTGGAACCCGCGATAGAGCAAAACTCACATCTTGGGCTTTCGTGTTGTCACCTGCAAACTGCCCTTCTGATGTCGATTTCGATGCACGTTAGCCCTTTTCAATTGGAAAGGGCTTAGTTCTTGACATGGTCGCGAACCAACTGATAGCCTGGAAGCTCTCTCCAAGGACCTAATCAAAACATGTCTATAGCTCGCACATGCAGCTACTTCAGGATTGTGTTCCTAGCGCTCACTATTCCGGCACTCGCCCTGCCTGCTGCCGGGTCGGTAACTAGCGTGATACTCAATGGCCCTACGGTCGGTGCTAACTCGGGTTATAGCCCGATCAGTTTTAACCAGAATGTCACTTTGTCCGATGGCGATGTTTATGACGTTTTCGGCAGCTACTACGCAACCTACTCCGACGCTGAGGGAACCGCAATACACTTCAATCCGACTGTCGTGTATGAGGGGACATCGCCCAGCGTGGCCAATGACAACATCTCGTTCATCTTTACTCAGCAGTTTTTCGACAGTCGGCCTGGCACCTGGGACGGAACCTATTCTGCGTCCACACCAGTAAACTTTTTCGGCCTCGTAGGCGCTGACAGTTCGGTAACGGCTGAAGTTTTCTACGATGGGCAAAGTCTGGGATCGGGGACTACAACAACATCGGGCGTTATAACTAACTCGGCAAATTTGACTGGGCTGAACGGTGACACTTTGACCGGCACCTACGACATCGTCTACAGCCTCAACGCTGGTACACAATTTGGTGCTGGCGCGAGTTCATCGACTGTTCCGGAGCCAGCCGAAGCTCTGCCATTGGGCCTGGGCTTGGCTGCGGTGTTATGGGCTCGCTGCAAGAAATCTGCGTAAAAGCCACCATCGACGATTGGCGCAATCCCGGGGATCCGAGTGGCGGCTTGTCACCCAAGCGCTGTAGTGTTTTTCGACAATCTTATAGGTGTTACCGAGTCATTCAGCGATTTGCTCCAGGCTCGCCCCAGTCTTAAGTTGCTCCTTAACGAACGTGTGCCGGAACTGATAGGGATACCTGAACCACTGATTCCCATTTCGATCAATGATCGGGTTTCCCTCTTCGTCTCGGAGGGTGACCGCCTCAAATATTGGCCGGAGCATCCGACGCATGTTTCCGGTGGCCGTCTCATGCGTCGAATCCTTTTGCTTATTCCAAAACCAGAACCCGCATAGATGGACCGGTAGCGCCCGTAGTCGATCCGCGATCGCAGGTGGCAAAATGACCTTCACCATCCCCGTGTCTTCGTCCTGCGTAGCTGGAGATGGTTTCCCTCCAGGCGATCCGGCGTCAGCTTGATTGCGTCAGTAAGAAAGTTTTCAGGTAATCGTTGTCTCCGCACTCCTTGATGAGCGCCGCGACTTGTACCCGCATGAACGGAATGACCGGGATGTCTTTATCGCTTCCAACGGGCGGCTTAAGCATGGCGGCGGGATTGTCTATGATCCACTTTCGCGCCACGGCAAAGGAGAAAAAACTACGCACGGGTTTCTGGAAAACCTGTACCCATGGTGACGCTGTAGAATTTTATATTTTTGTAAGTTGTTTATTTTAAATAACTTAAAATGGTGAGCCGGGCGGGGCTCGAACCCGCGACCACCGCATTAAAAGTGCGATGCTCTACCAACTGAGCTACCGGCTCAAGTGCTTTAGCTGTATCTAGATAGAAGCCGGTCCGGTTGCCCTGAACCTAGCTTATAAACATCATTGTATCAGCCTTCGGTCACTTCACGCTCATGTGGACAAGGTACGCGTTGATCGCCTCCAGCTCGCCGTCGGTCGCCGACAATCCATTGTTCACCATGCGCACCACCAACTCCTTCACATCCCCCGCGGTCTTCACCGGCTCATCCGGCAGCTTCGCCGGATGGCATTGCGAGCATTTCGTCTCGAATAAACGTTTGCCCTTCTCAAGATCCAAGCCGGGCGCGGGGCGCGGCGCAACGGCCAACTGTTTGGAAGCCGTGCGCGCCGTTTCGGTCTTCTTCTCCTCCTGCCGCCGCTCCTTCGCCGCTCCCTGTAGTTCCGGCGAGATCGACACCAGATATCCGATCACTTGCATCTGCTCCCGTTCGGTAAGTGGGTTGAAAGACGCCGAGCGGTCCGCCATCCGCTGCACAGTCGACCGCCAATCGGACGCCGTTCGCGGCCGCGCCATCACCGTTCGCAAATCGTGGCAGACCACGCATCGCCCCGAAAGGACTTGGCGGCCGGCGCGCAGGTCGTCGGCCGATAGGCTCTTTCCCGCCTGCATGTCGGCCAGCGCAAATTGCGCGCGCACCCGTTCCACATTGGCCGGAAGAAACGTTTCCTCTCTCGCCGCCAGTGCCGCGCGAACCGCCGTCGGCACGGAGAGTCCGATCAGCACAATGGTGCAAATCAGCAGCAGCGTTCCCAGGAAAGGGGCCAGAGTCCCCTCCAGGTGCTTGAAGAACCGCACGATGGAAATCTTGATCAGCAGTGTAATGCCGATCACCAGTCCGAGGACCAGGTGCACGACGGTTCTTGCCGGAAGCTCGATCTCATAGTTCCACAGCCGCGGCACCATCTGCACCATCAGATATACGAAGATCGCCGCATAAATGTAGCCCAGCACGCGATGCAGCAGCATCAGCGGACGCGGCGCATCGCTCTTGTTGGTGGCGTGGTCGAACGGAAAGCCCCACAAGTAGTACATCAGGAAGGAAGCCGCCGCCCCGAAAAATACGAACAACAATCCCAGCACCGCGTTGCTAAAGTGGTTCATCTAATTGCTATACCGAAAGTCCGCAAAAAAATTCCCTATTTCGGAGCGATTCTGGCTACTGGCTACTGGCTCCTTCTGTTAAACTCACAAAACACCCCCATGTCGAGTCAGTATGTATTGGAGTAAACTTTTCATCCCCACCCTGCGTGAGGATCCTACTGAAGCTGAGGTCGCCAGCCATCGTCTGCTGCTGCGCGCCGGCTACATCCGCCAGCTTGCCGCCGGTCTTTATAATTATCTTTTTCTCGCCCAGCGCTCGATCCTCAAGATCACGCAAATCGTGCGCGAGGAAATGGACGCCATCGGCGCTCAGGAATTTTATCTCCCGGGCCTGAATCCAGCCGAAGTGTGGCAGGAATCCGGCCGCTGGGACGTCATGGGCGACAACCTGTTTCGCCTCAAAGACCGCAATAAACGCGACCTCTGCCTCGGCATGACGCATGAAGAGGTCATGACTTATATCGCTCGCGGCGAGCTCCGCAGCTATAAGCAGCTCCCGCAAATCTGGTATCAGATTCAGACCAAATTTCGCGATGAGCCGCGTCCTAAAAGCGGCCTCCTGCGCACCCGCCAGTTCATCATGAAGGATTCCTATACCTTCGATTTGACGCCCGCGGGCCTCGATGCAGCGTATGAAAAACACTACCAGGCCTATCGCCGCATCTTCGATCGCTGCGGCCTCCAATACGTCGTCGTCGAAGCGCATTCCGGAGCCATGGGCGGCAGCCAGTCCCACGAATTTATGGTTGTTTCGGACGCCGGCGAGGACTTTGTCGCCACCGGACCCAACTACGCCGCGAACCTCGAAAAGGCCGTCAGCGTAGCAAAACCGCCCGCCACGGCGGATCCTCCCGGCGATCTCGATCCGGAGGAATTTCATACTCCCGGCCGGAAAACCATCGGCGAAGTCGCAGGCTTCACCGGCTTGCCCGAAACCTCGCAAATGAAAAGTCTGGTCATGGTCGCCGACGGCCAGGTCGTGCTCGTCATGGTGCGCGGCGATCATCAGTTAAGCGAAACCAAATTCGCAAGCGTTACCGGCGCCAGCGAGATTCGCCCCGCCCATCCCGAAGAAATTCGCGAGCATTTTGGAGCCGATCCAGGCTCGCTCGGCCCCATCGGCGTCAAGTTGAGAATCCTCGCCGATGAAGCCCTGCGCGGCCGCCGCAACATGATCGCCGGCGCCAATAAGGACGATCATCATCTGCGCCATGTCACTCCCGGCAAGGATTTCGAAGCCGAGTTTCACGACCTGCGCCAAGCCGTCGCTGGCGACACCTCGATCGTCGATGGCACCGAGCTCACGGTGCATAAAACCGTCGAAATCGGCCATATTTTTAAGCTCGGCTACAAGTATTCGGAATCGATGGGCCTCCGCGTTCTCGATGAATCGGGTAAGGAAGTCACCCCCATCATGGGCAGCTACGGCATCGGGATCGAGCGAATTCTGTGCGCCGCCGTCGAGCTTTATAACGATAAAGACGGCATCGTGATGCCCCCGTCCATCGCTCCCTTCACATTGGTAGTAACACCCGTGAACTTCACCGACGCCGCGCTAAACAAAGCCGCGACCGATATTTACAACACCGCTAAATCATTAGGTCTCGACGTGCTGCTCGACGATCGCGACGAGCGTCCCGGCGTCAAATTCAAAGATGCCGACCTCATCGGTATTCCCTATCGCATCACCGTCGGCAAAAAGGTGGCGCAAGGTTTCGTCGAAGTGGTCGACCGCCGCACGAAAACCACCACCGACGTAGCCGTAGCGGAGGCAGCATCATTTGTCCACGCCCAGCTCCAATCCCGTTAGCCGTCCGCGCTGGCCCGTCAGCAAATCCGTATGATCGATTGGGGCCTAATTCGCAGCCAATTCCCCGCCCTAGAAAATCGGGCGTACTTAAACACGGCCACGTTCGGTCAACTGCCGCGCCGCGCAACCGAAGCCGTGGCCAGACACTGGCAGCATCGCGACGAACTTGCCTGCACTGATTTTCTGAGCTGGTATGACGATGCCGATCGTCTGCGTGGTTCCATCGCAAAGCTGGTCGGTGCCACTGCGGGCGACATCGCCTTCGTCGGCAGCGCAGCCTCTGCGCTCGGCATCGTCATTGCCGGCCTCGCCCTGAAACCGGACGACAACATCGTGACGCTCGAAGGCGAGTTCCCGAATTATCTCTACATGCCGCAGATGCGCGAAGTCCCTTGGGAGCGTTTCTATGAGTCGATCGATAAGAACACTCGCATGGTCGCGATCAGCGAGGTGAACTACTCGACTGGCTTTCGGCCGCCTCTCCAGGAGATCTCCAAGTTCACCCATGACCGCAATATCGTCCTGTTTGTCGACGGCACGCAAAGCCTCGGCGCCTTGACCATCGACCTCCAAAAACTGAACATCGATGTCTACGCCGTACACGGTTATAAGTGGCTAATTAGTCCTCCCGGATGCGCGTTTATGGCTCTTTCCAGGCCTCTACGGAGCACATTATGGCCGATTATCGTTGGTTGGAGAAGCCATAAAACGTGGCGCGACGTCGATAACCTGCATCACGGCGCCCCGGAGTTCGTGGATTCCGCCGAGAAATTCGAAGGTGGAGGCCTGCCATTTCCCCTTCTCTACGCCCTGGAACAATCGGTCGAGCTGATGCTCGAAATCGGCCCTGATTTGATCGAGCAGCGAGTCATGCAACTGGCTGAATCAGCAAGAGTTCGTCTCCGCGAACTGGGTGCGGACATCGCCGAAAATGGTTCCCAGATCGTGGCCGCAAAATTTCCCGGCCGCGACCCGTCCCATCTGGCACGCGAATTGAAGAAAAAGAGCGTAAATGTAGCAGCCCGCCACGGCTTTTTGCGTATTTCTCCGCATTTCTATAACAATAACAATGACTTAGAGGCACTATGCGAAGCGATCAAACCATTGATTTAGGATTCACAACCATTCCTATTTCGGTTTATAAGGGCTCTAAACCGGGTCCGGTCCTGGCGCTGACGGCGGGGATTCACGGATACGAATATCCTCCCATTCTGGCCCTGCAAAAATTGCAAATAAAGAAGTTAGCAGGTACTCTGATCGTGGTGCATGTCGCCAATATGCCTTCTTTCCTGGGTCGAACGGTGTATTTCAGCCCGCTCGATGGAAAGAATCTCAACCGTGTGTTTCCGGGCAGGAAAGATGGAACGGAATCCGAGCAAATTGCCCACGCAATTACCACCGAAGTCATCGATAAGTGCGACTATCTGCTGGACTTGCATTGCGGCGACGGCAACGAATCCTTGCGGCCCTATGTCTACCAAACCATAACCGGTGATGCGGCGTTCGATGCCCGTATTGAAGAATTGGTGGCGAATTTCGGCTTCGAATATATCATCCTTGATCGTGCAAGACCAAAAGATCCAACAGCTTCCCTGTATTGTTCGAATACCGCAATCACGCGCGGGAAACCGGCGATGACGGTCGAGAGCGGATTCTTGGGAACCACTGATGAGAAATCGACGCAGGCGATTTTGGACGGCGTCCAGAATGTCATGTCGTATTTAGGAATGATCGATGGCAAACCAAAGAAAAAGAAGGCGACTTATCTCGATCCCGCCGAAGTATTGACCAGTCCGGCGACGGGAATTCTTTACCCGCAGGTCGAGAGAAATGCAATGGTCAAGAAGGGCGCGGTCCTGGCTCACATTACCGATTTCTTCGGAAAAAAGATCGCGGATGTGAAGGCTCCCTTCGCCGGGTTAGTGCTGTATGTCGTTGCAACGCCGCCTATTACGAAGGGTCAGCCGGTGGCCTGTGTGGGTCATATTCGACGTTAATTAAAAATAGTCCGCGAGCAGGCGCGGTAGGACCGCGGGACGCAATATTTCCTTTCCCGGCTTCGAGCAAATAGCCCACAATATTCCGGACCATGTGCTTTAAGAATCCACTGCCGCGCACCCGATAAATCAGCCGGTCTCCTTCTCGAAACGCATGAGAAGAAAAGAGGTTACGAACTTTGGAATGCCCCAATGCATCGCGATCGTCAGAGGCCGCGAAGCGGGAGAAGTCGTGCTCCCCTTCGAGCGTTCTGGCCACTTCGAAAATACGCGCTTCATTTAATGGATAAGGGTGATGATGCACATAGCGGCGCTCAAAGGGAGAGCAGATGGCGGCGCGTAAGATCCGATATTCGTACGTCTTAGCGATCGCGTCGAAACGTGGGTGAAAATTCTCGTGAGTTTCCTCCACTGCGAGAACCCGTATATCGCGTGGGAGCAGCCGGTTCATGGCCTTTTCCAGATTTGGCGGCGGAATGGGGTTTTCAAGCGAAAAAGCCGCGACCTGAGCCAGAGCATGAACGCCGGCGTCGGTGCGGCCGGAGCCTTCCACTTTCACCGGCCTGCCTTCTATTTCGGATACGACTGATTCGATTGCGCTTTGAATCGTGGGCAGGCCTGGCTGGAGTTGCCAGCCGTGATAATCAGTGCCGTCGTAACTAAGGGTGATGCGGATGCGCCTCATGCCGTCGGGCGAGAGCCGGGTTTTTCCACTGGGATGCCTTCCCGGCACAATGGGCAGAAATCAGGAGGCCAAGCGGTAACTTCCAATGTTGCCAGTGCGATACGAGGAACACCCAGGTCCGCCTTACCTCCGCTGCGGTCGATAATGGAGCCGGCTCCGAGCACGTTTACACCGGCAGCCTGAAGTGCTTCCATTACATCGCGAGTGCTGCCGCCGGTGGTGATCACGTCTTCAATAACCACAGCGTTTTCCCCAGGATGGACAGTGAAACCCCGCCGCAGGATCATTTTACCGGTGGCGGGATCGCGTTCAGTGAAAAGAAATCGGGCTCCCAAGGCTCGGGCGACTTCGTGGCCGATGATCAGACCACCGACGGCGGGAGAAACGACGAGATCCACTTTGGAAAAATGCGAGGCCAGCTCGCGGCCAAATTTTTCGGCGATGGCGGGATGCTGGAGAACTAAGGCGCACTGCATGTATTCGTTCGAATGAAGGCCGCTGGTAAGGCGGAAGTGGCCTTTCAGATAGGCGCCGGTGTTGCGGAACTCTTGCAGGATGGATTCAGACACGGAAACAAGATAGCACGCTGTAAGATTATTTTATGCGCTATGCGTTGAGAACGCTGTTAAGGAGTCCGGGATTTGCCGCGGCGGCGGTGCTGACGCTGGGGTTGGGAATCGGGGCGAATACCGCGATTTTTAGCGCGGTGGATGCGGCGCTGCTGCGGCCGCTTCCGTTTCCTCATCCCGACAGGCTGGTGAAGATCTGGGAAAGGCATCCAATTGCCGGGCAGGCGTGGGTGGCGTTTCCGGACTATCTGGATTGGCGCTCACAATCCAACTCATTCGAACAGATGGGGGCGTTTGCAGTCGACAGTTTCCGCATCACGGGCGTGGGTGAACCGGAACAGGTGGATGGCGCCGCTGTTTCCGACAATTTCCTAGCGACGGTGGGACTGCGGCCCATGCTGGGACGAGGGTTCGTGGATGGCGAGACGCATGTGGTGCTGCTGGGAGAGGCTCTGTGGCGACGCAAGTTCCACGGCGATCCGGCGGTGGTGGGCAGAAGCATCGCGATGGACGGCGAGAGCTTTGTCGTGGCTGGGGTGGTGCCCGGTCCGCAGATTTTTCCAAAAGATGTGGAACTGCTGACGCCATTTGGAAAAACGATCTCGGATTTCAACCGGACGCACAGGCAACATCACGTGGTGCAGGTAGTGGGCAGATTGAAGGCGGGAGTGACGGTAGAGGAGGCGTCAGCGGAAATCCGAGGCATTTCCATGCGCCTGGAGCACGATTATCCGGTGACCAACAAGTCGATTACGGCGACGCTGATCCCGCTGGCGCGGGAGATTGAAGGCGACACGCGGACGCCTCTGCTGGTGCTGCTGGCGGTGGTGGGATTGGTGCTGCTGATCGCGACGGCGAACGTGGCGAATCTGTTATTGGCGCGGGCGGCGGGACGGCGCAAGGAGATCGCGATCCGGATTGCATTGGGCGCGGGGCGCGTGCAGTTGATGCGGCAGTTGTGGACGGAGAGCCTGGTATTGGCAGGGGCGGGGGGAATGGCCGGAGTGCTGTTGGCCGCGGTCGCGACGCCTTGGCTGCGGGTTTTGGCGGAAGGAAGAATTACGCGCGCGGCGGACATCGCGGTGGATGGGCGGGTGCTGCTATTCTCTCTGAGCGCGGCTTTGGTGACGGGAATTTTATTCGGACTGGCGCCGGCACTGGCGGCGACGCGGACGGATCAGAACGGGGATTTGCGATCGGGAGGTAGAGGGTCTACCAGCACTTTGCATCGAGGGCTGCGCGGAGCGTTAGTGGCGGGGCAGGTGGCGCTGGCGATGCTGGTGCTGGTGGGCGCCGGATTGTTAACACGGAGCCTGATGCGGTTGACGGGCGTCGACCCGGGATTTCGCGTGGAGCATCTGTTGACGGCGCGCGTATCCTTGCCGGAGAGCTACAAAACGGACACGCAAACCAGGGAATTCTATCAACAACTGATGGCGCGCACGGCGGCGATGCCGGGAGTGGCGGGAGTGGCTACCGTGGATGCAACGCCGCTGCGAACCGATGCGTACAGCCGCATTCGTTTTGCGGTGCACGGCCTACCGACGCCGGAGCCGGGCCAATATCCGATTGCCTATAGCCGCGGAATATCGCCTAATTATTTCGACCTGATGCATGTGCCGATCGTCGCAGGGCGTGGATTTACAGAGCATGATGCGATCAACGCCGGTGGCGCTCCGGTGCTGGTGAACGAAGCGCTGGCGCGGCAGTTTTTCGGGGGAAATGCGGTGGGGCAGAGTCTGATTCTAGGTGTACTGGACCCGAAGCCATCGCGATGCCCGATTGTGGGGGTGGTGGCGGACACGCTGGAATTGGGTCTAAATAGTCCGCCCGATGCAACCATGTATTTTGCGAGTTACTCAGGGTATGGAAGCTCGGCGGTGGTGCTGATTCATGTGAAGGCCGGCGACCAGATCACCCTCCCCTTAGGCGAGCATCAAGTGACGTTTCGGGTGGTCGATATTTTTTTCGACTACGGACATGAGGGTGGCTACATCGTGGCGGATTGGGGTACTCTGCACCGGTATCTGCCCAACAGCGCGCCTACAAACCTCGCGGTCTATCTTGCTCCGGGCGCAGACCTGGAGCGCACGCGCGCCGCGATTCGAACCGCTACCGC
>JBEKPC010000039.1:0-35946 GCA_049521155.1 Bryobacteraceae bacterium
TCATCAACTTCGATCATGAGGCCCACCGTAAGGCGGTAAGCTCCCAATGACTCAGCGCGGCCGGACGGACGGCCTGCCAAAATCCGTATTCCCATGGAATCTGGGCACTTGAGCAGCCGAAAGGGCAAAAATTCCAACTAGGAACGGGGGGTCCGGATATCGGAACTGAATCAACTGTTTCCAGCGCAGCAACCCC
Source organism: Bryobacteraceae bacterium (assembly GCA_049521155.1). Classification (GTDB taxonomy): domain Bacteria; phylum Acidobacteriota; class Terriglobia; order Bryobacterales; family Bryobacteraceae; genus Palsa-187. The sequence continues at coordinate 197 of JBEKPC010000039.1, forward strand.
GGTTGTAAGAAGTGAGCGCCTATGGGGCTGAGGCCTAACGCCCCAACCTCAACCCAAACGCACCCTGGGCTGATGCGTCGCTGCGGTGGTTCGAAGCGAGCGCGGAACCTACCAATTTCCTTTGCGCCAGACAGACGCGGCAAACAGATGCTTCATAGACTTTATCTTTTCACATTCGAGCTACGATGAAACTGCACCCATGCGCCACATCATCGTTGGCACCGCCGGCCATATCGATCACGGCAAAACCGCACTCGTCAAGGCGCTCACCGGGGCTGATACGGACCGCCTCGCGGAAGAGAAACGGCGAGGCATATCCATCGATCTCGGCTTCGCGCACCTCGATCTGACTCCTGAATTGCGGCTCGGCTTCATCGACGTTCCCGGGCATGAGCGTTTCGTGAAGAACATGCTCGCCGGAGCCAGCGGCATCGACCTGGTGCTGATGGTGGTCTCCGCCGGCGAATCCATCATGCCGCAGACTCGCGAGCATTTTGACATCTGCCGCCTCCTCGGCCTGCGCCACGGCGTCATCGCGATCACGAAATCCGATATCGCCGACGCCGACACTCTCGAACTCACGCGTATGGAAATCGAGGAATTCGTAGCCGGCTCATTTCTCGAAGCCGCGCCCGTCATTGCCGTCAGCGCCATCACCGGTGCAGGCATTGCTGAACTGCGCGAAGCCCTCGCCCAAGCCGCGTCGAACGCATCTATTAAGGATGCGTCTAATTTCTTCCGTCTCCCCATTGACCGCAGTTTTTCCATGCGCGGCCACGGCTCCGTGGTCACCGGAACCCTGATTTCCGGCACTTTGAACGTCGAGGACGAAGTCGAGCTGTTTCCCGTCGCCAAGCGTGCTCGCGTGCGGGGCTTGCAAATTCACGGTGCGCCGTCGAACCAGGCATCGGCGGGCGAGCGCACCGCCGTCAATCTTGCGGGCGTCGATTCCGCTGACATTCACCGCGGAATGGTGCTCGCTCCTCCTGGATTATTTCGCACAGCCACTTGCATCGATACCACCTTCGAGCTTCTCAAGAGCGCGCGCCCTTTGAAGCACCGCGCACCTGTTCACTTTCACGCGGGAACCGCCGAGGTCGAGGCCGAGGTGCGCTTACTGGAATCGCTCGAACCTATGAAACCCGGCTCGCGCGCGCATGTACGGTTTTTGCTGCGCGAACCGCTGCTGATTCTTCCCGGCGATCGCTTCATCGTGCGCATGTTCTCGCCGGTCGTGACCATCGGTGGTGGAACCGTCCTTGATGCCGATCCTCCGCAACGCGCGCGGCGAGTGATGCTCAATCAGCGCCTCGATCGAATCGAATCGAGCGGCCTCGCAAACGTCGCCATCAGTGAATCGGCCTATGGTCTCACTGGCGCCGAATTGGTCACCCGCTGCGGGATCCGATTCGCGGAAGCATGGTATCCAAATGAGGCAAAATTATCGTCATTTAAGGCCTCTTCCACCGACATTTTGAGACGATTTCACGCGATTAAGCCTCTCTTAGCGGGCATGCCGAAGGAAGAATTACGCAATACGGCGCTCCCAGGCTCCCCTCCGTTCCTGCTCGACGAGCTGCTGCGCGGCGCAAAGGACATCGTAATTGAAGGCGATCTCGTTCGTCTCGCCTCGCACCGGATTTCGCTCAAAACCGACGAGTCAGCGGCGACGCAGAAGATCGAAAACCTCTTTCGCGACGCGGGTTTAGCAGTTCCCTCGACCGCCGAGGTGCTATCCAAGTCCGGCGTAGAAGCGGCGCGTGCGAAGTCGCTGCTCCAGATCCTCTTACGCGATCGTAAGTTACTTAAAATAAATGACGAACTTGTTTTCCACGCCTCCGCTATCGACGCCCTGCGAGCAATTTTAGCCTCGCGAGCCGGAACGAAATTCTCGGTGGCAGACTTCAAAACCTGGACCGGAATCTCCCGAAAGTACGCCATTCCCCTGCTGGAATTCCTTGATCGTGAACATGTTACACGCCGCGAAGGGGACAACAGAATCGTGCTTGACAAAAGGCGAACATAAGGCGAATATGAGGAGTGTCCGAACTCGTCGGGATCGCTCGCCTCGCCGCTCAAAGCCCGACACTGGAATTAAAGCGCCGCGTCGAATATTTCGAGCTTGAAACACGTAAATACTTGACTAAATGCGACAACGCGCGCATGCCATTTCGGTGGACGATTAATCCGTACCGCGGCTGCGAATTTGGATGTAAGTATTGTTATGCCCGCTATGCCCACGAATTCATGGAGTTACATGATCCTATGGATTTTGAGCGAAAAATTTACGTCAAACATTTTGATCCCATCGCGTTTCGGCAGGAATTGGAGCATTTACCCCTTGGCGAAACGATCGCGCTGGGCACCGCGACCGATCCTTATCAACCGGCCGAGCGCCGCTACGAACACACCCGCTCCATCCTCCAAGTGTTTGCGAACACAGCCGGATTCCGCATCGGGATCACCACAAAATCGGACCTGGTGGCGCGCGATATCGACCTTCTCAAGGAACTCATGCGCCGTCATTACCTGTCGATTCACATGACCGTGACGACGATGGATCGCGAACTGGCGCGATTGATCGAACCGATGGCGCCGCGTCCAGATCTCCGGTTGAAGGCGGTACAAAAACTGGCCCGCGCGGGTCTGAGAACGCGTGTTTCGTGCTCGCCGATCATGCCTCTGATCAACGACATGGAACTTTCAATCGACGCAGTCGCGCAAGCGGCGGCTCGTGCGGGGGCGAAGAATTTCTGGTGGAATGTGCTGTTTCTGAAGCCTTGTTCGAAGCAGGTATTTCTCCCGTTTATCGAACACCAGTTTCCGTCGCTCTTACGACGTTATAAAGAAAGATATGGGCGCGCAGCGTATTTGCGCGGCGCGTATCCGGACATGATTCGCGAACGCGCGGAGCGGGTTCGGCGGCGCTATGGACTCGACCAATCCGATCCGCAAGCGGAACCGGAGTTGTGGCCGCATTCGGCGCAACTTACGTTGTTTTAAGCGGTTGTGTAATCCGCAGGGACTTGGCCTTCGGGCAGCAATTCACCTTTTTCAAGATGCCGAATCTTGGTGGCGAATCTTGCGGCATGAGGGTCGTGGGTGACCATCACGATGGTCTTGCCGAACTCCTTATTGAGACGGCTAAGTAGTGTTAGTACTTCAGTTGCCGATGTTGCATCCAGGTTTCCGGTAGGCTCGTCGGCAAGGATAAGATCGGGGTCGGTGACGATGGCGCGGGCGATGGCGACTCGCTGTTCCTGACCGCCGGAAAGTTGGCGCGGGAGATGCGTCAAGCGGTCGCCAAGTCCAACAAGCCGCAGGGCCGTGGTCGCGTGCTCCATGCGCTCCTTCTTTTTGAGCGAGGTGAGTTTCAATGGCAGCTCGACATTTTCAATCGCGGTCAGTACCGGAATCAGATTGAAGCTCTGGAAAACAAAACCGATATGGACGTTGCGCCAGTGGGCGATTTCACGATCGCTGAGGGCGCGCAGATTTTCGCCGAGCACGAGAATTTCTCCATCGGTGGCCCGATCCATGGCGGCGATCAGGTGCAGAAGCGTGGATTTGCCGGAGCCCGATGGACCCATCAAGGCTACGAATTCGCCCTTATGAATTTCGATGTTGGCGTCCTTGAGCGCCACGACGTGAAATTCATCGCGGACGAACTCTTTTGTTAAATCGCGTGTCTGGATTACGATTTCGCTCATTTTGATTTCACCCTGTCGCCGTCTTTTAATTCCGCGGGAGGATTCACGATCAAGTCTTCGCCGCCGATCAATCCATCCTCTATATGCACACCTTGCGAAGTTGTCGAACTGGCTTTCACGGTTCGCTTCACGGCGCGATTATTGGACATCACGAATACCGATCCGCCACGCACTGCCGACGCGGGCACGACGATGGACGGTTTCGCGATTTCTCCCTTTTCGGCCGGTTTTGCATCCGAAATAAAAGAGACGCTGGCGTTCATTTCGGGGCGCAGATACTGGTCGGGGTGAAGAATCTTTACTTTCACTTGCACCGTCGCCTTCTGGCGATTTGCTTCGGGCGAAACTTCATCGATTGCGCCGTCGTACTTGCGATCGGGGAACGCGTCGGTAGTGACGACGCCTTTCTGTCGAGGACCGAGTTTGGCGAAATCGTTCTGATTGATATCGATCTCGACCTTCAGATCGTTGAGATCGGCGATCGAAACGACGTAGCCTTTCGCGCCCTTGTCGCCGACGAATCCGGTGGTGACGAATTCGCCTTTTTCGACGTTGCGCTCGAGAATGGTGCCGGTGATCGGCGCGCGGATGACGGTATTGGAGAGCTGGGTTTCAGCCAGGGCGACCTGCCCTCTGGCCTGCTCCACCAAGCCGCGCGCGGCGTCGATATCTTCCTTTCGCGGACCCATGTGAACCAAGTCGTAGGTCCGGAAATAGGACATGGTTTGGGCGACAGAGCTATCGTATTTCGCTTGCGCATCGTCTAAATTTTGTTTTGAAAGGACGCCTTCGTCGACCAGCTTCCTGGTGCGATCGAGAGTCACTTTCGCGTTGACATCGTTGGCGCGGGCATTATCAAGATCCGCTTTCGCCTTGGCGATTTCCTCGGGCCGAGACCCGTTCATGGCGCGGGCCAGGCTCGCTTCCAGATTCGCCAGCGCGCCCTTGGCCTGCTGGACTTGCGCACGATATTCGTCGTCTTCGAGGCGAACGAGTTCCTGATCCTTCTTCACCATGTCGGCTTTTTCGACGCCGATCCAGGCGACTTTGCCGACGACTTTTGCGGCGAGTTCAATTTTGTGCGCGGCGACGATGTAGCCGGTGGCGTTGAGGATGACGTCGCCCGATCGCGCGGCGTCTCCGGCCGAAGTGGCATGAACGCGTACGACCTCAACTTCGGTGGCGCGGGTGAGCATGCCGTAGGCGTAGAAGGCTCCGCCGCCGAGCAGAATGAGCAAGACTCCGCCAAGGATCCAGCCGGTGGCCCAGCGCGAGGGCTGCTCGGATCGCTTCTTGCTGCGGTCGATGCGGAGAGATTTTAATTCAGCGTCCATTTGATTTTTTAAGATCGCTCCCTGTGGTCGCGGCTCGGACGACGGCTGAAGCCGCCGCTGCAAGCTGAAGCTCGCGCCACCACACACTGGCTGACGTTGGTGGCCCAGCGCTCGCGCTCGCTCCCGATGGGGCTTTCATCGCTATCGCTGGCAGCGCATGGCGCCGCCCCACAAGGCAAACGCGGCGGGGCTGAGTGGATGGGGTGAAAAATTGGGGACATCAGATGTCTCTCAAGGCTACTAGAATTTCTTTTTTGGCCGCCATGCGGGCTGGGAAGACTCCGCCGATTGCGCCCATTAATAGTGCGAATCCGATGCCGAGCGCCATGGCTTCCGGACCGACTCGGAAGTTGAATGCGATTTCGCTGAAGCTGGTGAAGCTCATCATACCGGTGGTGACGTTGTTGAGAGGCAGCACCAGCAGGCAGCCGATGGCTCCGCCGAGCAGCGATAACAACAGCGATTCCAGGAAAAAGCTGGTTAGAATACTGCCGCGCGAGAATCCCAGCACGCGCAAAGTGCCGACTTCTTTTGCACGGCGGGCGACGGCGGCGTACATAGTGTTCATCGCGGCGAAGCTGGAGCCGACCGCCATGATGATGGCGACGAACACGCCGAGGTATTGGACGGGCGCGGCTGAATTGGTTTGCGAATCCATATAATCAAGCTCCGTGCGCGCGTTCGAATTGAGGCGCTGATCGTCGTTGATGGAATTTACGAGCGCCTGCGCGGCGACGGCATCGGTGGCGCGGAGCAGAGCGGAACTTGGCCCGTCCTGCCGATTGAAGTCGCCGGCCATCTGGTTCAGGTCGGCGTAAATTTCGCTATTGGTGGCGCTGGAATCGGAATCCATGACGCCGACCACTTCCCAATCGCCGCGTCCAAAATGCAGCTTGCGGCCGAGCTCGGCATCTGGATAGCGTTTCGCGATGGACTTACCGACCACCACTTCGCGCTGGCCGGCGCGGAACCAGCGGCCGGTGGCGATTTTCGTCTTCTCCCGAATATCGAGGCCGACCTGGGTGAGGCCGCGCAGAGTGATATTCATGCCGTCAGGATGCGAGGGGCTGGGCAGATTGATAACGGTGATGAGTTCGAGCGACGCCAGAGGCAAACCATCGGCGCCGCGGGCAATGCCGGGTTTGGCTTTGAGAGTTTCAAAAGCATCGCGCGTCATGCCGCCGCTTAGCTCCGACGTGGAGCCCTTGCGCATGACGAGAACATTCAAAGGGTTGCCGGAGGCGGCGAACGCGGAATGCAATCCGTTGACCAGCGCGAGCACGGCGACCAGCACGGCAACCGTGAGCGCGATGCCGAGGGCGGTCATCAACGTGGTGGTCTTGCGGACCGTCAGGTTGCGAAGATTGTATGCAATGGGGATCGCCATAAAAATCAGCCTGAATTCTTTAACGATTCGAGAATGGGCGTGCGCGATGCGTTGAACGCCGGGATGAACGAACTGCCGATGCCAATGACAACGGCGGTGCAGAGCAGCGCCGCACCAACATCGGGCGTGATAGTGAGCGTCTTCATCGCTTGGATGAAACTGGGACCGTTGCGGACCACGCTGGTAAGCGCGACCGCGAGCGCCAATCCAACGAAGCCGCCAAGCAGCGAGAGAACGCCAGCTTCGCCGAGGATCAGAAAAAGAATGGTACCGGGAGTATAGCCCAGCGTTTTGAGAATGCCGACTTCGCGGATGCGCTCGCGCACCGACATCGCCATAGTGTTGGCGGAGACCAGCAGCACGGTGAAGGTGACCGCGGCGCAGATGCTCATCAGAAACACTTTCACGTTGCCGAGGAAAGAAACGAATTGCAGCGTGAAGGCCTGCTCCGATTCGGACTTGGTGGGCGCGGTGGAGTTGGCGTAGAGATCGTCGATCTGCCGGGCCACCGATCCGACTTGATCGGCGCGCTCCACCTGCACCTGGAAGGAGCCGACCATATCCTGACGGCCGCTGCTGACGCCGAGCATTTCGCGCAGATAGATCTGGCTGAAAAAAAGTGTTTCGCTGGTGTTGGGATCGTCGAAGATGCCAACCAGCGTCAGCTCAGGGTTCACGGGAAAGATATCGCCGGTGAGGAAGATTTTTTCGCCCACTTTCCAGTTCATGCGCGCGGCCAGATCGGAACTGGCGATGGCGGCGGTACGCAGATGCTCGAACGACTTCTGCTGATCGTCCGGCAGGGCGATCCCCGGACGAACGCGGAAAAACTTGTCGGGCTCCACGCAGAAGCGGGCGAAGAAATTTTTCTGGTCGCGCGCATCCTTATATGTACCGCCGAACCACTGCCAGACCATCGCATCACGCACGCCGGGGACCTGGCGGATTTTCGCCTCATAGCTGAATGGCAGAGGCTGGGTGATCGAGACCTTGTGATGCACCACCAAGCGCAACTCCTGGCCGGGGGTGGGCGGAGCGAGGAATAATCCGCGATAAAGCGCGCCCAGCACTCCGAGCAGACAAAGCGACATGCCGATGCTGATCATGGTGAGAATACTGCGGCGGCGGTTGCGCAGGGAATTTTTCCACATCAGCGACACGTATCGGAACATACTTTATATTCTAGAGGAGCGCCCGCCGCGATCCGGCTCGCGGATCGGCGAATGGCGGTTTTCCATGGACGAACGGCGACGAACACAAGACGAACATTTTATAGCCGAGGCGCTGGAACTGGCGCATGAAGCGGAGCGCGCGGGCGAAGTGCCGGTGGGTGCGGTGGTGGTAATCGGCGGCGAAGTGATCGGGCGCGGCCGTAATGCTCCGGTCGAGATGCACGATCCGACGGCACATGCGGAAATTCTGGCGTTGCGGCAGGCGGCGGCGGCGCTGGGAAATTATCGCGTAGAGCGGGCGACGCTTTATTCGACTCTGGAGCCATGCGTGATGTGCGCGGGCGCGCTGGTCGCTGCACGCATAGAGCGACTGGTGTTCGGGGCGAGGGATTTGCGCTTTGGCGGAGTGCGGAGCAAGTTTCGAGTGGCCGATTCGGAGCTGCTGAATCACCGGGTGGAGATCGTGGAAGGAGTGATGGGGGCGGAGTGCGCGGAGTTGATGCTGAAATTTTTCAGCGCACGGCGTTAGGGCTTGCGGGCGAGCGCTGCGGCGAACGACTCAATCCAGAGCCTCTGTTCTTCAGTCTCGGGAATCGGGACGTGGCGCGCGGTACTGACACGCCGAATTGCTTCCTCGGGACCGAGTCCCTGTTCGATGAGAAGAGCGGCCGCGATGAGACCAGCGCGTCCGATTCCCTGGCGGCAATGAATCGCTACATTCTTGCGTTGGCTTAATTTTGAGTCGAGATCGCTCACGAAATTCCGAATCTTGACCCCGGCCGGAACACTGCGATCTGGAATCGGGAATGAATGAAACTCGATTCCGTTTGCCTCGCTGTGCACCCTCTCACGTGCAAGGTCCAAATCGGCGGCCTCCGCGGGTTCGAGAAGCGAAACGACGACATCGATTCCTGCGTGGCGCCAGGCTCGCATCTCCTGGTCGAGCCAGTCGCCACCGCGTGGACGCGCCGATATGGCCAGCCGGCCGGGCCAGGGTCCTTCGACTTGAAATAGCTCGGTGAACATGATGATCAGATGCCTGTCTTTAAGATTACATCTCTTGGAAGCGAATCCACGGGAACGCCTCTCTTGCGAAGAACAAAGATTCTATGATGGCCATCGAGGATGGTCCCGTCCGGCCGTGCTTTCAGGCAGTCTTTCTGCCCGGGCAATAGCGTCGCCTGGAGTTGACCCGTGGTCAAACGGTCGAACTGATTCAGCTTCCCTCGGTTGAGAAACGCATCTGGATGGAGCGGTCTGAGTGGAGGCGGCACTACGGTCTAGTGCGGTGACTGGCCGAGAATTCTTACGTAAGCCGGCAAAAAGAGCGCGGCGGCGGCGCACCTTTTGCCGGCTTGTCACCCGCGATCAGGCCGAGAGCGGCATCGGGAATTGCAAGCGGAGCGGCAGCAGGACGGCTGGGGTTTCGGACGTGATGGTTTTGCGCAACGGCGTAAGACGGGACGGGCCGTTGAAATATTCATCCAGCGGATATAAGGGATACGGCTCTATTTCCCGGAAGGCACGTCCGAGTTTTTGCTCGATCCTATAGACAGCATGAAAGAAATTTCCCCGATCGATTTGTAACTGGCGGGAGCAGAGTTTCCAGTCTGCGCCGAGCAAAAAATGATAGCGAAACAGTTTTTGCTCGAATTCATCCAAGTAGCGCTTGGAAATGAGTGTAAAATCGGCGATATATTCTTCGTCTTTTCGCCCCCATGTGGACGGGCGGCTGCGGCCGGCATGCGCCTCCAGCGAAACCCGGCTCAAGTATTTTTCCTGCGTCGCGCAACGCAGGAATTTATCGTAGCAGATGCGAAAAATAGCTCGAAGCACACAATTACAGGGCACAACCGCGCCTTTTCTTGCCAGCCGCAATCCCGCTCCGTGGCATTGCGTACAGTTGTACATGGCGAGCGCCAACGTATCCGAACGAGTCCATTCCATACCGTGTTTTGTATCCTCTGCATGCCATCCTATACGGATAGCTTTAGTGGAATAGTACTCCTATACGTAATGTAAGTCAATTCGTATTTACGGAATTAACTTTTAATATCGCGATAAATATCGAGGACCTGCTGCGCGGTATGATCCCAATTGAAGCGGCGGGCTTGCGCGGGACCGGCTGTGGCAAGGGCGGACCGGCGCTCCTGATCGAGTAAAACATCGCGAATTCCACGGGCAATATCGAAGACATTATCGGGGCTGACCAGTTCCGCCGCATCTCCCACGGCTTCGACCAGCGAGGGGAGATTGGAGGCGACGACTGGAGTGCCGCAGGCCATCGCTTCGAGCGGCGCGAGGCCGAATCCTTCATAGAGCGAGGGGAAAGCGAAGGCCGCGGCGCCGCGATAAAACACGCGCAGAGTTTCCATGGGCACGAAGCCCAGAAAGCGGACGAAATTTTCGACGCGGCTGGATACCACGGCGCGGCGCACGCCGGGATATTTCGATAATTCGTCGCCAATGATCACGAGTCGCAAATCGCGAAATTCGGGGTGATTTTCCAGTTCGGCGCGAAGCACGGCGAAGGCCTCTATCAGGCGCGGAACGTTCTTTTGCGGGCGGATGGTGCCAGCATAAAGAATGAACGGTTTGCGGATGGAATAGCGTTCCAGGGTTTGGCCGTCGTGCTCCAGACCGGTGGCGTCGGCGGTGAAGGCGGGGTCGGGGGCGCTGTAAATCGTGCAGAGGCGTTCGGGGGGGACATGAAGCACCGTTTCGACGTCGCGGCGAGTGGAGTTGGAAACGGTGATGACGCGGGCGGCGCGCAATGCTCCACGGCGATAACGCTGCTCATGCATGCGGTTACGGAAGCTGCGGTGGGCCGGGAAGAGCAGCGTGCTCATGTCATGGATGGTCACAACATAAGGCTGCGGCATCCACCAGGCGACGGAATTAACCGGAATATGATACAAATCCCCCTGTAACGTCCGCAGAAAATTAGGAAATGTAATATTATGCATGACTTCCGTATCCAGGGGAGCATAAATTGCGGTGGCGAAATTCGATCCTAATCCCTGTAATTCGGAAATGTCATGGGAGGGAAGAATCAAAGTATAGCGATTTTTATGTTCCAGGCGGGAGAGTCCGCGAATCAGGTTGCGAATGTACGTGCCGATGCCGAAGTCGCGGATGCGGCGGGCGTCGATGACGACATGCGGCATTGGTTATTATTTAGCTTGTTTCCAAGGGTATAGCGGAAACCGGCTGGTCAGCTCGGCGACCTTGCGGCGGACGTCGGCCAGGGCATCCTCGCTCGAAATATGATCCAGCACCTGCGCGATCAGCGACGCAACGGTGCGCATTTCCCGCTCTTTAAACCCGCGCGTTGTCACGGCGGGACTGCCAAATCGCATTCCACTGGGATTTAAGGGCGGATTTACGTCAAACGGAATGGTATTTTTATTGGCGGTGATATAGGCGCGGTCGAGGGCAGACTCGGCTTCCTTTCCTTTCACGCCTTTAGCGAAGACATCGACCAGCAGAACATGAGTATCGGTGCCACCGGAGACGACACGGAAACCGGCCTCGGCCAAGCCGGCGGCGAGCGCCTGCGCATTCGAAACCACCTGTTTCTGATAGGTCACGAACTCCGGCGTCGCCGCTTCGCGGAAGCAGACGGCTTTGGCTGCGATCACATGCATCAGAGGGCCGCCCTGCGTGCCTGGGAAGACGTTTTGATCGATGGCTTTGGCGTATTTTTCCTTTGCCAGAATCAGGCCGCCGCGAGGGCCGCGCAAGGTTTTATGGGTGGTGGAGGTAACGATATCGGCGTAGTCGCAGGGGTTCGGATGGACGCCGGCGGCGACCAAGCCGGAGAAATGCGCCATATCGACCAGGAAGATCGCGCCGACTGCATCGGCGATCTGGCGAAAACGGGCGAAGTCAATAATGCGCGGGTACGCGCTGCCGCCCGCGATGATCATTTTCGGTTTATTTTCCTCCGCTAAGCGCGCTAATTCGTCATAATCGATGCGTTCATCGTCCTTTTTGACACCATAAGGAACGATTTTGTACGTCTTGCCCGAGAAATTCAGGTGATGTCCGTGAGTGAGGTGGCCGCCGTGCGATAGATTCATGCCGAGGACGGTATCGCCGGGATTGATCACGGAGGAGTAGGCGGCTTGGTTGGCTTGCGAGCCGGAGTGCGGCTGCACGTTGACGTATTCGGCGCGGAACAACTTCTTCGCACGGTCCCGGGCGAGATTTTCGACGACGTCGGCATGTTCGCAGCCCCCGTAGTAGCGCCGGCCGGGATAGCCTTCGGCGTATTTGTTGGTGAAAATGCTGCCGGCGGCTTCGAGGATCGCCTCCGAGGTAAAGTTTTCGCTGGCGATCAGTTCGATGCGCGAATGCTGGCGCTCGGTTTCATGGCGAATCGCCTGGTAAATCTCGGGATCGGCCTCGGCTAGAGGCAAAGACATGGTGTTTTCGGTGACGGTCATGATTCCCTTTCGAGTTGCTCAATCTTCCCGATGCGCCGGGCGTGGCGTCCGCCTTCAAACGGCGTTTCGAGGAATACGCGCACCATTTCATTGGCCGCTTCGGGAGCGGTGTAGCGCGCTGCGATGGTAATAATATTCGCGTCGTTGTGGGCGCGCGTCAGACGAACTTCATCGGGGTTGAATGCGATGGCGGCGCGAATCCCGTCCACTTTATTCGCGGCGATCGACATGCCGACGCCGGTGGAGCAGACCAGGATCCCTCGCTCGGCGGCGCCAGAGACGACGTTATGGGCCACTGCGCCTGCGTAATCAGGATAGTCCGTCGATTCGGCGGAGTGGGTGCCGGCGTCGATGACTTCGTGGCCGGCCAGACGGAGAGTGTCCCGGACCTGGTCCTTCAAAACGAAGCCCGCGTGATCTGCGCCAATCGCAATTTTCATGGGGAAACTTAACTTTAGCAGGCGCCGCGCGCCACGCGCCAGGCGCCGGTGGGGAACCAAGTATGATGGCCGTATGAAGATGCACGTTGCTCTTTCCATGCTGGCCTGCACGCCTAATACAGAATGAGAATTACACGTTGGGGATTGCCTCTGTTGGCCGCGGCCTGCCTGGTGCGCCTGTGGCTGATGCCGCTGCCTTCCAGTTTCTGGACCGACGAGGCGGCCACGGTGTTCGTGGTGGAACACGGCGCGGAGGATCCGTCATTGAACGTTGCTCCGCAGGTTCCGCAGTCGATTTATTATCCGGTGATTCGCGCGTTGGCGCCCGGCCGGTCTGAAATCGCTTACCGGCTGCCATCGATCCTGTTCATGGGCCTGGCGCTGCTGTTCGTGGGGGCGCTTTCCGCGCGATTGATTCATCCCGATGCGTGGTGGTTCGCGGTCTTCGCCTGCTTTGCGTTGAAGGGGCTGAATTACGAAGCGGGGAATGCCCGTCCCTACGCGATGGGGATGTGCGTGGCGGCGGCGGGACTATATTTCCTGGTTCGCTGGTTCGATAAGGGACGCGGGTGGGATGCGGCGCTGTTCGTGATTTTCGCGGCGTTGCTGTGGCGCGTCCATTTGGTCTTCTGGCCTTTTTATATAGTGTTCGCGCTCTACGCGCTGTTGCGGATCAAAGAGAGGCCCTGGTGGCAGGTGACGCTCCTCTTCGGCATCGTTGGCATGCTGCTGATCCCGGTGGCGATGCGCGCGATCGAGTTAAACGCGCAGGCCAGGGAGCACGTGGTGGCGGCGCAGCCCAGATGGCTGGATCTGCTCTACTCGCTAAAGCTATTACTGGTTGCGGGAGCGGCGCTGGGCGCCTGGATTTGGTCCGGATTGGCGAAGGAGCGCAGTCGATTGGCGATTCCGGCGTCCGCTGTGGCATTAATTCTGGCATGGTGGCTGTTGCATCCCGTGGCGCTGTTCGCGTTTTCACGCCTTGCGGGAAACAGCCTGTTCGTGCCTCGATACCTGGTGCTGTCGCTGCCGGGCACGGCGGTTGCGGCAACACTGACGGCTGCTTGCTTTCTTCCCTCGCGATTCTGGAAACCGGCGGCGCTGGTGATGGGTTTGTGCGCGTTGGCAGTCATGGGCGACTGGAGCGAAGTCTGGCCGCCGCACCACAATTCGGATTGGCGCGCGGCGGCGCGGGCGGTGAATGAACTGGCGCTGCCGGCATGGACGCCGGTGATTTGTCCGAGCCCTTTCATTGAGGCTCGGCCGCCCGAATGGACGCCGGACTACAAAATGCCGGGCTTCCTTTATGCCCCTTTGCTGGTGTATCCGGTGCGTGGAAACATCGTGCTGTTTCCCTTCGCCAACTCGCCCGAGGCTGAAAATTATGCCACCGCGCTGTTGCAGGGCGCTGTGCCCGCGTCAGGCCGATTCGTCATTTACGGCGGCAACGGGCCCGTGCATTTCTGGAGAGACTGGTTCGAAAAGCGGCCCGAACTCGCTGGATGGAAGCATCGGAGTCTGGGTCCGTTTCGCGATGTGGATGCGGTGTTGTTTGAAAGATCGCCGCGGTGAGCTAGGGGGTCGGCGGCGGCTTCAATTCGTCTGTGCTAAAAATCCGGAGCTGCTCTCCTGGCGGGGCTACCTTCAACACTAACGCCAGGTAAGTGCGCGGACCTTGAAAATACGACACGCGAATCTCATGGACTCCGTGCAGCAGGAAGACCTTGGTCTGGCGTTCCCGCGGCGGATGAATTCCATCGTTATCGATCGCCAGTTCCTGATCGATATAAAGATTCGAACCATCGTCGGACAGCAGCGAAAAACTGTAATAACCTTGCTTTTCCGCCCAAAAACGACCGGTATAGTCGATCGCGAACCATTCGATCCGTTGGGTGACTCCTGGAAAGCCCTGCCGGAAATCCTGCGGAGGAACGTTCAAGGCCGTCGTATAAATGGTCCCGACCGGCTTCTTTTTCTTGAAACTGGGAAGCTTCTTCGAATCGCGCTTGATGTAGTAGATGCGGCCTTCGAGGCCTGACGGAATCACCACCGTGGTTCCGAACGTCACCCTGGGCGCCTCCGGATCCTGCGCGAAGAGCTGCGTCGCTACGACCATCAGGCAGCCAATTCGAGCGGTCATATCAGTAAGTATTTTACAGGATCGATCCTCACTAATTTCTTTACGAACCAGTTACTTTTATGATACGCTCGTTCAAATTGTGAACGGAGGATCTTGATACCACAAGGCTTAACGAAGACTTTACCACTCCTCGCTCTCGCTGCCGGCTTAGGCATGCAGGTGCGGGGAACTAATATTGTGGCCGACCCCGGATTCGAGAGCGCCCGCGATGGGGACCTACGGCCCCGGCCCGATTGGGGACGGCTGGACCGTCACGGCCGGAGATATCATTGTGACCAATTCAACGAGTTTCGGAGGAGCGCCGCACTCGGGAAACCAGTTCGTTTATCTTGATTATGCCTTTACCCTAAACACTCTCGCCCAGACCCTGACGACAGTGGCCGGCCAAAGTTACACGGTTTCCTTCTGGCTCGCTGACGACGCTCCGAACGCTGTAGTCGTTAAGTTTGGGAACCAGATTCTTTTTAGCGGAACCGCGCCTACCAATGGGGTCGCCTCATCGAGCAACTATGTGAACTACAGCTTCACGGCCACCGCAACGTCTACTAGCACGGTTCTTAGCATTTCCGGCCAGTACCTCACGGATGCTGAGGGCTTCGGAACGATTTTAGACGATGTAAGCGTGACGCCCACCGGCTCAGGACCGCTGCCGGCAACACCGGCGCCGAAGTCGCTCTATCTTTGTCTGATCGGTCTGGCGGGGTTGGGATGGTACGCGGCTACGGTCAAACGGCGGCAACTCAGTTAGCAACAGTTCCTCTTTCGAAGCGACTCAGCCGGCTAAGTCCCTCCGACCACTTCCAGAAATGCCAGCGCCGCGTGGCTAAGCGCGCGTTTGGCCGGATAGACCAGCCGGATTTTCCGGTCGACTACCATTTCCTTGACCTTCACCTCGCACAGAATGCCCTGTGTCAGTTCCTCGCTGACGCACATGCGCGGCAGGAACGCGACGCCTTCGTTGCGCTGCACCATTTTGCGAATCGCCTCGACGGTGGGCATTTCGAGATCCATGTTGAGAGGCACTTTATTGCGCTGAAACTCGCGTATGACTACCCCGCGGTAAGGCGAAACGACGTTGTGCGCGATGAACGTCTCCATACCCAGCTCGGTGATAGAAATTTCACCGCGTGCGGCGAAACGGTGACTGGGCGACGTGATGAATGCCAGATGGTCCGTAAAGATCACCTTCGCGATCAACCGCTCGTCCTCGGGATCGAAGGTCAGAATACCCAGCTCAAGATCGCCATCGATCAGCTCCGCCGGAATCTTGCTCGACAAGCTGCGGCGGATCTGCACCTTGATTTTCGGATACTGGCGGCGATACCGCTCAATATGATCGAGCAGGTACAGCGTGGACGATTCGTTGGCGCCGATCGTAAGCCGTCCGGCAGATTTATCGCGCAGCTCCGCCAGAGCGTTTTCCAGATCGCCTTGCAGGTTCTCAAATCGCCGGGCGTATTCAAGCACGATCTTGCCGGCGTCGGTGAGCAGCAGATCCTTGGCCGACCGGTCGATCAGTTTCTCCCCTAGTTCGGTCTCAAGCCGTTGAATCGATAAGGAAATCGCAGGCTGCGTACGAAGCAGTTTCTCGGCGGCGCGGGAAAAACTCTTCTCGGCGGCGACCGTTAGAAAAACGCGGAGCGGGTGCATCTCCATAAAATTCAATTATATAATGATTCGAACTTATCGCAAGTCGAAATACTATAAATTTGCTAAATCATGAAGACCGCCTCATAATCAGGCATGGCTGCTACCAACATGGCTCGAGTTTACATTTTCGATACCACTCTCCGCGACGGCGAACAGTCGCCCGGATGCAGCATGACTGTGCCGGAGAAGCTTCGCATGGCCGCGAAGCTGGTGGAACTGGGCGTCGATATCCTCGAAGCCGGTTTCCCCATCGCCTCGGAGGGAGACTCCGAAGCGGTCGACGCGATCAGCCGTGAGTTTCCCTGGGCCAACGTGGCCGCGCTGGCGCGTTCCAGCACTCCCGATATCGAGGCCGCGATTCATGCGCTGCGCCACGCCAAGCGCCCGCGCATTCACACTTTCCTCGCGACCAGCGACATCCATCTGAAATACAAATTGAAAAAGTCCCGTCAGCAGGTGTTGGACGAAGCGGTGGCGGCGGTGACGCTGGCTCGCCAGCATTGCGACGATGTGGAATTTTCAGCCGAGGACGCGACGCGCACCGATTGGGATTATCTGGAGCAGGTCTGCCGAGCCGTGGTCGCGGCGGGTGCGCGAACCGTGAATCTGCCTGACACGGTGGGCTATTCGGTGCCTGAAGAATACGCGGCCATGATTGGGCGAATGGTCCAGGCTCTCGGCGATTCGGCCATTGTGAGCGTCCATTGCCACGACGATCTGGGTTTAGCCGCCGCCAATTCCCTGGCCGCTCTGCACGCCGGCGCGCGCCAGATCGAATGTACTGTAAACGGCATCGGGGAGCGCGCGGGCAACGCGTCGCTCGAAGAAGTCGTGATGGCGATGAAGACTCGTCCCGATCGCCTGCCGTTTCAAACGCGCATCGTCACGGAGCAGCTTTATTCGGCGAGCCAGATGCTCGCTTCGATCATCACTTTCGGGCCGCAGCCGAATAAAGCGATCGTCGGCGAGAACGCGTTCGCGCACGAAGCCGGCATTCATCAGGACGGCTATTTGAAGGAGCGCACCACCTACGAAATCATGGAGCCGCACAGCGTCGGCGTGCCCGAAACAAAGCTGGTGCTGGGCAAGCATAGCGGCCGTCACGCCCTGGCGCAGCGCTGCGAAGTGCTGTTAGGGACCGCGCTGACCAAGGAACAGCTCGATACGATGTATCATCGCTTCACGGCGCTGGCGGATCGAAAGAAAGGCCTGAGGAACGACGAGATCGCCGCACTGGCGCGGGAAGTCGTAGAAGAAACAAAGTCGACCGCCGCAGCCGCCGACTAGTGTCTTGTGGGGCCGCCAATTCTGGCGGCTCCGTGACGATGCAAGACTATATTTATAAATGAATCTTAAAATCCTACTCCTCCCCGGCGACGGAATTGGCGCCGAAGTGACCAGTGCGGCCGTCGAAGTCCTCGACGCAGTCGCCAAAAAATTCAGCCACACGCTGGAATTTACCGAAGCGCTGATCGGCGGCATCGCGATTCACAAGACCGGTACGCCGCTGCCGCAGGAGACCATCGATAAAGCGCTCGCCGCGGACGCGACCCTGATGGGCGCGGTTGGCTTGCCCGAATTCGATAACGCGACTCCCGATAAACGCCCCGAAAAAGGCTTGCTAGGGATCCGAAAAGCGCTCGGCGTCTTCGCCAATCTGCGACCCGTCCGCACCTGGCCCGCTCTGGTCGAATCGAGCCCACTCAAAAATCATCTGGTCGAAGGCACCGACATGATCATCGTCCGCGAGCTCACCGGAGGCCTCTATTACGGTGAGCCGCGCGGCATCTGGGACGATTATGCGATCAATACCATGCGCTACACCCGTCCCGAAATCGAGCGCGTGTCACGCAAGGCGTTTCAACTGGCACGCGCTCGCCGAAAGAAGCTGACCAGCGTCGACAAATCGAACGTCATCGAAAACTCGCAGCTCTGGCGCCGCGTGGTGGTCGAAGTTGCCAAGGAATTTCCGGATGTCGAGCTCGATCATCTGCTGGTCGATAACTGCGCCATGCAGCTGGTGCTGAATCCGAAACGCTTCGACGTCATCCTCACTGAAAACATGTTCGGCGATATCCTGAGTGATGAAGGCGCGGTGCTGGCTGGATCCATCGGCATGCTGCCCTCAGCCTCGCTCGGCGAATCGAAAGGGTTGTATGAGCCCGTGCACGGATCGGCGCCCGACATCGCCGGTCAAAACAAAGCCAACCCTCTGGGAGCTATCGGGTCAGTTGCTGCGATGCTCGAATATACATTCGGATTGACCGCGGAAGCAGCCGCCGTTAACGCCGCCATCGGGAAAGTGCTGGACGCAGGCCAGGTAACGGCGGATTTGAAACCCAAAGGAAAGCCGGCGACGACTTCAGAAGTTGGGAAAGCAGTGAGCAACGCATTATGAAACCCCGCACCATCATTGAAAAAATCTGGGACAGCCATATCGTTTCCCAGCAGCCCGCCGCGCCGGCCCTGATGTATGTCGACCTGCACCTGGTGCATGAAGTCACGTCACCGCAAGCCTTCGCCGGTCTCCGCGAGCGCGGTCTGAAAGTTCGCCGCCCCGATCTGACCATCGCGACCACGGATCACTCAACGCCCACCACTCCGCGCGGCCTCCCAATTCTCGATAAAATCGCCGCCACTCAAGTCGCGCAGCTCGAAACTAACTGCCGCGATTTCGGGATCCGCTGCTACGGCCTGTCAAGCGACCGCCAAGGCATCGTCCACGTCATCGGACCGGAGCTGGGCCTGACCCAACCCGGCATGACCGTGGGTTGCGGCGACAGCCATACCGCGACCCACGGAGCATTTGGCGCGTTAGCTTTCGGCATCGGCACCAGCGAAGTGGAACATGTGCTGGCCACTCAATGCCTGTTGCAGCGCCCTTCGAAAACATTCAACGTCCGCATCGATGGAACTCTGAAATCTGGCGTCACCGCAAAAGATATCATCCTGAATCTGCTCTCAAAAATCGGCATCGGCGGCGCAACCGGATGCGTGATCGAATACTCCGGCTCGGCCATTCGCGCTCTTTCCATGGAAGAACGCATGACCGTCTGCAACATGTCAATCGAAGGCGGTGCGCGCGCCGGCTTGATCGCGCCCGACGATAAAACCTACGAATATATCGCAGGCCGAGCCTTCGCTCCGAAAGATTTCGACGCTGCCGTCGCCCGCTGGAAAATGCTGCCCAGCGACGACGGTGCAATCTACGATCGCGAAATCAGCATCGACGCAAATACTCTGGAACCGATGATCACCTTCGGAACCAACCCTGGCATGGGCATCGCGATCTCCGCCATGGTCCCCGACCCAGGCGGGATCACCGATCCCCTGGAGCGCGAAACGCTCAAGAAGGCTCTGCATTATATGGACCTGCCCGCCGGCAAATCTCTGCTGGGCCACGCCGTCAACGTGGTGTTTATCGGAAGCTGCACCAATTCCCGTATCTCAGACCTGCGCGCCGCCGCCGGCGTTTTCAAGGGACGTAAAGTAAATCCTAACGTTCGCGTCATGGTGGTTCCCGGATCGATGCAGGTCAAGGCGCAGGCCCAAGCCGAAGGCCTCGACCAGATTTTCCGCGATGCCGGAGCCGACTGGCGCGAAGCCGGCTGCTCCATGTGCATCGCGATGAATGGCGATCAACTGCAACCCGGCGAATACAGCGTCTCCACCAGTAATCGCAATTTCGAAGGCCGGCAGGGGAAGGGCGGGCGCACGTTTTTGGCGAGCCCTCTCACCGCTGCCGCCAGCGCCGTCACCGGCGTGATCACCGACGTAAGGACATTGATCTAGATGCAATTCACCAGCAAAACAGTAGTTTTTCCAGTAGATAACATCGATACCGATCAAATTATTCCCGCCAGGTTTCTTAAAACCATCTCCAAAGCCGGCTTGGGCGATCAGCTCTTCAATGACTGGCGCTACGATGCTTCAGGCGCTCCTAAACCCGACTTCGTTCTCAATACAGAAGCCGCGAAAGGTGCACAGGTATTGGTCGCCGGCGACAATTTCGGCTGCGGCAGTTCCCGCGAGCACGCGCCTTGGGCTTTAACGCAGTTCGGCTTTAAAGCCGTAATCAGCACTTCCTTCGCCGACATTTTCAAAGGCAACTCTTTGAAAA
The DNA here is from genome assembly GCA_049521155.1 of Bryobacteraceae bacterium. Classification (GTDB taxonomy): domain Bacteria; phylum Acidobacteriota; class Terriglobia; order Bryobacterales; family Bryobacteraceae; genus Palsa-187. Next base: position 20,598 of record JBEKPC010000039.1, read on the forward strand.
ACGGGCTGTTGCCGATCGTAGTGCCAGCCGATATTCACGCCGTATTGATTCAATCCCCCGGCGCGATCGTGAAAATCGACCTCGCCTCGCAAACACTAACGATTCCCGACGGAACCGCGGTGGAGTTTCCGATCGACGCGTTTTCAAAGCATTGTCTACTCGAAGGAGTCGACGAATTAGGCTACATCCTGAAACAGGACGCAGCCATCGCCGCTTACGAATCCCAGCGCATCGGATCGATTAACACGCTCGCTTAGGATTCCTGCTCCGCCTGAAAGACTCGAATGACTCCGTGAGACTCGGCTGGGGTTGATTGATAATATCCCACGCATCCTGCGGTAGCCAGCCATCCGTGGCGCTTGAATCCAACTGCGCCACAATAAAAAATTCCTTTGGAAACATACTGCCAATTAGGCGATTGAGTGTCCTGGCGTCCAGGGAAGAAACAATAAAGACCTGACCCGGTAAAATGCCGTACCAGTTTGCAATCCCAGCGCAGGTCTCAAAGAATCCGGTTAGGTCCTGGACGGGCAGGCTAAGTGCGTTGAACCCAACCAAGAAACAACGATATTCGGATACAATCATGAGTCTTCCCACTACTCGCGTCCGCAGGATTGACGATTTTGGCCACGCTTGCCGGATCAACCGCCTGCAAAGGAGCATTCTTCTTTATTATAGTCAATGCCATTTGGCGAAGCTGATACTCCTCGGATTGAAGCTTGTCCGGTTTCTTGAGCGCGAAGAGACGTAAGCCCAACAGGCGAGAGCCAAAGGCGCCATGCCAGCGATACCGAGCGGGATGCACAAGCCTTCTAGCGCCGGCCTGAAGCTGAAGAGGTACGCGGCGATCCAGCAGGCGACGCCAAAGCAACAGAGCCAGAGCGCCGGCGTCATCGCGCTGCGTACGATTCGTTTTGCTAACTCGCGAGAGTATTGTCCGAGGAGATCTACTTCCATTTCTGCTGTACCTGCAACACCCCGACCCTATGATACAGACGCCGTCCTTTCTGCCGGTGCAGCTCTAAGTTCTTTCTTTATCGGATTTAGGATTTCCAACCGCTGGGGCCGTGGGTGCATCGCAATATACTGCGGCCAGGAGATTTTAACTTATGGCTGCAACTACCTCTGGTACGAAAACCGTAACGCACACGCTCGCGCCGCACTTAACCGCTGCAATCCTCACCACGCTGCTGGCGACGCCGATTGAGACTCTCACCGTCAGGCAGTTTGAGGAATTACAAGACGCACTCAGACGCATCCCCGATGGAGAGAATCCTGTCCGCACCATCGGGTCGCTGTTGATCTAACTACTGTTCAGCCGATGTCGCGCCGGACGCTACCGGGACTTTGAGCACATATTTGCTGTACCAGTCCAGATAGCGCTGGTAGCGATCCTTCACATAACTGGGCCGCGAGATGCCGTGAAACTCATTGGGATAAATGATAAGCTGCGTCTCGATGCCCAGGCTCCGCAGCGCCTGATACATCTGCTGGCCGCCCTGCACCGGCACGTTGAAGTCGCGTTCGCCGCCTAGAAACATCGTGGGCGTGGTAATCCGGTCGGCATGCAGGAACGGATACGAAATCTTCACGTAGGTTTCCCATCCCTTCGCCGTCCATGGCGGTCCGATCTCGTAATCGTATTGGAGAATATACTGATCGGTACCGTAGAACGAAACCGTAAACGCGGTCCCAGCGCCGCTGGTGGCCGCTTTGAAGCGATGATCCGACGCGATCATGTAGTCGGTCAAAATTCCGCCGTAACTCCATCCACCCACTCCCAATTTGTCGGGATCGGCCACGCCCATCTTGATCACGTGATCGACGCCGGCAAGCAGGTCCTCGACTTCATAATGCCCCCAGTCCGCGAAAATTGCGTATGAGTGTTTCTGGCCACGGCCCGCGCTGCCGCGATAATTCACGGCCAGCACCGCATATCCGTTGGCCGCAAAAATCTGCCGTTCCACGCTGAACTGATGCGCGTCCTGCCCGTTCGGGCCGCCGTGAATCCGCAGCAGCATAGGAACCTTGGCGCCCTTCACGTATCCAACCGGATACGTCAGCAGACCGTGAATTTCCGTGCCGTCTTTGCTCTTGAAGTTCACTTCTTCGGTCGCCGGAATATCCAGCTCCGCGAACAATTCATCGTTTTGATGCGTCAATTGGCGTAGCGATCCGCCTTGCAATGCATAAATTTCGCCGTGCTTGGAATCACCGCCGGAGATCACGGCCGAGCATCCCGCTGCCGCCGTCGGATTCGAGACCACCACCGGCGTCGCCATCAGCCGTTCCGCGCTTCCACCGGAAACAGGCACGCGCACCGGATACACATTGCGATCGTCGGTTACCAGCACTGTGAGAGATTTTCCATCCGCGCTCCACCGCGGCGAGGATACGCCACGATCGAGATCATTCGCCGCCTTCACCAGCATCGGCGCCGCGCTTCCATCGGACGCGACTAACGCCAAGCGCTCCATGCCGTAAGCGCCGTATTTTTTCTCATCGCCGATCAGAAACGCGATCCATTTCCCGTCCGGTGACCATTCCAGGCGCGAGCGTCCCGCGCGCACATCGTTCTTCGTCAGAGCCTTTTCGGCCACGCCCGCCTTCGCTTCGGCGACATAGATCTGCGCTTCGGGATTTCGATCGGGGTCCGCATCGTGATTGCTCGAGAACGCGATCCACTTACCATCGGGCGACCACACGGGGCCCGCTTCATCGGAGTGTTTTTGCGTCGTGAGGCGATCCAGTTTCTTCGTCGCGACGTCGAAAAGATAAATATAGCTGTGCCGTCCGCTCAACAAGTAGCCTTGCACGTCCTGTTTGTATTTATAGCGATCGATGACGATCGGCTTGGGCGTTTTCGGCTTGGCGGGAGCATCACCCTCGGCGGCTTCGGGATCGGGATCGCCGATCACCAGCGCCAGTTTGGTCGAATCGGGCGACCATTCGTAGCCCTGCAAACGGCCCTTGACGTCGGTCAACTGCATCGCCTCACCGCCCGCGCGCGGCAGCAACCATACCTGACTGCCCTTCGCTTTCCCCGGCCTCGATGAGGTAAACGACAAATATTTTCCATCGGGACTCCAGCGCGGCGACGATTCGCTGTCGGTGCTCGACGTGACCTGCCTGTCGGTCTTGCCGTCGTAGCTGATCATCCACACGTGGCCGGTCGATTTATCCTCCTTGGCATCGATGGTGGAGACGGTGTAGGCCACCCACTGGCCGTCGGGCGAACACTGCGGATCGCGCACTTCACGCAAGCGGGCGAGATCATCGAGCTTCAGCGGACGGCGCGCAGGCTGCGCCCACAGAGCGGCGGCGGACAGGAAAATAATAAGGCTTCGAGAAATGCGCATGAGGACTAGTTTACACCCGTGCTAGCATTCGTTCATGTTGCGAAAAATTGTCCTGCTGGCGGCAGCAGCGGCCCTCGCTTCGGCGCAAAAGCTCGACGGATTCGACGCCTTCGCCGCCCAGGCGTTACGGGACTGGAAGTGCGACGGTTTTGCCATCGCCGTGATCCAGGATGGCAAAGTGATTCTTTCAAAGGGCTACGGTTTGCGCAACGTGAAAAAGAATCTTCCGGTGACGGAGAAGACGCTGTTTGCGATCGGCAGCGCGACGAAGTCGTTCACCGTGACATCGCTCGGAGTGCTGGTGGATCAGGGCAAGCTCGAATGGGATAAGCCGGTGCGCGACTATCTTCCGGGTTTCAAAATGTGGGATCCGGTCGCGACGGAGCGCATGACGGCGCGCGATCTGGTGACGCACCGGTCCGGCCTGCCTCGCCACGATTTGATGTGGTACAACTCACCGTTTTCACGGGAGGAGTTGTTTGAACGGCTGCGCTATCTGGAGCCGAACAAAGATTTTCGCACGACATTTCAATACCAGAACCTGATGTTCATGACCGCCGGTTATCTGGCCGGGCATGTCGCGGGAACAACGTGGGAACAGCTTGTGCAAAAAACGATTTTCGAACCGCTGGGCATGACGGGCTCGAACTTTTCAGTGATAGAGTCGCAGAAATCGGCCGATTTTTCGCTACCTTATAAAGTCGCGAACAACATCGTGGTGGATGTGCCGTTCCGCAACCTCGATTCCATAGGACCGGCCGGGTCTATCAATTCGAACCTGGAGGACATGACGAAGTACGTCATGATGCACCTCGAAAAGGGCAGGGGCGTGCTTTCAGCGACGAATGAAATGCAGATGATGGTTCCGCAGATGGCGATCCAGGCTCCGTCGCCCGATAAAGAATTGGGCGACCTGGCTTATGGAATGGGATTTTTCGTCACCAGTTATCGTGGCCACAAATTCGTGCATCACGGCGGGAATATCGACGGCTTCAGTTCGCTGGTGGCGTTCCTGCCGCAGGAAAATATCGGACTGGTGATTCTGACCAATCAGGATGCAAGCGCCCTGCCCGCAGTGGTGGCGTACAACATCTGGGACCGGCTGCTGGGGCTTGATCAAATCGACTGGACCACACGCGTGCAGAGGCAGATCGCGATGACCAAAGCTTCTGAGCTGGCGGCGAAACAGAAGGGTTACACCACACAACGAACGGGAACCCATCCATCGCACGATCTGGCCGAATACGCGGGTGAGTATGAGCATCCCGGCTACGGCATCGTCAAGATCGAGCAGGCCGGCGGGGCGCTGAAGCTCGACTATCATGGGTTGGGCGGCGCGTTGACGCATTTTCACTACGATGTGTTCGAGGTGCCGAAGAACGAATTGAATCCGTTTTCCGAGGAGAAAGTTCAGTTTCACACGAACCTGGCGGGCGAGATCGATTCGCTGGGGATTCCGTTCGAGTCGACGTTGAAAGACATCACATTCGTCCGCCGGGGCGATCGCAACATGATGGAAAGGACTTTCTTGACGCCTCTCGCCGGCGAGTATCAGCGCGGTCCCATGCTTGCTGTAGTCGCACTGAAGGGCGATACGGCACTGACGCTGACGCTTCCCGGCCAGCCGGTCTACAATTTGGTTCCCGTGCGCGGCACGAAGTTCAACATCAAGGAATTGAACGGCTATAGTGTCGAGTTCAAAGGCGACGATTTAGTGTTCTATCAGCCGAGCGGAACGTTTTCGGCTAGCAGAAAAAAATAAGGAGAAAATGATGTTTGATTTGACAGGCCAGGTTGCCGTTGTCACCGGGTCGACCAAAGGAATCGGGCGGGCGATTGCGGAGGAGATGGCGCGGGCCGGCGCGAAAGTGGTTATTTCCAGCCGCAAAGCAGACGCGTGCGAAGAGGTGGCGGCCGCGATTGTGAAGGAGGGGCATGAGGCGATCGCGATTGCCTGCCACATCGGGCGGCGCGCGGATTGCGAAGCGCTGATCGCGAAAACACGCGAGAAATGGGGCAAGATCGATACGTTGGTCTGCAATGCGGCGATCAATCCTTATTACGGACCATCGACCGGGATCACCGATGAGGTGTTCAGCAAAGTGATGGAGACGAATGTCCGCAGCAATTTGTGGCTGGCGAATCTGGTGCAACCGGAGATGGCCGCGCGACGCGACGGCTCGATCATTATCGTATCGAGCATTGGGGGCTTGAAGGGCACGGAGATCCTGGGGATTTACGCGATCTCGAAGGCCGCCGACATGCAGCTCGCGCGCAATCTGGCGGTGGAATGGGGTCCGCAAAATATTCGGGTAAACTGCATCGCGCCAGGGTTAGTGAAAACCGATTTCGCGCGCGCGCTGTGGGAGGATCCGGAGTTGCGAAAAGGGTCGGAAGACCGAACCGCGCTGCGGCGCTTGGGCGATCCGGAGGATATTTCAGGCGCTGCTGTATTTTTAGCATCGCGGGCGGGCCGCTGGATCACTGGACAAACGATCGTCATCGACGGAGGACGGACCATCTTATGAGAGCCGCTTTGTTGCGCGAATTCGCCGGACCCATTGCCATTGAGGAAGTGGAGACCCCGGTCGCCGGTCCGGGCGAAGTATTGATTAAAGTGACTGCGTGCGGCGTGTGCCATTCCGATTTGCACCTGGCCGAAGGCGACTGGGATATGCTGCGTCCGATCACGAAAATGCCGCTGATCGGCGGGCATGAGATCGCGGGGGTGGTGTCGTCGCTAGGCGAAGGCGTGACCGATTTGAAGATTGGTGATCATGTCGGCGTACCGTGGCTGCACTGGACTTGCGGCGAGTGCGAGTACTGTCGCGCAGGCCGCGAAACGCTATGCGGCAAACAGAAAATCACCGGCTGCACGGTCGATGGCGGATTCGCCGAGTATCTGAAAGCTCCGGCGTCGCATGTCGCGAAATTGCCCGCCACCCTGAGCGCGGAGGAAGCGGCGCCGTTGCTCTGCGCGGGTCTGACGGTGTACAAAGCGCTGAAGAATTCGGGGCTCGCGAAGGGCGAAAGGGTGGCCATATTCGGCGTCGGCGGGTTGGGACACCTGGCGGTGCAGATCGCTCATGCGATGGGCGCGCAGGTGTGCGCAATCGATATCGCGGACGAAAAGCTGGAGTTGGCGCGATCATTGGGCGCAGAATGGACGGTGAACGCGGCGACGGAGCAGGTGCCGAAAAGAGTCCGATCGATCGGCGGCGCACATGTGGCGCTGGTAACCTCAGCCAGCGCGGCAGCGTACGAAACGGCTCTGCGAGTCTTAAAAAAAGGCGGCACGCTGGCGGTGGTGGGAATGCCGAACGAGCCGTTCAAAGTATCAGCGGTGGCGCTGGTCTCAGGCGAGACACGCATCGTGGCGTCGGCGGTGGGCACGCGCGAAGACCTACGGGAGCTGTTCGAGCTAGTGGGGGAGTTTCCGATCCGTTGTTATATCGAAACCAGGCCGCTGGAAGCTTTGCCGGCGGTGTTTGAAGAGATGAAGCGCGGCGCGGTGCTGGGGCGCGTGGTTATCGTTCTATAGCAGCATGTAAGTGACGATGGCGATCGCGGCAAGATTGTTCATGTCGTCAAAAATATCGATGCGGGAGACGCAGAGTGTTTTTCCGGCTCGCACCAAATAAGCTCTGGCGACGGCTTTTTCGCCGAAGATCGGCCGCAGATAATTTACCTTCAATTCGGTGGTGGTGCAATTGGTCGGCTTGCCGAAATGGTGCTCGATCGCGTGCCAGGCGGCTTCATCGGCGATGGTCGCGGTGATGCCGCCGTGGAGCACACCGTGCGAATTAAGGAACTCAGGCGAGAGCGGGAAGTGGACTGTAACTCCGTCTGCGTGGCGTTCGGCAACATGCAGTTTCAGATGATTTTCAAATGGCATCAGAGTGTGGGAGAATCGTCGCCGAGCAGCGCGTGTCGAACGATCTTGATGGGAGGAAATCCCTGCTTCATAAAGTTGTCGTGAAATTCCTGGAGCGAATATTGTGCGCCCATCTTCCGGCGATAGTCCTCGCGCAGTTTGAGGATTTGCAGTTTCCCCAGCGTGTAATAAAGATACGTCGGGTCCGACGTGCCGCGTTTGGTTTCGACCTCCGCTACCTCATGGCTCTGATAACCCTCTTTTTCGAAGAACTCGATTCCTTGCTCAAACGTCCGTTTTCCGGTATGCATTTCGATGCCGACGATGTAGCGCGCATTGCGCAATAGCGCGTCCTGCAACTGGCCGAGGCGCATTTTCGGGTCATTCGAATAACCTTCGTCGAGCATCATTTGTTCGCAGTAATGGGCCCAACCTTCGGCGTTCGAATTGGCTCCGATCAGCTTGCGCACGCGCGAATCGACCTGCTGCATCCATAAAAATTGCACGTAGTGGCCGGGATACGCTTCGTGAACGGCGGTGCTCAAAATCGTGCCGCGGTTGAAGCTCGCCATGAAGCCTTCGACACGCTCCGGCTTCCAATCTTTTTCCGGAAGGGTGACGTTGAAGAAGGCCTCTTTCGCCACCGTTTCATAAGGGCCCGGCGTATCCATCGAAGCGAACGTCAACGCCCGCATGAACGGCGGCGTCTCTTCCAGAATCGGCGGCACGGGCGAAGGAATCGTGATAATTTTCCTTTCGTTCACAAACGCCGCCAGCTTGGTGCAAGTCTCGCGGAAGGCGTCGAGCAGCTTATCTGGCGCGGGATGGTCCTTCTTCAGATCGTCAAGAATCTCCTGTGGGGGACGCTTCGGATCAATGGCCGCCGCGGTTTCACGAAACGTTTTCTGATTCGCGTGCAGGTTCTCATATCCGATTTCAAGGAGGCGGTCGAGCGGAATATCGACCATTTCCTCGTATTCCAGTTTCTTCGTGAAGTTCGCTACGCCGAGCTTGAAATCTTCAGCCGCGTATTTACTCGCTGCCTGCTTTTTCAAATACTCTTCCTGCTTTTTGAGGGCATCGATCACGGCCGCATTGGCGGAATGAAAGTCGGCCAGCAAAGCTTCGTCCTTCACGGCCACGAAGGCCAGTGGAACGTCATGTTCGAAGAAAGAGATGATGCCGGGCAGTTGCTCGATCGCGACGTCGAGGTAAATGCGGGGAGGCCGTTTGACGTTCGCGCGCCCTTCAGCAAGCACTTTCGGCATCAGGCGCTCCCGCGCGGTGAGCGCTTTCAAACGCACTTCAGGCGGCGCGAAGGTGCGGCTCATGATGACGAAGGCGCTGTTCGAAAGGCCGCTCGAATAGAGGTCCGGATTCTTTTCCCACATGCGGATGCTTTCGAGTTCCAGAAGCTGCGCGCGGATGGAAAAGAGAACCAGATCGCGGTCGGGGCCGGCGGGAAGCTTCGCGAAATCGGCCTCGAACTTCTTCAGGATCGCAGCGCGTTTCCTGGCACCGCCGGCGGAATAGTCTTCGAGCTGATCGTCGTATTTATGGATGCCGGCCGAGGTGGCGGCGGTCGGATTGTGGGGGAAATAGTATTCGTCGAAATAGCGATCGCTAAGGGACTGCGCGGCGGCCGCGCTGGCGAGAAGAATGCTCATGGTGGTTAGGAAGCGCACAGCATCCACTTTACAATGGTGATGTGAACTTTGCTCCGGTGCCTGAACAACTCGCTTACATCAAGAAGGGATTCTCGGAAATCATCCGTGAGGAGGATCTTAAGGATCGTCTGGAAAAATCCCTCAAGACGGGAAAGCCTCTGCGCGTGAAGGCGGGCTTCGATCCGACGGCGCCTGATCTCCATTTGGGCCATACCGTGCTGCTGCGGAAAATGAAACATTTTCAGGACCAGGGACACACGGTGATTTTTTTGATCGGCGATATGACCGGGTTGATCGGGGATCCGACGGGGCGCAACATTACTCGTCCGCCGATGACGCGCGAGGAGTTGAATCAGAACGCGGAAACGTACAAGTCGCAGGTTTTTAAGATTCTCGACCGGGACAAGACGGAAGTGAGGTTTAACAGCGAGTGGCTGGAGCCGCTGAAATACGAGGACATTGTTCGACTGTGCTCGAAATATACTGTCGCGCGGATTTTGGAGGAGGACAAATTCGCGAAGCGGATGAAGGAGAACGCTCCGATCTCGATGCATGAGCTGCTGTATCCGCTGGCGCAGGGCTACGATTCCGTAATGCTGGAATGCGACGTCGAGTTGGGCGGCACCGATCAGAAATTCAATCTTCTCGTGGGGCGCGAATTGCAGCGCGATTGGGGTCAGCCTCCGCAGATCGTCGCCACGGTGCCCTTGCTTGAAGGCACCGACGGCGTGGAGAAGATGTCGAAGTCGAAGGGCAATTATATCGGCATCACGGAAGCTCCGAAAGTGATGTTCCGGAAAGTTATGGGCGTCAGCGACACGTTGATGTGGCGTTACTGGGAATTGTTGACCGACGCTTCACTGGCGGATATCGCGGCCATGAAATCACGCGAGCCGATGGACGTGAAGATGGAATTGGCCGGACTCATTGTTCGAGATTTTCATTCGGTGTCCGAGGCGATCGGGGCGGCGGACGACTTCAATCGCGAAGTGCGGCAGGGCGGCGAACCGGCCGATATCGAGACGGTGGAGTACGGCGAAGCCGGGGAAATTCGCGTACCGCAAATGCTGGCTGCGGTGGGACTTGCACCAACCAGGAGCGAGGCCGAGCGGTTACTGAAGGCTGGTGCCGTTGAGATCGATGGAACGCGCAGCACGGATCTCAAATGGATTGCGGCGACGGGGACACACACGGTTCGCGCCGGGAAAAAGTGGAAGAAAATTACTGTGAAAGCGTGAAAATCACGTCGATCGGCGCGATGACTTCAACCGCTTGTCCATTCAAGAGTGTCGGCAGGTAAATCCATTGACGCACTGCGTCGAGCGCGGCTTTCACCAGCAGCGGATTTCCCCCGACAACTTGTAATTGCTGAATCGTGCCGTCTTTCGCGATCACGCCGATGAGTTGCACGGTCCCGGACACGCGCGCCTGGCGGGCAAGCGGCGGATAGACGGGCACTATTTTCTTTAGAAGTTTTGCCGCTTGCACATCGCCTCCGATGGGCACTGGCTTGGCGGGAATTTTGACGGGCTCCGCCAGATGCGGCTTCGTTTGAGGCAATGGTTCATGGAAGAGTTGTGCAATCCCCAAAAACGAACCGGTGCCTCCGGGCACGCCGTTATCAACACCGCTGGCATAGGCCGGGGGTGCTTCTATGACGCCTACATCGGGGATTTGAGAAAGTGCGGAGACATGCGTAGGTATCACGAAAGGCCTTGCCTGGGCGGACCGGGTGCGCGATGACGAAGCTGCCGTCTGGACATGTTCTGGCGGGGGCGGCGGAGGCGGCGATGGGAGCGAGAGTGGAATGAACAGGCGCACGTCCGGCAAGCGATCGCTAAAGATCAGCGGGATAGCGATCAGGACGCCTACAGCAAGCGTCTGCGCGGTGAGGGATGCGGCCAACGCCCCGGTTTTCTTGCCCGCGGCGTGATCGAGAAGAAGAGATTGCTCGAACATGCCCATGTAGACAACACGGGCGGAAGAAAGTTCCCGGTATTATTCGACCATGCGGCCGTCGCGCATGTGCACCATACGATGACCGTAGGCCGCCGCTTCGGGATTATGCGTGATCATGAGGATGGTCTGCCCGACGCGCTGATTGAGATCGCGCAAAATGCCGAGCACGGCGTTGGAATTTTCAGTATCAAGATTGCCGGTAGGCTCATCCGCCAGCAGAATCGCCGGATGATTGACGATCGACCGGGCGATAGCGACGCGCTGCTGTTCGCCGCCAGAGAGAGCGCGGGGTTTGTGATGCATGCGCTCCCGAATGCCGAGCAGAGTCAAAATTTGCTCGAACTGCGGATCCGCTTCCGCCTTGTTTCCCGCGATATCGCGCGCGATAGCGATGTTGTCGGCGGCAGTGAGGGTCGGCAGCAGATTGTATTTCTGAAACACGAAGCCCACGGATTTCCTGCGCAGGTCAGTACGCTCCGCGTCCGTCATCTTAAGGAGATCCCGGCCGTCGATGTGAATCGTGCCGGAGGTGGGCGGGGTGAGACCGCCGAGAATATTGAACAGGGTCGATTTGCCAGAGCCGCTGGGTCCAACGACCGAAAGAAACTCGCCTTTCGCAACGGAGAGATTGACGCCGCGCAGCGCGTGCACGTCGATGTCACCTTGGCGATAGGTTTTCGTGAGATCGCGAATCTCAATCATATGAGAGCGCCTCGATGGCGTCTTGTCTTGCGGCTTTGAAACCGGGTCCCAGCGCGCCTACCAGCGACCCGGCGAGTGCGAGCCCGGCGGTGATCGGCCACCATATTTTAACCATCACCATCGGGAACGTCGGGGCGAATGTTCGCATCAGAATCTGGGCTCCATATGTCATCAGGATGCCGAAAATAGAGCCAGCGATGGCCAGTAGAACAGTTTCGCGGATCAGAATTCCCATGACGTAAGAAGGCGATGCGCCCAGCGCTTTTAGGATTCCAATTTCGCGCGTTCGCTCCAGCACCGCGGTATACATGGAGAGCGAGACTACCAGAAATCCAACCACGACGGAAATGCCGATGACGACCTTTGTGAAACCTTGAAGGATCGGAACGTTGTTGGCACTAAGCAACGACGTCATCTCGTCCATCGTTAGGACTTTGTAGTCGTCGAGCTTCTCCTTCAGCTCCGAAATTACGGTGGGAATATTCGCCGGATCGTCGACCTTTACCCAGACCACCGATATTTTTCCGGTCTGGGAATATTCGTCCTGCAACGGCTCGATTTGCGCGAACATTCGCGAAAGCTTGCCGGACTCGACGACGCCGGTCACGGTCCATTTATTGCCGAAGTCCATGGTCGATCCGGGGTGTAAATGCTCGGTATGCGCTTGCACTTCATCCACCACCATTTCGTGCGGCGCGGTAAAGGGGCCGCCTTCGATGTAGTGAAATCCGCCGCTCATCTCGTTGAATTCGTCGAGATGAATTCCCGCAATGGATGTAAACAGCGTTCCCACCGGCTGGATAAATGTGCCGGTCGCGAGCGCGACATGCGGCTGCTGGCGCACGATCGCAACGACTTTTTCGGGCATGTTCGAGCCCGACATATTGAACAGAGAGCTGCCCGGAGGGCGCACCATAATATCGGCTCCCGTTCCGCGCGAACGTGTCGCGATATCGCCGACGACACCCTTGCTCACGCCGACCAGCGAAAGGATCATCGTGACTCCGACGCCGATCAAAATAGCGCTGAGGAAGTTGCGCACCGGCCGGTGCTTGAGATTCTCAAATACGAGGCGATTGACCAATTCCCTAGTGTAACAGCCAAGCGGAGTTTACTATCGCCAGTGTTGCGAGGGCCGCGGTCTCCGCCCGGAGAATCAGCGGGCCGAGCGATACGGGCATCCATTTCGCGGCGGTGAGCTGGCCGCGTTCCTCTTCCGTCCAGCCGCCTTCCGGTCCAATTAGCATCATGACTGTGTCGTTAGAAGAGCGGTGGGCCGGCAGAGCGGCAGCCAAGGATGGCGCGTCGGGATTTTCGTCGAGGACGAATCGATGGGTTGCTTCGCGATGGAGAATGCGATCGAGCGATACCGGCTCCGACACTTCCGGCAAGAACGCGCGGCGCGATTGCTGGCTGGCTTCGAGAACGATGCGGCGCCAGCGCTCGACTCGTTTGTGCGCGGCACGCTCCAACCCGCGTTCGCTGCGGATGGTTTCGACGGGAATGATTTCGGAGACGCCGAGTTCGGTCGCCTTCTCAATCATCCATTCAAAATGATCGAACTTGATGAGCGCGGCACAGAGAACCAGGCCCACGGTAGGGGCCGGTGCGGCGAGTTTTTCGAGGGTGCGAAAGGAAACGTGCTCCTTGCGCGCGGTCTCAATCTCAGCGAGATAAACATTGCGATTGTCGGAAATTTCGTAGCGTTGTCCGGCTTCCACGCGGAGAACGCGGGTGAGATGGCGGGCATCGTCGCCGGAAATTTCGGCGCGTCCACTTCGAACCTCATCAACAAAGAACCTGCGGCGCATACTATTCTTGTATTCTTCATGATTTCGCATCTGCGTGGGGCGCTGCTCGAAAAGAATCCGAATGTGGTGGTGGTGGACGTTCATGGCGTCGGCTATGAAGTGACGATTCCGGTATCGGTGTTTTCTTCGTTGCCGGCCATCGGAGCGGAGGTCTCGCTGTACATTCATACGCACGTGCGGGAGGACGCTCTGTCGTTGTTTGGATTCCCTTCGGCGGCGGACAAGATGCTGTTCGAAAAATTGATTTCAGTGAGCGGAATCGGGCCGAAACTGGCGGTGACGGCGCTGAGCGGACTCACTTCGGCGGAGCTGATTGCAGCGATTCGAACGGGCGCGGTGGATCAATTGGTGAAGATTTCGGGCGTCGGTAAGAAGACGGCGGAGCGAATGGTGCTGGAGTTGCGCGACAAGTTGGATTCCATCGGTGTGCCGGCGCGCGCGGCAGGGGCTGCGCCATCGCAGAGCAGTTTCAGCGCGACGGAAGAAGACACGATCTCCGCGCTGATGAACTTCGGATCCACGCGAGCAGCGGCGGAGAACGCGGTGACGAAGGCGCGGTCGGCGGAGGGGGCAAATGATTTCGATGCGCTGTTCCGCCGGGCATTGAAACTGGTGCGCTAGTAAACTGAGACTTCATGCACGGGATTGTTTCGGCATCGTTGCGGGAGGAGGAGAAACAGTTTGAAGCGGCGCTGCGGCCGAGCAAACTGGCGGATTTCGCTGGGCAATCGAAGATCAAGGAAAATCTTTCGATCGCGATCGAGGCGGCGAAAAAGCGCGGTGAAGCGATGGATCACGTGCTGCTCTATGGTCCTCCCGGATTAGGAAAAACGACGCTGGCCGGAATTATCGCGGCCGAATTGGGCGTGGGTATTCAGCAGACGTCGGGACCGGTATTACAGAAAAAGCTCGATTTGAGCGGCATTCTGACGCACATCAGCGATCGCGAGGTTTTCTTCATAGACGAGATTCACCGGCTGATGCCGGATATCGAGGAAATGATTTATTCCGCGCTCGAAGATTTTCGAATGGACATTCTGATCGGCACCGGACCGGGCGCGCGCACGCATTCGATGGAGATCAAGAGGTTCACCGCGATCGGCGCGACGACGCGGCAGGGCATGATTAGCGCTCCTTTGCGTGGACGCTTCGGGCTGGTGCTGCGGCTGAATCCTTACGATGCGGCGGAATTGGGGAGCATCGTACGGCGGTCGGCGCGGCTACTCGATGTGCAGATTGATGCGGAAGGTTCTTCAGAGATCGCGCGGCGCGCTCGCGGGACTCCGCGCATTGCCAATCGATTATTACGCCGGGTTCGCGACTACGCACAGGTTCGGGCGGCTGGTCACGTGGATCTGGAGGTGGCGAAAAAGGCTCTCGATCTGCTTGAAGTTGACCCTTTAGGGCTGGATGAGATCGATCAGAAAATCATGATGACCGTGCTTGAAAAATACGCGGGCGGTCCGGTGGGATTGAACACGATTGCCGCGTCCATCGACGAAGAGCCGGACACGGTGGAAGAAGTTTACGAGCCCTACCTGATCCAGCTCGGATTCTTGAATCGCACCGCGCGCGGCCGCATCGCGACGGATCAGGCCTGGGATTATTTTCAAGTGCCGCGCCGCATTCGCGGGGCGCAAAATACGCTGTTTTGAAAAAGATCTATTTATCGATCGGATCGAACCTGGGCGACCGTCGCCACACTCTTGCAGACCGCAAAAATGAACGATGTCGATCCACTGGCCTGGCTCACTCAGACCCTCGAGCGTATCGCTCAAGGCTGGCCCATCTCTCAGATCGACCAGCTCATGCCGTGGAACTTCAAAGCCTGAACGGTATCAGCTTCACGCTTACGATAGGTCCATGTTTGCGAAGCGTTCTGATGTCGGCTTTGCCGACCGATCGATGACCGCGGCGCTCGTTCACCGCGCCCGATCGAGCTCAGATTCAAGCTCTTCCTTGATCCATTACAACAAG